>JANQMT010000172.1:0-45723 GCA_028279945.1 Clostridia bacterium
TTTATGATTCTTTTGACTTAAAAATCAACAGGATTGATGGGGAATTATTGTATGGAAGCATTTAAAATCAACATAAGTTGCATATTTGTATGAAAAATTTGAATTTTTTAAAATTTCAAAGAATAGAAGCCGCTCAAACGTAAAAATAATTTACAATTTTACATAAAATGTTAAAAAAGAAAGGGATTTATAAGTTGAGGTTAATGGAAAACACAAAAAAGGTAAAGAATTAACTTAGATTGGTTCTGTTTAATGCATTAAAATTGGCATAGTTTTTGCGATTTAAAATGTAACAGCATAGAAATATTTAGTCAACAAATTATGTCATTAATTTGTTGAGCAGGAGGTATAAGATATGAAAAAAAAAGCTAAAAATTGGGAAGCAAAAGTGGGGGCCATTTATATTGCATCAAGTCTTACGATGGAGAGAGAATGGCATATAGCCCTTCCGGATTCAGTGTCGTTTCATGTAGCACGCATTTCCCTTAAGGATGACAATTCTACAGAGCAAGGGCTTATTGACATGCTGGAGTCAGGGCAAGTAGAGGAGGCTGCCACAAAGTTGGCGTCGGCTGAGGTTGATGTGATAGCTTTTGGCTGTACTGCAGGAAGCTTTATTAAAGGAATTGAATGGGATAGAATGCTGGCTCAGAAAATTACAGAAGCAAGCGGTGGTATTCCTTCTACTACGACATCTAGTGGTTTGCTTGAAGCATTAAAAGAACTTAAATGTAAGACCATAACAGTCGCTTCTCCATATTTAGAAGAATTAAATCTAAAAGAAAAAATGTTTTTAGAAGGAAACGGAATAAAAGTTATAAACATCAGAGGAAAAGAATGTTTGAAAGATCAAGACATTGCAAAAATTACAGCTGAGGAATATATAGAGCTTCATATGGAAATGGACTCTGAGGCGTCGGACTGTACTTTTATAACTTGTACCAATTCCAATACAATAGAGGCCATTCCATATTTAGAAGAAAAATTAAAAAAACCTGCACTTTCAAGTAATCAAGTAACTTTATGGTCTGCATTAAAGAAAATTGGATATAAAGGTAGTATTAAGGGTTATGGCACTTTATTGGAGAAATATCTATAAAGGAGATGGAGAAAATTGTCAAGAAACAGATTTGGGTTATATGGAATAACATACGATACTTCTGCCGGAAGAGGATGGCCGGGGGCAAGGTATGCTCCGGACAGCATAAGAAAGGCTATAGCCGGTATTCAATCAAGGTTTGAAGAAAATAAAATATTTGATGTGGTTAATAATAGAATCATTGATTTTTCAAAAATAGATTTTAAAGACTTTGGAAACACAGATCATATCAGTAGATATAGCCATGAGAAAACAATAGAAGAAATAAAAAATAACATTAATATAATTTTCCAACAGGGATATACGCCTATATTATTAGGAGGTGATCACTCCATAACATGGCCGGGGATACTATCGTTATATGAAAATACATCAGGAAAGATTGGCATTATAGACTTTGATGCACACTTAGATATCAAATACTACTCAGAAGTCCAAGGCAAATATTCAGGGAGCAGTCAAATAAGACGTGCTATAGAGCTTGAACGAATTTCCGGAGAGAATGTCGTTGAGATAGGTCCCAGAGGATATAATTACCCGGAGCATTATGAATTCATTAAAGAAAGCAAAATGACTATCATTCCCCCAAAGGAAGTATTTGACCAAGGTGTAGAAGCTGTAGCAAAAAAGGCTTTGGAATTGGCTAAAAAAGGAACAGACCATATATATTTAACGGTTGATATAGATGTTTTGGATACAGCATTTGCTTTAGGCTCAGGAGGCCAAGAGCCTGCCGGAATTTCATCCTATCAGCTGTCAACCTTTATTAAGGAAGTAGCACCATATGTTGATATCATAGATATCGTTGAAGTGAATCCAATGACAGATCATAAGGAGCTGACATCCAATGTTGCTGCTAATCTGATCTATGATTATATGGCTTCAGTTTACTACAGTAACAATGACTAATAATGATAATAACTTCAAAGGAGGTAAAACGTGAATGCTTTAAAAAAAATTGATACTTTTATTTATAAAATGGAAGAGAGTATTTTAGCTTTTAGTATTATGGGGATGTCATTGATATTAGTGAGCAATGTAACAGCAAGATTAGTCTTCGACAGCAGTTTAATTTTTGCTGAAGAAATAGGACGATATTTAATCGTTTTAGTTACCTTTATGGGTATGAGTTATGTAGCAAGAATAGACAAGCATGTAAAAGTTTCGGCTTTTTATGACCATTCCTCTCTAAAAGTAAAAAAGATTATTGCATTATTAATTTCTTCCTTTACAAGTATAACTTTATTTTGGTTGTGCTATATCGCATATAGATATATGCTTTCCACCATTGCATCAGGGCGGGTGAGTCCGGCATTAGGGATTCCCGTTTACCTAATAACAGGATTGGTGTGCTTAGGTATATTCTTTACAGCCATTCAATATCTGGTCATTTTTATTTTAAATATAAAAGAAAAGGATATATACATTGGAAGATTTAAGCAACATGAATAACTGAGATTGGAGGAAAAAATATGTCTTTTCTTATAATATTTATTTTAATCTATTTTTTATTAATGGGTTATCCAATGTTTATGCCTATGACGGTATGTGCATTAGTCATTATGAGCATATATGTTCCTAATTTGGACTTAATACTTGTGGTTCAGCAATTCATTAACGGGGTGTCTACATATGTACTTCTAGCCATTCCTATGTTTATATTTGCAGCTGATATTATGAGTAAGGGCCATACCTCTAACAGATTAGTAGATTTAGTTAAAGGATACTGTGGACATATCTATGGTGGACTAGCAATTACTATTGCCGGAGCTTGTACGATATTTGGGGCAATATCAGGTTCTGCAAACGCTACAGTAGTAGCAATTGGGAAGCCTATGAGAGATAAGATGATAGAGAATGGTTACAGTGTAGAAAATACAGATGCGTTAATCATCAGCTCTGCTACAATAGCTACCTTAATACCACCGAGTATTAATATGATTATGTATTGTGTTTTGACAGGTACTTCCGTAGGTGAATTGTTTATGGCAGGGATTGTACCTGGCTTAATGGTATTTGGTATATTTGCATTTTATAATTATTATCATGCCAGAAAAAATAATATTCCAAGAAGCAAGAAAACGACGATTAAAGAAAAGTTTATTATAACAAAAAAATCCATATTAGCGTTAGGATTTCCTATTGTAATTGTAGGCGGCATATATTCAGGCATCTTTAGTCCAACAGAAGCAGCTGCCGTAGCAGTTTTCTATGCAATAATATGTGAAATGATTGTTTACAAAACCGTCAAACTAAGTGATTTATACAGCATAGCTTTATCCACAGGTGTTATGACAGCTACAGTGTTTATATTGATATCTGCAGGACAAGCTTTTACATGGATGATCACGTATTTGCAAATTCCCCAGATGCTTACAACAGCTGTTTTAGGGGTTGATCCTTCCGCTGTTAAAATTATTATAGTCGTTACATTATTCTTTTTCGTTAGCTGTATGTTCGTCGACCAAATAGTTGCAATGCTTATATTATTACCGATTTTTTTTCCTGTGGCTATGCAAGCAGGAATTGATCCTATTTACCTTGGCATAATTGTTTCAGTACAAGCTGCTATAGGTTCTGTTACTCCGCCTTTTGGTTCAAACATTTTTGTTGCATGTGCAGCCTTTGATAAGCCTTATTTAAAAATAATAAAAGGTTTGCCGGTATATTTATTTATGTTTTTTATAGTCTCTTTGCTGATCATGTTAGTACCTGAAATATCAACAGCATATAGACTATTTAAATAATAAAATTATATGAGGAGAGATGATTTTTATGAAAATTTTATCACTAAAAAAGGTTGTATCTCTAATGAGTTTAATTCTGGTAATGGTAGTAGCTTTTACTGGATGTGGGGCACCAAGTCCGGATGAGTCTGGAGAAACAAACTCTGAAGAAGTAATGGTTTGGAAGTTAGCCCATAGTGGAAGAAATGACGACATGCTTGATACGTATGCAAAAAAATTCAAAGAATATGCTGAGCAGGAGTTTGAAGGAAAAGTAGAAATTGAGTTATATCCTGCAGAGCAATTAGGTGATGATACGACAAGACTGGAATTGGCTCAAAATGGTGGTGTTGAATTTGCAATAGTAGCAGCACCTTTCATTGGAAATGTAGTGCCGGAAGTACAAGCTTTTTCAATGAACTTTATGTTTGATGAAGATAAAGAGCTTAATGCAAAGGTATTACGTGAAGGTAATGCGACTAAAGAATTAAATAAGATGCTGGAAGAAAAAAACGTGAAGGCATTGGATTGGATATTGGAGGACTTTAGTTGCTGGACAAGCAATAAGCCTATAAGGACATTAGAAGATTTTCAAGGTTTAAAGATAAGAGTAATGGAATCACCAATGGACATAGAAGGCGTTCGTGTTTTAGGGGCAAACCCAACACCCATTTCATTTGCAGAAGTATATAGTGCTCTACAACTCAACATGGTGGATGGACAACAAAATCCAATCGTTATTATTAACAGCAATAAATTTTATGAAGTTCAAAAATACCTAACGCTGTCCAATCACACAGTTGTAGTAGATATAATTGCCAGTAATCCTGATTTTTGGGATTCTTTAAGTCATGAAGATCAAGAAAAGCTAAATAAAGTTTTTCTAAAAGTTAATGCGTTAATTATTGAGCAGCAAGGCGTTCAAACAGCAGAAGCATTAGAAGAAATTAAAGCAGCAGGAACGACAGAGATTATTGAGCTTTCTGCGGAAGAAAAAGAAAAATTTATAGAAGCCAGTGCTAAGGCAGAAGATAAATTTATTGAATTAGCAGGAGAGAACGGTAAAAAAATACTAGATTTATTTATTCAGGATATGGAGAATTTTAGATAGTTTAATGTAAATATTATATGATTTAAACACCAATGCAGACGAAAAATAACATATAAAGAAGCCTGTTTTTTTGTAAGGCTGAATCATACCGCACGGTTTACGTGCGGTCATGATTTATTATTGAGTTTATGTCAAGAAATATGAAGGCTTTTATTAGGGGGTGTAGAATGGTAAATAATATCATTGAGGTAGACGTATTGGTGATCGGTGGCGGCACGGCAGGAGGGCTTGCAGCCATAGAAGCAAAAAAGATTACGGATAGCATATTATTAGTTTCAAAGGGCTGCGCCGGGCGAAGCGGAAATACCCCTATGGCAGAAGGCGGTATCCAGGCATCCTTTCATTCTGAAGACAGCCCAAAGGAACACATCAAAGATACGATGAATGCCGGACGGTATATCAATGATATTTCATTGGTATCAACCCTTACGGAAAAAGCGCCTGAGAATATTAAAGGCCTAGAAGCATATGGTGTAAAATTCAAAAAAGAAAATGGAGAATTCTTTCAATACGCAGCAAGTGGGAGTACCCATTTTCGCTGCTTATGGATTGAAGGAAGTGGTACAGGATTATCCTTTCCAATTTATAAAGAAGTTAAAAGACTGGGCATCCATATCATGGAAGATGTTATGATAACGAAAGTGCTGACTTCAAATCATACGGTTAGCGGGGCTTGCGGCGTAGATTTCAAAAGAGGGAAGTTTATCGGTATTCGGGCAAAGTCTGTTGTTATAGCTACAGGAGGCAATGAGGCCCTGTACAATATTTCAGATGCTTCCCTTGATTCTACCGGAGATGGAGTGGTACTCGCCTATCAGGCTGAGGCAGAATTGATTGACATGGAATTCATTCAGTTTTATCCCCATGCCCTTATCTACCCAAAGGCACTAAAGGGCTTAGTTATCCCTGAAGAAGTGTATTATGACAATCTGATTGGAGGAAAACTCGTCAATGGATTAGGTGAAAGATTTGCCTATAAATATGATTTCGAAAGGAAAGAAAATACGACGAGAGATATTTTAACAAGGGCGATATATACCGAAATAGAAGAGGGAAGAGGGTCGGAGCATGGCGGTGTTATAATAGACTTAAGAAAATGCAGTAAAGAAAAGGTTATGGGATTGGTAGGCCCATTGTATCGTTATTTGATTATGAATGGTATAGATATGTTGGCCACACCGCTGGAAGTGGTACCGAGTGCCCACTATCAGTGCGGAGGCATAAGGATAGATGAGAAGGGTAGAACCACCGTTAAAGGATTATATGCGGCGGGAGAATGTACAGGAGGTTTGGATGGTGCAAATAGACTTTCCAGCAATGCTTTAACCGCTGCGGTGGTTTTTGGAATGACTGCAGGAAAAAATGCGGCTGAATATGCCCAGACGGTTAAAAATATTCCCATTAATGAAAAACAGCTCCAAAAAGAGCGTACTAGGATTTGCGAAATAACGGAGCAAGAACATGAAGACGGAGAAGATGTCCTGAAGATAAAAAATGAGCTTCAAATGTTGATGTCCCAAAAAGTAGGGATCATTCGCAGTAAAGACAGCTTAGAGAAAGCACTCAATGAAATTCTTCTCATCAAGAATGAAAAATTCAATAGGATCTGCTTGAAAAATCGAGAAAGAATATATAATTTAGAAATATTGGAACTACTCGAACTCTATAATTTAATTGAAAATGCAATAATAGTTGCAAAATCTGCTCTATTTCGTAATGAAAGCAGAGGCAATCATTTTAGAAAAGACTATCCCCATGAAGATAATGTTATATGGAAAAAACATACCATCGTAAAAAAAGAAGGCAACAAGATGAGTGTCCGAAACATTCCCGTAGAAACACTGGAAAGCAAAGAAAAAAACACAATAAAAGAGATGGCTGCCATAAAAATTTTAAAACAAAATAAAGAGGAAAAAACCTATGAGAAATATGAAATACCATATGATGAAAATAAGAATGTACTGCAGGTTCTTTTAGATATATTTGAAGGGTTGGATAGAACTTTAGCAGTGAGAAGGTACCGCTGTAATAGGGGAATGTGTGGTTCATGTACTATGAGAATCAACGGCGAAATCAGACGGGCTTGTACGACTAAAATGACCAAGGCAATGATTGTGGAGCCTATAGAAAAATATGGCGTCATAAAAGACGTGGTAGCCAATCTGGAGTAATTATTTATTAAATGCTCTTAAGTTGAAAGAGGTGCCATTGACGTCATGAATGGAAGTAATAGAGATAGGTTCTATGGGCTGAATAACAAAAAAGATGAGAAAGGATTGACTTACCATGAAATATGATATCTCTTATATAAGAGAACAATTCCCGAGTTTGAAAAGGGAGATTAACGGATTTAAAGCCGCTTATTTTGACGGAGCAGCAGGTACGCAGGTGCCACAGAAGGTAGTGGATAAAATAAGTGATTATCTTATCCATCACAATGCGAATAAATATGGCTTTTATGCTACAAGTTTAGAAACCCATGAATTATTAGACCATGCAAGAGAAACCATGGCACTATTCTTGGGGTGTGAGAGGGACGAAATATCCTTTGGGTATAGTTCTACAACCAATAATTTTATGATTTCACAAGCCATTGCAAGGGATCTAAAAGCAGGAGATGAAATCGTAATCACGGATTTAGATCACGAGTGCAATCGATCACCCTGGATAGCGCTTGAAGACAAAGGGGTGGTTATTAAAAGTGTAAAAATTGATAAAGATCAATTGATTTTAGACATGGATGATTTAGCCCATAAGATCACAGATAAGACAAAAGTGGTTGCCATTGGATATGCTTCAAATGGTATAGGGACCATTAATGATGTAGAAACAGCTGTTAAAATGGCTCATGAAGTGGGAGCCTATACGGTTATTGATGCGGTACACTATGCTTCTCACAAACCTATAGATGTCAAAAAAATTGATACGGATTTTCTGTTCTGTTCTGCCTATAAGTTTTTCGGGGCGCATCTTGGCATACTGTATACAAAAAGTGATGTAGCAAAAAAGCTGAAAACTCTTAGAATTATTCCCAACGAAGATGTTTCTCCAGGCAAGTTTGAAACCGGTACACCCAATTTTGCTTTTGCTTGTGGTGCTGCACAGGCTGTAGAGTTTATTGCGGATGTTGGCGTAAGGCACGAGAGTCATTTGATGGATCAATTAGACGGAATAGAAGGCAAGAGAAGAAATATCGTTGCGGGCATGTTAAGCTTTGAAGAACATGAAGATAGATTATCAAAATATTTGGTTGAAAGATTGAGAAACATATCCCAAATAAAAATATACGCCGCACCTAACGGGTATTCAAAAACCCCCACAGTTTCATTTACCATCCAAGGTATAAGTTCGGAAGATATATGCAAAGCATTAGCAAAAAAAGGATTATTTGTTGCTAACGGACATTTTTTGGCATTTGAACTGATTGTTAATACTTTAGGTCTGGGAAATGACGGAGTAGTACGTGTTAGTTTCGCACCATATAATACACAGGAAGAAGTCGAAAGACTGATACAGGCAATAGAAGAGTTATCACAAATTAAGAGATAATGATTGAAATGATTACGGTAAGGAGTGAGAAAAATGAATCAAGTTAAATATGCTTATATTGTAAAAACAGCTTCATATGATTCTAAAAACCATAAAGCTGTTTTTGAAACAGATTCGTTTAAAACAAATATAGTGGGCGTAAGCTCAGTTGAAGAAGCTTGCAAAATAGCTGTTGAATTAACAAAAACCGGGACAAGCATGATTGACCTTTGCAGCGGTTTTAAGGAAGAAGATGCAAAAAAAGTTTATAATGCTGTTAAAAGTGTTGGGCCGGTTAGAGTAGGCTTTATTGGAAAGTTTTTTGTTGAGGCATAAGGCTTACCAATACGGCTAAGGCGTGATATAATATATGAACAGTGGTGCGTCCATCATTGGAATTAGCAAAATAAATTTCTTATGGGACGCACTTTATAATAAAAAAAATTCTATATTTTCCATTCATTTTTAAATATTTTTAAGCATATTATAAAAAAAGATACCTCTTAGGACTTGAAATTATGAAGCAGACGTGGTAAAAAATATAATATACACTAAAAATCGAATCACTTCAATAATTAGTTTCTATCTCTTATCCCAAAATATTTCAATTGTAATTTTTTATAAAAAACGCTTTGTAGTATTTGTACCTTTTGTATTGTCAGAAAATTCAAACTAGTCATAATTTTTACACGCCATAATCTTATGGATGAACCATTTAAGTTATTACTTTTGTATTATTAACCAAATTATTTCTGATTATTAAAAGGAGGAATTGAGTATGAGAGAAAAGGTATTAAATTGTTTAGGAGAAGCCTGTCCGGCGTTAGTGATCAAAACAGAAGATGCAATAAAGGAACTGGAAATTGGGGATGAATTGGTTGTGCAATGTGACCATATTTGTGCTTCAAAGAATATTTCAGAATGGGCACATAATAAGGGGCATTATGCAGAGTTGTTAGAAGTGAATTATGGAGAGTGGGAAATTACAATTGAAAAACTTAAGTAGCCGGCTTTAAATTGATTCATAATGGAGGAGGTAACAATGAAAAAATTTGTATTGGTTTGCGTGGGAGAAGCATGTCCAACACCTCTGATGAAAGTTGAAAAAATTATGAATGACCTGGAAAAAAAAGATATGCTGTTTGTAACGGTTGATCATATGTGTGCTATGAAAGACATACCTGAGTGGGCAATTAGAAATGGGTATAATTTAGAAACTAATGAAGCAGACGATGGTGAATGGGAAATAATGATTGAGAAAAATTAAATGATAATAAAAATTGTAATAGTTGTTTTTAGACATAGCTTTAGGTGGTATTTTTAAACACAATACCACCTAATGAAGGGGAATTTGGTATGAGAAATAAACCCGTGAGTCAATTTGATATCGTAATTATAGGGGGAGGACCGGCTGGTTTAGCAGCAAGCATATGGTCTGGTAGAGGTCGGTTTAAGACATTGGTTATTGAACAAGCATTACTTGGTGGACTGGCTGTTACAACCAGCATAATTGATAATTATCCTGGTTTTCCGGAAGGTGTTACAGGTAAAGGCTTAATAGAGCTGTTTTATCAACAAGCAAAAAAATATTCCGTTCAGTTTAAATTGACAAATGTTAAGAATATAGACTTGTTAGATCACATTAAAAAAATTGAAACCTTTAAAAATATCTATGAGACCAAAGTAGTTATCATTGCTACCGGGAAAAGGCCTAAGACTACCGGGGCAATGAATGAAGAGAAATATATTGGAAAGGGCATTTCATTTTGCTCAGCCTGTGATGCTGCATCCAATACGTGCAAAAAAGTAGTAGTGGTGGGTTCCAATGACGAAGCACTTGAAGAGAGTGTTTTTCTTGCTAAATTTGCTGACGAAGTCACCGTAACCATGAATAATGATATGGAGCACATGGAGTGTAAGCCTTATGTTAAGCTTTTGGCCTTAAACAACCCCAAAATACATTTTAAATCCAATACAATAGTAGAAGCCTTTGAAGGTAATGAAAAACTTGAAAAGGTCATTTTAAAAGACATTAAAACACATGATATGGTTGCCGTACCTTGTCATTCATGCTTTGAATATATAGGATATTTGCCCAATACGGATTTATTTAAAGGATTAGTCAACTTAGATGATGAGGGATATATCATCACTAATGATAGGATGGAAACCAATATTGAAGGGGTATATGCCATTGGAGATGTAAGGAAAGGCGATATAAAGCAAGTTGCCACCTGTGTCAGTGATGGTGCCATAGCAAGTACAAGGGCACAAAATTATATCAAACAAAAGTCAGTATATGGCTTACATAAAAGCTAAAAGATGAGGTATAGGAATAATCCTATACCTCAAATTATTTAATGATAATTCATTTTATAAAGGTATAAAAAAGAAAAAATTGTCAATGAACGTATTATCGTATAAAAGTTGAACAATAAAAATTGAACAATGACTTGACTATTTAGATGCATCTGTTAAAATATATTGTAAAAATGGCAATGTAAAAGGCAATGAAAAGAAGAGTAGGTTTGTTGAGGTTTTAAGAGAGGCAATGGTTGGTGAAAATTGCCGGCTGGATCAAATCGAAAATCATCTTTGAGCTTGTTTTTTGAAGGGATAGTAAGAAAACACGTCGATACACGTTACGTATTTTGAGTGATGAACAAGGAATGATACTTGTTTATAACAAGGGTGGTACCACGGTTTTAAAAAATCGTCCCTAGGCAGCAGCCTAGGTTTTTTTATTTAACTGAATTTTAATGAACTCTCATAATACTATGAAATAGAGACTGAAAGGATGGAATGGATCATGTTTGAGAATTTATCTGATAAGCCCATTGCAAAGGTGCAGGCATTACAAGCAGATCAATGGGATGATAACGACTTACTTGGTAAATGTGTCACAACAAGAAAAGGGCAGCCTTCATTTGTATTTTATGAAGGACCGCCTACGGCTAATGGAAAGCCGGGAATACATCACGTTATTGCCAGAACATTAAAGGATAGTGTCTGTCGCTACAAGACCATGAAGGGCTTTGAGGTAAAAAGAAAAGCCGGATGGGATACCCATGGGCTTCCGGTAGAAATAGAAGTAGAAAAGCAGCTGCAGCTGTCTAACAAACAAGAAATTGAAGCTTATGGAATGGATAACTTCAATAAAAAATGTAAAGAATCCGTATTTACCTATGAAAAGCAATGGCGTGAGATGACAAGAAAAATGGGATACCTGATAGACTTAGATCATCCGTACATCACGCTGGATAATGACTATATAGAATCTGTTTGGTGGATTTTAGATAAATTTTTCAAAGAAGATATGATCTACGATGGACACAAAATCTTACCGTATTGCCCAAGATGCGGAACAGGATTAGCCTCTCATGAGGTTGCTTTAGGATATAAAGAAGTAAAAACGAATACGGTGGTAGCGGCTTTTAAAAGAAAAGATGCAGAAGAATACTTTCTTGCATGGACCACTACACCGTGGACACTGGCTTCAAATGTATCCCTTACAGTGCATCCTAATGTGGACTATATAAAAGCAAAATCCCAAGGCAACCTGTTCTATGTTGCAAAGGATTTAGCCAATAAAGTACTTGGTGATGATTATGAAATCCTTGAAACGATGAAAGGTAAAGATTTAGAGTACTTAGAATATGAGCAGTTGATGCCTTTTGTTGAAGTAGATAAAAAAGCATTCTTTATAACTTGTAATGATTATGTAACCACAGAAGATGGAACCGGAATTGTCCATACTGCACCTGCATTTGGTGAGGATGATTATCGTACGGGAAGAAAATATGACTTACCTGTACCAAATCCGGTAAATGAAGACGGAAAATATATGGCAACACCTTGGAAAGGTCAGTTTGTTATGGATTGTGATGTTGACATTATTAAATGGCTTCATTCAGAGGGCAAACTGTTTTCAAAAGAAAAAATGGAGCATAATTACCCACACTGTTGGAGATGCACTACACCACTGCTGTACTATGGAAAACCAAGCTGGTATATTGAAATGACCAAAATTAAAGACCGTTTAATTGCAAACAATAATTCTATCAATTGGTATCCTGACTATGTGGGAGAAAAAAGATTTGGAAATTGGCTGGAGAACTTAAATGATTGGGCACTTTCAAGAAACCGTTATTGGGGAACGCCTTTAAATATTTGGAGATGTGAGTGCGGGCACCTTGAATCTGTAGGATCGAGAAAAGATTTAGTTGAAAAAGCCATTGAAGATATAGATGAGCGTATTGAACTGCATCGACCATATGTAGATGATGTTCACTTAAAATGCAGCAAGTGTGACGGCTCTATGACCAGAGTCAGTGAAGTCATTGACTGCTGGTTTGATAGTGGTGCTATGCCGTTCGCCCAGCATCATTATCCTTTTGAAAATAGTGAGCATTTTGATAATGAATTATTCCCTGCAGATTTTATCTGTGAAGGGATCGATCAGACCAGAGGATGGTTCTATTCGCTTTTGGCAATTTCAAGCTTTGTTAAAGGGGTATCGCCTTATAAGAATGTATTGGTCAATGATTTGATTTTAGACAAAGAAGGCAAGAAAATGTCAAAATCAAAAGGCAATACGGTAGATCCATTTAATCTATTTGAAAAGTATGGTGCAGATGCGACAAGATGGTACTTACTGCATGTATCACCGGCATGGACGCCTACCAAGTTTGATGAAGAAGGTTTAAAAGAAATACAAAATAAATATTTCGGTACATTGAAGAATGTATATAACTTCTTTGTCATGTATTCCAATACGGATAAAGTGGATATATCTTCTTTCTTTGTTGAATACGCCCATAGACCCGAATTGGACAGATGGGTATTATCCAAATACAATAAACTGGTTAAGGCTGTTACTGATGAGATGGAATCTTACGATCTCATGAAGGCAGTAAGGAAGATCCAAGAATTTGTAGATGAAGATTTATCCAATTGGTACATCAGAAGAGCCAGAAGACGATTCTGGGGTACTGAGCTGAATGAAGATAAAAAATCGGTTTATAATACAACTTTTGAGATTCTGGTAGGTGTAACCAAGTTAATGGCACCATTCGCACCATTCCTATCTGATGAAATGTATAAAAAATTAACCGGAGAAGAATCTGTGCATTTGGCTTATTATCCAACCTGCGATGAAGCTTTAATTGTAGAAAAAGTTGAAGAAAGAATGGACTTAGTAAGAGATTTAGTAGGGCTTGGGCGCTCGGCCAGAGAGCAAGTGAAGATTAAAGTAAGGCAGCCTCTCAATAGAATCATTGTAGATGGGAAGTATGAATCGCTTATTAGTGATATGAGTCAGTTAATCATGGAAGAGCTGAATATCAAAGAAGTAGTTTTTGAAAAAAATCTTGATAAATACATGAATTATAACTTAAAGCCTGACTTTAAAGCTGCAGGGCCTGTATTGGGCAAGAAAGTAAAATCTTTAGCAAAAGCATTGGCACAAGCAGACGTTCCTAAAGCCATCGCTGAACTAGAAGCAGACGGCAAAATGACATTGGATATTGAAGGGGAAAATACTGAACTGGATAAAGCCTTAATCAATGTGAACATTAGTGCTAAAGAAGGTTTTACCATTACCATGGAAAACAATCTTTTTACAGTCTTGGATACCACCATTACAGATGAGCTGGTGTACGAAGGACTGGCAAGAGAGTTTGTATCTAAAGTTCAGCAGATGAGAAAGAATAATGACTATGAAGTATTGGATAACATCCATATATATTATAATGCCGATGAAGAAGTCGTAAAATCTATCCATATCCATAAAGATTATATTATAAAAGAGACTTTGGCTGTAAAGCTGGAAGAAACCGACAAGAACATGGATGCTCAAGATTTAAATGGCAGAAAAGCCGGCATTGAAATCGAGAAAATTGGCTAGTTTATAACTAAAAGAGACACCCTGAGGTGTCTCTTTTATTCAGATGGTATATAAGGTGAGAAATTTAATCGTTTTTCATTTTCTAAAACCGGCATTTTGTAGGAAAAGTTATAGGTTGCTTCGTATCCTATTTGTCTTTTTTGCAGGACCACCATAACGGTTAATAGGCAGTCGCCCACATATTGATTATCAACAATATTGCCGGATGTTTGAGCGACAAGCATCTTATTCTTCGAATTTTTGTTGACCAACGTATAGATTAAAGCTTTATAAGATCCGTCTTCAAAACGTTTAAAGGATACATATTCTTTATTAAGATCATCTTCAGACATGTCATCAAATTTCTCAGTAAATTTGTCTTCAGTGATGTATTTTAAAGTGTCATTGTCCATATCATATAAATAGAAGATCTCAAAAGGTTCAAATTGTTTCACTTCATTAGAATTTTCAGCTCGTTCAGGTTTTTCCGGTGTTATCGTTTCTGTAGCTTCTGTATGGATGTCAATGCTGTAAGTTTCTCCATTCCATTCTATACCGGCGCCCAGTGATTCACTTACAAATCGCAGTGGTGCTATAGTGGTATTGTTTAATAATTGTGGAGAGACATTTAAAATATATTTTTGTTCGTTGACATAAGCGGTTTCTTTTCCGATCTGTAAAGAAATAGTGATGTCATTTTTTAGGATGGTAACGGTTTGGGTATTGCCTTCCCAAGATACAGTTGCTCCCAGTGCTTCTGAAAGTTCTCTTATTGGTACAATAGTTGACCCATTGATAATAAAGGGTTTCTGGCTAAAAGATTTTTGGATGCCATTGATGTTAACGGTAATTTCTTTTTCTACTGTCACATTAGTAATATGAGTAGTCAATCGCTTTCCTTGAGAAGCATCCATAAAATTAAAGCGTAAAAAACCAAGCGCTAACAAAAGGAACAAAATAATAGTTATATTTTTCTTCAAACTGATTTCCTTCCTGTTTTTTTGCATACCCCCTTTTCGTTGATACTTAGGCGGTATGTAATATCCAAAATAAAACCAAGCGCTTGAATAAGAAGGACTCAATGAGAAATTGAAAGAAAATGAAAAGAGACACTATACAATATGTAAGTGTCCCTAGTGTTTAGTAGAAGAATTCTGCGAATTTAATGGAGTAGATATCAGCCATTAGTAAATTGTCAGTTTCAGGTTCTTGAAGTACAATATAACTGATACCAACGTCTTTAAGTATTCCCTCTCTGTCAATAAGCATATTGGTTCCAATTAAAAACTCAACTTTGACATATTCGCCTATATGTTCTTTTAAGTAAGCTTGAGTATATAAAGGATTAGTATAAACATTATTGGGTTGATCGTCTTCTATAATTTCCACAGGGGGAGTGATAAAGGGCGTAGGTATTGGTCCGTACCCCATCCTAGGTAGATACATATACGGTGGCAAAACAACACCTCCTTTTGAATAAATCATGTATATAAAAAATTAAGTAGAAGCATATAATTGTGTCGGATTAAAGAAGCAATGAAGATTAATACGTACCTGAAAATATCCGGAACCATTATATGGGAAAAACGGTGGACAATCAGGTACGAATGGATTCATATACCATAAGGATTCTCCTGTTGTATTAAGACTGTTACCTGCTAATGCCCAATCAGCAATATCATAATGTATTTGTTCCGGCGGCGTTGCGTATATGGTTTGTGGATTAGGAACGCCTCTTATCTCGGTTCTGACACAGTCAAACTGCCCCCTTTGAAAGATGACCTTTCGTAAGTCGCCTTGACCTTCCCTTAGGTATTCTCCATATGGTACATGGACACGATTCATAACCACATTTGCAACGGCCTTCATTCCTGTTTCACCTTCACCGCCTGCTTCGCATTTAATAATTCGAGCAAGCAATTCTCTTGTTGAATAAGCCATTGATTTTCACCTCTAAACTTTTGCTTATATATATATTTATGATTTTCTCTAATAAAAGGTTATTGTATTGAGAGATAATTTTTATAATAGACCTCTTTTCCTTCTAAGAATTTAAAATTGCAGCGTTAACAATAGTCTCAAGCAGCTCTTGCCTACCAGATGTGTTTTTAATGTCATGGTGTATTAATGCATATTGTGTCAGTTTTTCAAAGTTGGTTGTATTGTTAACAATTTCTTGACCGATGCCTGTTTGATAGCTGGCATATCGTTCTTTTATAAAATTATCAAGCTCACCTTCCTGAAGTATTTTATCTGCTGTGACCAATCCCTTTGCAAAGGTATCCATGCCTGCAATATAGCCTATGAACATGTCTTCTAAAGAGATAGAGCCCCTTCTAAGTTTAGCATCGAAATTGAAGCCGCCTGATCCAAGACCTCCGTTTTTTAGAACCTCCAGCATACAGTAAGTTGCGGAATAAATATTGGTTGGAAATTGGTCCGTATCCCATCCCAGATGATCATCACCTTGATTAGCATCAATACTTCCCAGTAGATTGTTGACTCTGCAAAAATGCAGTTCATGCTCAAAAGTATGGCCTGCCAGTGTTGCATGATTCGCTTCAATATTTAGTTTGAATTCATCTTCAAGATGATAGTTTTTTAAGAAGCCCAATACGGAAGCGGAATCGAAATCATACTGATGCTTTGTAGGCTCTTTTGGTTTAGGCTCAATGAGAAGCTGGCCTTTAAAGCCAATTTTCTTTTTATAATCTACTGCCATTTTTAAGAATCTTGCATAATTATCCAGCTCCAAGCTCATATCGGTATTAAGAAGGGTTTCATATCCTTCTCTGCCGCCCCAGAACACATAATTTTCACCGCCAAGCTGATGTGTGATATCCATTGCTTTTTTAACTTGTGCCGCAGCAAAGGCAAAAACATCTGCATTACAAGAGGTAGCAGCACCATGGACAAATCTTGGATGTGAAAATGCATTGGTTGTACCCCAAAGCAATTGGATACTGCTTTTTTTCATCAGTCCTGAGATATATTCTGATATTTCATCAAGATGTTGAAACTTTTCCGACAGACTCTTACCTTCCGGTGCAATATCAAGATCGTGAAAACAAAAATATTGGATACCCAGCCTTTCCATAAACTCAAAGGCTGCTTCTGCTCGTGCTTTAGAAAGGTCTATGCAGTTAAGATGGACCCAAGGCCTTAAAAAGGTATCTTGACCAAACATATCGGAGCCTCCGCCGGTTAGGGTATGCCAATAGCTTAAGGCAAACCTTAAATGTTCTTTCATGGGTTTTCCTGAAATCATTTTTTCTGCATCGTAATATTTAAAAGATAATGGATTTTTTGACAAAGGTCCTTCATAAGGAATTTTAGAAATGTTTTTAAAATACATAGAACAATCCTCCCATATTCAATAAGTTAACACTAATATAACTTTTCTGGGGGGCTTTATCTGCTACGAAGTTGTTGAATTCGTATGACAATGTTGCGGTTTAAAATGTGATTTGATTGGTTTGTAGAATTTCTTTTGCCTTTTCAAAATCAAAAGGCAGATGAAGAGAGCCAATAGGTGCATCCTTCATTAAAAAATCATATGTGGGTAATTTTTTTCTTAGAGCAGAAGCGGTGCATCCGTATTTTTTCTTAATAAGGGCATTTAAGTATTTTATATCCGAAAATCCAGATTGCATGGCAATATTTAATATACTTTCTTGAGAATAACAGATGAGCTTAAGAGCATGGCTTAAGCGTACATTATTAAAATAATCTTGAAAGGTGATGCCAAGTTGCTTTTTGATAAAGTGTGACAGGTGGTATTTGCTGAGATGAACGAAATCAGCCAAGTTTTGTAAGCTTAGCCTTTCATGGTGATGATGCTCTACATAGTGAATGATGGTTTTTAAGCGGGAATAAGTCTCGCTTTTTTCAGTTGACATGTGAGAATTGAGATGCTGGAAAGGAATATTTTCAAAAAGCTCACCGATTAAAATATTTAAATAGCCGTTAAGATAATAATCAGCAGAAAGTGATTCATCCAGTGTTTTTAAGTGTATGGAACACATAAGCTTTGAAATATTGCTGTTATTTTTAACGACAGGGTCAATGAACCGTATATTTGATTTCCCTTCAAAAACTTGTCTGAGATTGGCCTGTAATATTAAAAGAATATGAGGGTGCTCAACGCTTTCAATACTATGTATCTGATACGGATTAATGATAAAGGTATCATTGGTTTTAAGATGATAAATATTTGCACCTAAATCAATTTTCACTTCTCCATCCAAAACATAGATGATTTCCAGCTCGCTGTGAAGGTGATGAGAGCGATGACCGATCCTGACAACAAAAGATTTAAAGGGTAACCCTCTTTTATATTCAATGTGTTCAAATTCCATCAAAAAAAACTCCTATACCCAACTCTAAAAAATCCTGTAGTTATACGTATCATTATTATCATAACAATAATAAATGTTTAAGTGAAGATGGTATATATATTTTTGTCCCAGGGGATTAATAAATACTTAGGCGAATGGGTGTTGAAAAGCAAAAACGTCTTAATTTTATTGGAATACAAGTTTAGGAATATATTATGGTATACTATGTATAAAAGAACATGTATTAAGAGGATTATAAATGAGTAATAAGAATAAAGAAATATTATTGGGACAACTTCATGATATGGAAGATTTTGCTGAATTGAAAAAATATAAAATACCTCCAATTTATCTGCTCGGTGGATCTGGGTGTATTGTTGGTGAATATATAAAGAGGGCAACGGTTGATTTTGATGTTATTGATATGAATTACCCTTCTCAATCTGCCCGTTTTTTCAGATTGTTGGAAAAAGTAGATTATTTAGATTTGTATCAAATAACCATTGACTTAGATTTCAAGAAAAGAGCAAAAAAACTATCCGAATTTAAGTATCTGGATATATATGTTCTTTCAAAAGAAGATATTATTGTTACCAAAATAGGCAGGTATGGAGAAAAAGATATTAATGATATACGGGAATTACTAAAAAACAGTGACAAAAGCCTAATTCTGAAACTAATTGACAATGTCAATCAAAGGCATAACATTGGAGAAAAACTAAAAGAAGTCTTTCTTAAAAATGTAAAACTTTTCAGGAGGGATTTCGATGTATAATATGTTTTGCAGAAACCTGAATCATTTTTTTACAATCAATACAGACGGTGATCCAGATATAGAATACAGGTTAAAGATAGCTCAAGTGTTAAAAGGCATTGCTGATAAGGGTTTATATAACCATTGGGCAATTCAAACAAAAGAAAAATATGAAGAAGTTAATAATTTAGTGTACGAAATCTCCCAAAATACACATCGATACCATGGCTTTAAAATTTTTTCACATGATTTATGGGTACATGATTTTAAAGCTGAAAAAAGTGATAAATTTTCCCCCAAAATTATTGAAGAACAGCTAAAGCTCGTCGACCTTTTACTTGGCCATCAATATTGGTAAATGAAATAAAGTTTGCTAAAAACTCCATATTAATAAAATCAAAGGATTGATGAAAGCTTCACTCATTAGGAGTGAATGAAAAAATGGTCAATATTTAATAATACTCTTGCTTTATGATTTATGTTGAGAGACATTAGGTATAAAATTTTCATTACGAAATAAACAAAGGGTGCATAAATATGGAGAATATTACAGCAAAACGGTCAGTGCCCTAAACCTTTGCTAAGTGTATTATAACCCTTTGGTTTTAATTCCGTTGCACTTCATTAAAACTAGTATTTCTCCATTACAAATTATATACCAAATATCTCCTGAAGCTAATAATACGTATTCGTTCAGGAAGCTATTAAGTTTTATTTATAGAAATTATTATTGATCCTATAACAAAGTGGTTGACGTATATGAGAAATTCGTGTATTCTATAGTAAGAACATATGTTCTTGATGTATATTATTAAAGGCGGTGTGAATATGGGGAACGATGATAGGAATAAGGCTTTAGAAGCTGCGATGCTTCAGATTCAAAAACAATTTGGTAAAGGCTCAATTATGAAACTGGGTAGTCAAGATGCTAAACTGAATGTGAATGCTATTTCTACCGGTTGTTTGAGTTTGGATATAGCTGCAGGAATCGGAGGAATTCCCAGAGGAAGGATTACGGAGATATATGGACCTGAATCATCAGGGAAGACTACTATTGCGTTACATGTTATTGCAGAGGCTCAAAGAGCAGGTGGTAAAGCTGCATTTATTGATGCAGAACATGCATTAGATCCGGAGTATGCTGCTAAATTAGGTGTAGATATTGATGAACTTTTGGTTTCTCAACCGGATACAGGGGAGCAAGCCCTTGAGATATGTGAGGTTTTGGTAAGAAGTGCAGCCATTGATGTCATTGTCATCGACTCTGTAGCAGCATTAGTTCCAAAAGCTGAGATTCAAGGTGATATGGGTGATAGTCATGTAGGACTGCAAGCTCGATTAATGTCTCAGGCTTTGCGAAAGCTTGCAGGTGTTATTAATAAATCTCAGACTTCCACAATTTTTATCAACCAGTTGAGAGAAAAGGTAGGGGTCATGTTTGGAAATCCTGAAACGACTACAGGGGGACGTGCTCTGAAATTCTACTCATCTATGCGTTTGGATGTGCGAAGGATTGAAAGTATTAAATCCGGTGATGAGGTACTGGGGAATCGAACCAGAGTTAAGGTCGTGAAGAATAAAGTAGCACCTCCTTTTAAACAAGCGGAATTTGATATTATGTATGGTGCCGGTATTTCAAGAGAAGGTACGGTACTGGATTGTGGTGTTCAGTGTAACGTCATTCATAAAGCCGGTGCATGGTACAGCTATGATTCCAATCGTATCGGTCAAGGAAGAGAAAATGTAAAACAGTATTTTAGAGATAATCCTGAGATGTTGAACGAAATAGAATTGAAAGTAAAAGAAGTCATGGGGATCGATCAATCTTCTAATGATCAAATAGAATCGGCTGAGTAAATATAACTTTGAATCCAATTATTACTAATAAAAAAAATGTCGAATTAAAGATGAATTTTGTATATAATAAAAATTACCGTAAGGTAATTTTTTTGTGAGCATGTTAGAAAAAAAGATGTACATGCTTACCGGAGAAGGAGGTAGATCATATAAAATTTCCCCAAAATCAAAAATCAAGTCGTTTTCTAATGATTGTTATTGCATTAGTTTTTGCAATAAGTTGTGGAAACGTCTACGCTAATGGACTGCTGAATGGTGTGGTTATTGATAATCAGGTAAATCTTACAGAATCTACTTCGAAAGGTAGTCCTATTAATACTGTACTATCTAAAGGGGCTTCAATTAACATTTTAGATGTATATGGAGCGTATCTCTTGGTTAGTCGTGAAGATCAATGGGGTTGGGTACATAAGAATTATGTCTTTGTACATGACGGAAACTATAATCTTGTCAGCTTTGGAAAAATAAAGGCTTCTAAGCTTAATGTTAGACAAGGTCCAAATATGGACCAACCGGTGGTGGGGAGTCTTCTAAATGGCGATGATGTTATTATTCTAAAAGCTAGTGACGATAAAGATTGGTATTATGTAAAAAATGACATAATAGAAGGTTGGATAAGCGCTGTTTATGCAACAGAAACATATCAAAATAAAAAGGCCATAATGAGCGCTGTTGAAAAAAGCATAGAAATCAGCAGAGGCGATGAAAGAACTGAAACCGATCATGCTGCTTTAAATATTGGAGCTGATGAAGAGGTTGAGTTACTGGATTATCAGAATGGCTGGTATTACATAAAAAAATCAGATGGCACTTTGGTTTGGCTAAGCGAAGACGACATCAATGTAAATTTGCTTGCCCCAAAAGATAATGGAAATGAAGATGTTGTGAAAGAGGCAAAGAAACATTTGGGCAAGCCTTATAAATGGGGAGCCACCGGACCCAGTTCATTTGATTGCTCCGGATATACTCGATACGTTTATCGTCAAGTAGGAATAGAACTGCCTAGAGTATCTAGAGATCAGGCTAAAGTAGGTGAGCCTATTCATCGAGATGATTTGCAAATAGGAGATTTAGTATTCTTTGATACTTCCGGAGCAATGAATAATATCATTTCACATTTAGGTATTTACATAGGGGACAATCAATTTATTCATGCATCGTCCGGCAAAACAGGCAGATATGTGCGCATATCTTCATTAAACAAAGATTTTTATAAGAATCGATATGTAACAGCAAGAAGAGTAAAATAAACCATTCAGCATATTTTAAATTGTTCAAAACTGTTTGAGCATATTGAACGAGAAATTTATGACCATACTGATTAGTATGGTCTTTTGTTATTATGATATAAAATTTAGTATTCCAAATTAATGATTAAATTTTTGAAACAAATATAACAACAATAAAATGTGGTGATAAGAATGTAGAATTTAGTCGGATTAACACTAATTTAACAAAAATAATGATAAAATTTAAGTGATATGGTGATTTTGCTATACTAAAATATGATTTAAATGTGCAGCTAAGATATAAAATAGAGAGTGAGATGAAAGAATGAGAAAAAAACAAATAATACTTTATTTAATAATGATCTGTTTGATATTATTTATGATCAGTTGTACGACTAAAACAACAGATTTAACAATCGGACTTATTCCTTCAAATGACCCGGCAAAATTATTAGAAAAGTTTAAACCTATTGAAGCATATTTGGAAAAGGAAATTAATATAGAGGTTAACGTCGTTGTACCCACTGATTACCTTGGGCTCATCAATAATATGAAGAAGAAAACCGTTGATATCGGATGGTATGGTCCATTTTCGTATGTTATTGCTGAAAGGGAATTGGACTTGGAACCTATGGTTGTTGAATCTTATAAAGGTGTTGGTACAAGCTATTACTCTTTAATCATTGCGCGTAAAGATTCAAAAATTAGAACCATTGAAGACTTAAAAGGAAAAACATATGCATTTGTGGATCCGGGTTCAACATCAGGCTTTGTCATTCCTTCTGCACTATTTATAAGTAGAAATATTGATACTGAAAAATACTTTAAAGAAACTATTTTCTCAGGCAACCACGATGCGGTTGTGATGGATGTATTAAATGGAAAAGCAGATGCTGGTTCCATCTCAGATGTGACGTTTCAAAAATTAACAGATGAAGGGACAGTGCTTATTGATGATTTAATAATCATTTGGAAATCAGATGAGATACCTAATTCACCTTTTATTGCAAGAGCAGATTTAGATAAAGATATAAAGGATAAATTTAAAACTGCTATGCTTTCGATTCACGAAAATAATATGGTTGCCGTCAAGGTTTTTGATTTAGGAATAGATAAATATGTTGAATTCGAGTATAACGATTATAATAGTATAAGAAACATTGCTAAGATACTTGGTGATGATTTTGTTATGAAAAACTTTTTAAAAAAAGAGGAATGAAATTAATATAAGGTGTTTTAAGGAGGAAAAAAATTGGTAAAATTTCTTAACATCAAGTTAACTGTAACCATATTAATTTTAGCCCTTGGTATCGTTAGTATTTCAATATTTAGTTTCTTTTCTTATCAAAATACAAAGATCAGCCTGGAAAAAGAATATTTTAAAGAAGCTGAACTGGTGCTTAAGCATACCATATTATATTTTGACAGATTATTTGACAGAACTGAAAATACAATTCAATTAATTTGTAAAAATGAAATGGTATTAAAATCTATCGCCAATAATGATTCTAACAACATTCTTTCTCTTGTGGGGATGATTGGTGAAATGCTGGATGATTACAAAAAACTCCAAATTGGAATGGAGGATGAAAGTACATATATTATTCCCATAACCCACATACCGAAGAGTTATAATCCAAAACAGCAACATTGGTATATTCAAGCCAAAAGATTTTCAGATAAAATAATATGGACAGAACCTTATCTGGATTATATGACACAAGATATCATCATTACTGCAGCCAAAGCAATTAAAAACTCTAAAGGCGAAATTATGGGAGTTGTAGCGGCTGATTTTAATGTTTCTGATATCAGCAATCTTATAAGTAAGTCCAAAATCGGAGAAATGGGATATGTTTTGTTACTGAGTAATGATGGAACAATCGTTGCCAATAGAGACGATTACATGATTGGAGAAAAGGTTTTTGGAGAAGATTTTAAACATATCATAAAGAAACAAAACAATGAAAAAATAGAATACAGTATTAAGGGCAATAAGTACCATATTAATCATGACGTATTAGAGAGAAATGGTATGGTTGTCATTACAGCTATCAGTAGGAAAGAGATCAATAATAATTTGAAACGAGCCAGCTTTCCGGGGCTGCTTATTGGAATTATTTCTTTAATGATATTTGGTGTTATTGCCTACTTTTTAGTTCTATTGGCAATTTCCCCCTTTGAAAAATTGATGAATTTAATGAGACAGGCCGAAGAAGGGAACTATAATATTAGAGCTGAAATTACAGGGTTTAGTGAAATAGATAGTGTTATAAAAAGTTTTAACAGAATGATTAACGGCATTAGAGAAAGAGATTTAAAATTAATTTCTTATAATGATGAATTAGCGTTTACTGAGGAGAAACTTAGAGAAAAGTATGAAGAAATAAAAAAGTCAAAAAAAATACTGGAATTAAGAGAGCAGAAAATAAAGCATTTGGCCTACTTTGACACGCTGACAAATCTTTCAAATAGAGAGAGAATCATAAGATGTTTAAAGGATGCTATCGAACAAAGCAAACGTCATAATCATTTAGGGTGCGTGGTATTTATTGATCTGGATAACTTTAAAAAGATTAATGATACCATGGGACATTCAATTGGAGACAAGGTGCTTATTGAAATTGCTAAGAAGCTCAATGTTCAAGGAGAACATGAGAAAGTAGTGGCTCGTTTAGGGGGAGACGAATTTTTTATCACTTATAACAACATTAATTCCGTTAACACCATCCATGAGATCTGCAGTAATATAATCGATACCATTAATCAACCTTTAGTCATTGATTCAAAAACCTTTAATGTTTCGTCGAGTATAGGTGTAGCTGTTTTTCCTGACCATGGAATCTCAGTTGACGAACTGATGAAAAAGGCTGATATGGCTATGTACAAATCTAAGGAAAATGGGAAAAACGGTTATCGTATTTTTGATGAGAGCATAGAAGAAGCGTTAATGGCCAAGGTGAAAATAGAGAATGAAATCATCAAAGCATTAAAAGAAAACGAATTTTATTTATATTATCAGCCTCAATATAATCTTTTTAATGGTGAAATATATGGGATGGAAGCATTACTGAGATGGAAATCTCCTGAATTAGGACAAGTTTCACCTTCAAAATTTATTAAGGTTGCAGAGGAAACAGGTTTAATTATACCTTTAGAACAATGGGTGATTAAGCAAGCCTGTTTATTTGCAAGGAAGATTAGCAATAAATATCATGAGACAATAAAAGTATCCATCAATATTTCAGCAGTTCAAATCATGCAAAATAACTTTGTCAACAATCTGATTAAAACCATTAAGGACAGTCATGTAAATCCAAGATGTATTGAGATTGAAGTGACTGAGACTGTTATGATAGATTTATTAAATTCCCAAAAACAAAAGCTGGAACAATTAAAAAACTTTGGAATAGGTATACATCTTGATGATTTTGGATCAGGGTATTCATCCCTTAGTTATCTCCAAAGCTTGCCTATAGATTATGTAAAAGTCGATAAGAAATTTATTGATTCTATGCTAAACTCTGAAAAAGACAGCAAAATTACTGCTACTATCGTAGAATTAGTGCACAATATTGGGCTGAAAGTTATCGCTGAAGGCGTTGAAACAAAAGAGCAATTTGATAAACTCAGTGACTTTAAATGCGATATCGTCCAAGGCTACTATATGAATAAGCCCATGTCTGAAGAGAAAGCTGCGGATCTGTTAAAATTAGATATATGCTGAAAAAACAAATAAAATTTTTTATCATATTTTACTGGGGTGGAGTAATAAAATAAAGTATTGGAGGTGATATGGTGTATAAACGACCTATGAGAAAAAATGAAACGATGAAACCTTTTTTTGTAGTTTTACTGGTTATTACTGTGGGTGCTGTCATAGTAGGGTATTTTGGGACAAGATATGTTATATATCCGCTTTTTATCAAGGATAACAACATGGTTGTAAGAAAGGTAGAAAGCAATACCATAAAAGATAACATTGTCAAAGACAATCGAAATACGAATACAACAAATGAGCAGGCAAATACTACTACTATTAACAGTAATTCCAATGAGTTTATAGTTTATAGTGTACAATTAGGTAATTTTGGGTCAAAAGAAAATGCTATAGCACTTATTGAAGATTTAAAGGAAGAGGGAATACATGCATATATTTTAAATGATAATGGATATAAAGTCGTGACAAGCCCGGTAATTGATTATAATGATGCGGATATACAAAAAAATAATGTTAAAAGTTTTTCAGAGGATGCATTTATTTTAAAAAGAAAATTCTTTGCCGAAAACGAAACCGTTGAGGCTGCGTTGAAAAACATATTAAATAATATCAGTCAAGCAAAAAAAGAAGAAAACGGTGAAAAATATTTGGAAGAATTAAGAACCGTTATTAAAAAATCAATAGATAGTCAATCCTTAGAACAAGAAACCGTCCAAGTTTTCCAAACCATGTATGAGGAAGTAAATAAAGATAATTATAAAAAAGAATTGTTTGAATTAGAAAAAATGATTATAATGAAAATTGAAGAAATCATATAATTATTTGGAGGCTGTTTATGAAATTGTCAGAAATCAAGGAGGTTTTAAACTGTAAATGTATTACCGGACAAGATTTATTAGATGAATATGAGGTGGATCGAGCTTTTGGAAGCGACTTAATGAGTGATGTGCTGGCTTTTTCAGATTCTAATACGCTGCTTCTCACCGGATTAATTAATCCTCAGGTCATTCGAACAGCTGAGATGATGGATATTACAGCGATCGTTTTTGTTAGAGGGAAAAAGCCAAGTGAGGAAACGATTCAGTTAGCAAAGGAGACCAATAAGATTCTTCTTTGTACACCGCTTATTCTTTATACTTCTTGTGGCATACTATATGCAAACGGTTTGAAAGGAGTTTGCATTGAATGATGAATCAAGATTTTTTAAAATATGATTATGATGTGGAACAATATAATTTTACCAGAGCTGGTGAAGCATCCAGTGCCATTAAAACTAGGTTAAAAAAACTGGGGTTAGATCCTCAATTAATTAGAAAAATTGCCATAGCTTCATATGAAGCTGAAATTAATATCATCATTCACTCAAATGGGGGGACACTTTCACTTTTAATTCATCCCAAAATGATTAAGATTATTGCCCACGATAGGGGACCGGGAATTGAAGACATTCCATTAGCTATGAAAGAAGGATACTCCACAGCGTCAGAAACTGCAAGAGAATATGGTTTTGGTGCAGGAATGGGATTATCCAATATCAATAGGTACTGTGATGATTTAAAAATAGAATCTGCCAAAGGCAAGGATACCATAATAACAATGGATTTTAAATTGGATATGGATGGTGAAAAAAATGAAGATTAGTGATTTGATTCAAACAGGGGAGTTTAAACAAGTAACCGACTTAAATTTAGAAAAGACATTAGAAGGTATATATTGCGGTGATTTGCTTAGCTGGGTAATGTCTCATGCTAAAGAGGGTGAGGCATGGATAACCGTCCAAACGCATATTAATGTCATTGCAGTTGCATCACTTTTGAATTTGGCGTGTATTATTATACCGGAAAATATAGAAGTTGAAGCAGATACCATTGAAAAAGCGACATCTGAAGAAATTCCTATTTTAGCGACAAGCTTAAATGCTTATGGGATATTTAAAAAAGTATATGAATTAGGAATGTGATAATATGAAATTGTCATATGATTTGCATATACATACTGCTCTTTCACCGTGTGCATCAGACGATATGACACCAAATAATATTGTCAATATGTCGTTATTAAAAGGTTTGGATGTCATAGCAATAACCGACCATAATAGCGTAGAAAATTGTGCGGCAACTATCAAAGCTGCAGAAAATAAAGATATTATAGTAATTCCGGGGATGGAGCTTCAAACCGCTGAAGATGTACATCTCCTATGTTTTTTTGAAAAAATTGAACAAGCTTTTGAATTGCAAGAAATGGTTAATGAGAAAATATTAAAAATGGATAATAACCCAAGTGTATTGGGCAACCAATATCTATTGAATCATGAGGATGAAATTATTGGTGAAAAAAAAGAAATGCTGTTAATTTCATCTGGCTTATCTCTCAATGATGCAATATCAAAAGTTAAAAGTTTGGATGGGGTTCCGGTACCGGCACATATCGATAGAGGCCATAATTCTTTAATCGTTAACTTAGGTTTTGTTCCGGAAAACCTGAATGTTAACTTATTAGAAATATCACAACAAGGAAATTTGGAACAATTGATGAAAGTGTATAAGAATTTGAGGCAGTATCATTATATAACGAATTCGGACGCCCACTATTTAGGAAATATATCAGAGCGTATTCGATTCATAGAGGCGGAGAATAAAACCGTTAAAGCTGTAATCAAAGCATTAAAACAAGGAGGTGGACTCCATTGAAAGAGTTGTCGCTGCATATTTTAGATATTGTTCAAAATAGCATAAGGGCAGAAGCAACGGATATTTGCGTTAAAATATGTGAAAACACACTCAAGAACTTGTTAGAGATTCAGATCATTGATAATGGAACAGGCATGGATCAAGAAACGTTGAATCGTGCGATAGATCCTTTCTGGACGTCCAGAACCACTAGAAAAGTAGGCTTAGGGATACCATTATTTAAAGCAGCCGCAGAAGCATGCGAAGGGTTTTTAGATATTAAATCTAAATTAGGTGAAGGTACTGAGGTGACAGTTCAGTTTCAACGAGAACATATCGATCGAGCGCCTTTAGGCAATATGGCAGAAACCATGTCTCTGCTCATTATGACCAATGAACACATCAATTTTTTATACAGCCATATTTTTGATGAAAAAGAGTATACATTAGATACTAAGGCGTTAAGAGAAATTCTGGGAGATGTGCCTTTAAGCAATCTGGATGTAGTTGAATGGATAAAGAGTAATATTAAAGAAGGGTTAACCGAAATAGGATGCAGTTGATAGGCTATTCAACATACCTCATAAAGAATTGAGAAGAATAAAAAGAGTCATATGACTCTTTTTTCAGCTTATCGAAAAAGTACTAGAAAAATGAATGCAGGTGTATGAATGCATTAACGAATATTTATACGCCTGTATTCATTTTTCGATAGCCTCAAAAGAGTCATCATAGACTCTTTTTTTTAATTTAAAGTTTAAATAAGCTTGACGAAACAAAATAGAAGTGTATAATAGTTATATAATATAACTGTTATACCGTATAATTGTTTGAAGGAGGAAAAAATGAATATAAAAGAGAGAGAACGATTGATAGAATATATTTTTAACTTTATGCCTTTGTTGCATAAAAAGCTATTAATGGATGTGCATCATAAAAAAGATATGTATAAAATGAGGTTTTTAAGTATGATAAAGAATCATAATGGAGAGCCAATGAAATTCTTTGGAGAAAGATTGCTGATTTCAAAACCTAACTTGACAAAGTTATGCAATAAGCTTATTCATGAGGGCTTTGTCGAAAGAAAAAACAGTGATGAAGATAGAAGAATTATTAATTTATATATCACAGACACAGGTGAGAAATTAGTAAATGCACATAAGCAGGAAATAAGAAAAGAAATGCTTAAAAAGTTAGAATCTTTAAGTGATGAAGATATTCAAAAGCTGAATGAGAATTTCAACGAAGTTGAGCGCATTATCAGTAAATTATAGCAGGTTGTATCTTGTATTTTATGCAAAGATCCAACCTAAAAATATAGAGGAGGAATTGAATGATAAAGATATTGAAAGACTTAAAACAATTTAAAAAACCCATTCTATTAATCATAATCTTTACTTTATTACAGACAGTATCTGAATTATTTTTACCCACATTAATGTCTGATATTGTGGATAAAGGTATCACCAATGAAAATATACCTTATATTATAAATCTTGGGATAGTGATGTTTTTAGTAGCGGGAATAGGATCACTTTGTGCTGTATCATCCAGCTACTATTCTGCAAAAACAAGCAGCGGACTATCTATGAGATTAAGACAAAAAATATTTTCTAAAGTTGAATACATGTCATTAAAACGATTTGATGAAATAGGCACAGCATCTTTAATTACCAGGACCACTAATGATGTGACTCAAATACAAAATGTTTTGGTAATGATGTTAAGGGTAATGATAAGAGCCCCTTTGATGGCTGTTGGAGCCATTATTATGGCAGTATATAAAAATCCAGGTCTCTCTATTACGTTATTATTTGCAGTAGTGTGTCTGGCTATTGTGATTGCAGGAATTGCTACTAAAGCTTTACCACTTTCAAAATCCATGCAGCTTAAATTGGATCATCTCAATCTTGTTTTAAGAGAAAGATTGACAGGTATGCGTGTTATTCGAGCGTTTAACAATGATGCATATGAAAAAAATAGATTTAGGAAAGCCAACACTGATTTAACTCAAACTTCTATTCGTTTAAACAAGATTATGGCATTGCTTATGCCGCTTATCATGCTAATTTTCAATATGACGACCATAGCGATTATTTGGGTGGGTTCGTTTAAAATTAATTATGGGGTTCTTGAAGTTGGAGACTTGATGGCATTCATCCAATATGCGATGCAAATCATGTTTTCATTGCTTATGCTTACGATGATGTTTGTTATGCTGCCAAGGGCTTCTGTATCAGCTTCTAGAATCAATGAGGTATTACAGAAAGAAACAGAAATAAAAGAGCTTAATCAACCGCTGAATCTAGACGATAATAAAGGCACCCTTACGTTCAAGGATGTGTCTTTCAAATTTGATGAAGCAGAGGACAATGCCATTAATAAAGTATCTTTTGAAACCAAGCCGGGAGAGATAACCGCCATTATTGGTGGAACAGGTTCGGGAAAATCAACTCTTGTTAATTTAATTATGAGATTTTATGATACAACAAAAGGCAGCATAACAATCGGTGATGCAGATATAAGACAAATATCTCAGAAAGCATTAAGAAACAGAATAGGTTATGTGCCCCAAAAATCAATTTTGTTTACGGGTACTATTTTAGAAAATATTAAATTTGGAAGCGCTGATATCAGTGATGAGGAAGCGATACATGCTGCTGAAATTGCTCAAGCATCCGAATTTATTGATGATATGAAAGATGGATATAACTCGGAAATCGCTCAAGGTGGAAGAAATTTGTCCGGTGGTCAGAAACAAAGGCTTTCTATTTCAAGAGCACTGGCAAAAAAACCTGAAATATATATCTTTGATGACAGCTTTTCTGCATTAGACTTTAAGACTGAAGCAAAACTTAGACATCAACTAAAAGAAGAAGTAAAAGATGCTGCTGTTCTTATTGTCGCTCAACGGGTTGCGTCCGTTTTGAATGCGGATCAAATCATAGTTTTGGATAAAGGTTCTGTAGCCGGTATTGGAACACATAAAGAACTACTTAATACTTGTGAAGTCTATAAACAAATTGTGACTTCTCAACTAGCTGAGGAGGAATGGGCATGAGACAACCAAAAGCAGGAATAGGTCCGCGACATCATGGCATGGGAAGGCCGGTAGAAAAAGCAAAAAACTTTAAAGAGACATTTAAAAGGTTACTTTGGTATTTAAAGCCCAGAAAAATTCAACTCATTTTCGTTGCTTTCTTTGCAATATTGAGTACTATATTTACCATCGTTAGTCCAATGGTTTTAGGAACGATTACCACAAAACTGTATGAAGGATTTGTACAAATTTCGAAAGGAGTTCCCAATGCTGCAATAGATTTTAACTATATATTTAAAGTGCTGGCTGTTTTAGCTGGTTTATATGGATTAAGCTCATTTTTTTCGTATATCATGCAGTACATTATGGCCAGCGTCGCCCAAAAAACGGTCTTTGAAATGCGAAGAGATGTCAGCGATAAGTTGGAAAGATTGCCATTGAAATATTTTGATTCACGTACACATGGTGAAATACTCAGCCGGGTTACTAACGATATAGATAATATCAGCACAACGTTACAACAAAGTTTGACTCAATTCATTACTTCCATCATAACCATACTGGGGGTTATTGTTATGATGTTGGCCATCAGCCCGCTCATGACAGGCATTACATTAATCACTCTGCCCCTTAGTTTATGGATTACAAAAAGCATTGCAAAAAAATCTCAAAAACATTACAAAAATAATCAAAAGGTGTTAGGACAGCTGAATGGTCATGTTGAAGAAATGTATACGGGACATCAGGTTGTAAAAAGTTTTAACTATGAAGAACAATCTATTGAAGCATTTAAAGAAATCAATGAGAAATTATTTGAAGCGGGATGGAAATCTCAATTTATATCAGGAATTATTATGCCTTTAATGAATTTGGTTAACAATATAGGATTTGTTTTAGTAAGTGTTGTGGGAGGATTACTGGTAATCCAACAATCTTTTGCCGTAGGAAATATTCAAGCATTTATTCAATATTCCAGACAATTTGGGCAGCCAATTGTTCATACTGCCAGTATCGCTAATATCATTCAATCTACAATTGCATCCGCTGAAAGGGTATTTGAATTATTAGATGAAGAAGAGGAGATAGACGACTATAATCAAAAACAAATTGGCAATAGCCTTGAGGGAAATGTTAGTTTTTCTGATGTCAACTTCAGTTATAAAGAAGATGAGAAGCTCATCGAAAATCTCAATATTGATATTAAGTCTGGTCAAAATGTTGCGATAGTAGGGCCCACCGGTGCAGGAAAAACAACATTGGTCAATTTATTAATGCGGTTTTATGAAATCAATGACGGAAAAATAACCATAGATGGTAAGGATATTAGAGCTTTAAAAAGAAGTGATCTGAGAAAAATGCTTGGTATGGTATTGCAAGATACTTGGTTATTTAATGGGTCCATAAGAGATAATATAGCTTATGGAAATTTTGAAGCCTCTGAAGAAGATATCATAAATGCTTCAAAAGCTGCTCATGCCCATCATTTTATCAGGACGCTTCCGGAGAGTTATGATACCATCATCAATGAAGAGGCAAGCAATATATCTCAGGGACAGAAACAACTGCTCACCATTGCCAGAGCGATTTTGTCTGATCCAACCATATTGATTTTAGATGAAGCAACCAGTAGTGTGGATACACGTACAGAAGTGTATATACAGAAAGCAATGACAGAGATGATGAAAGGCAGAACCAGCTTTGTCATCGCTCACAGGCTTTCAACCATTAAAAATGCAGATATAATACTGGTGATGCATGAAGGCAATATCATAGAAAAGGGGTCCCATCAGGAATTATTAGACAGAAAAGGTTTTTATGCTGATTTATACAACAGTCAATTTAATAAAGCGGTATAAAGAAATAAAACATACAAAAGTATATTGAAATCATAAACACACTTTTTATTTAAGTGTGTTTATCTTTTGGAATTTTGTTACACAGCAGAGAGAACTGTTCGGAAGTTGGACACTTGTTAGGCTAATCTTTTATAAATACTTCTTTCATATACCAGCGGGATGCTTGAAATACGTGAAAATAGAGTGTGTTGTTCAGAAGTTGGACACTTATTATTGAATCTTAGAACTTCAAAAAAAAACAAAAAAAAGAATTGACTTTTATTTTTAAAGGAGTATTCTATAGGTAGATAGGAGTATGTTAAATAATTAACAATAATAAACGATTAATCTCAATTCTGCAATTGAATTGTTGAATATAAGAGGAGGAATATTATGAATTTTAATTTAACCAAAGAACAAGAAATGGTTCGTACAATGGTCAATTCATTTGCTGAAAATGAAGTAGAGCCTATTGCAGCAGATATTGATTTGACAGGAGAATTCCCACATGAGACTGTTAAGAAAATGTCAAGGTACGGTATCTTGGGCATTCCATTTCCAGAAGAATACGGAGGTGCCGGCGGCGACTATGTCAGTTATGCAATAACCGTTGAAGAATTATCCAGAAAATGTGCATCAACCGGGGTTATTTGTTCGGCGCATACTTCATTGTGCGGAATTCCTATTTATTTGTTTGGTACAGAAGAACAAAAACAAAAATATTTAACACCACTTGCTAAAGGCGAAAAACTTGGTGCATTTGGATTAACTGAACCTGACGCAGGTACTGATGCAGCAGGACAAAAAACCACTGCAAGACTTGAAGGAGACGAATACATCTTAAATGGTACAAAAGTTTTCATTACCAATGGTGGTGTAGCGGATACTTACATTGTTATTGCAGTTACAGATAGAAGTAAGGGGACTCACAAAGGGACTTCTGCATTTATTGTAGAAGCAGATACACCTGGATTTACTATTGGTAAAAAAGAAGACAAAATGGGGATTAGAGCTTCAGCAACCACGGAACTTATTTTTGAAGATTGTAAAATTCCAAAAGAAAATTTATTAGGAAACATTGGCGAAGGATTTAAAATTGCAATGACGACTCTTGATTCGGGTAGGATTGGTATTGCGGCACAAGCTTTAGGTATTGCACAAGCTGCTTTAGACAACTCTACACAATACTCAAAAGAGCGTGTTCAGTTCGGTAGACCAATTTCTAAATTTCAAGCCATTCAATGGCAGTTGGCAGATATGGCTACAGAAGTAGAGGCTGCAAGAATGTTGGTATATAAAGCGGCATACCTTAAAGATACAAAGCAGCCATTTAGCAGTGCGGCAGCTATGGCTAAGTTATTTGCGGCAGAGGCAGCAATGAAAGCATCTACAAAAGCTGTTCAGATACACGGCGGTTACGGTTATATGAAAGATTACCCGGTAGAGCGTTTGATGAGAGATGCAAAAATTACTGAGATTTATGAAGGAACTTCAGAGGTTCAAAGAATGGTCATTGCATCTAAACTGTTGAAATAATTTAGACATTTAAAAGGAGGATTATAAAATGAAAATTATTGTGTGTGCAAAACAGGTACCTGATACAAATGAAGTTAAATTGGACCCTGTTACCAATACATTAATCAGAGAAGGTGTTCCAAGCATCATCAACCACGAAGACAAACATGCCATTGAAGAGGCATTAAAAATAAAAGAACAGTATGGCGGAACGGTTACAGTTTTAAGTATGGGACCTCCACAAGCAGATACGGCATTAAGAGAAGCGTTGGCTATGGGTGCAGATGAAGCAATATTGGTATCAGACAGAGCTTTTGCCGGTTCTGATACATTAGCAACATCCTATACATTAGCTGAAGCGATTAGAAGAATAAAAAATTATGATGTCATCCTTTGTGGACGTCAAGCAATCGATGGCGATACTGCTCAAGTTGGTTCTCAAATTGCTGAGCATTTAGATATACCTCAAGTAACTTATGTAATGGATGCTAAGTTTGATAAGGACACAGTGACAGTTGAGAGAAAACTTGAAGATGGATATGAAGTCATTGAAACACAATTGCCCTGTATATTGACTGCAATTAAGGAACTGAATGAAGTAAGATATCCTTCTATTGGGGGCATCTTTAATGCTTACAGAAAAAAAGAAGTTAAATTATGGACCGTTGCGGATATAGGCATAGAAGATCAATCAAAGCTTGGTTTAGATGGATCTCCAACTAAAGTTAGAAAAGTATTTGCGCCGGACAAAAAAGGTCAAGGTGAGGTCCTTAACGGTACACCTAAAGAACTTGCAAATGAATTAGTTAAAAAACTTGAAGATAAAAAAATAATTTAGTTAGGAGGAGTAAAAATGGCACTTCATTTAATAGATGATAAATGTGTAGGCTGTAAATTATGTGTGTCTGCATGTCCCTTTGGAGCAATAGAGGTTGTTAATAAAAAAGCAGTCATCAAAGACAATTGTACGGTTTGCGGTGCTTGTGTGGATGCATGTAAGTTTAATGCACTTTATGTAGATCAAACAGAAGAGAAAGATACCAATCTTGATGAATATCGCGGTGTTTGGATTATTATTGAGCAAAGAGCCAATAAGATCTACCCAGTTTCATTGGAATTACTGGGTGAAGGCAGAAAAATTGCGGATGAATTAGATGTAAAATTAACAGCAATATTATTAGGTGACGATAGTGCGGCTTCCTTGTCGGAAGAATTAATTGCATATGGTGCTGATCATGTTCTACATGCCGGCAGCCCGGTATTATACACTTATCGTACAGAGTCTTATACAAAAGTATTAACAGACTTAATCAATGAGAGAAAACCTGAGATTGTATTATTAGGGGCAACGCATATTGGAAGAGATTTAGGTCCTAGATTATCATGTCGACTTAAAACAGGTTTAACAGCAGATTGCACACGTCTAAGTGTTGATTTGAAAGAAAGAAATCTAGAACAAACAAGACCTGCTTTTGGCGGAAATATCATGGCAACCATCTTAACGCCTGATCACCGTCCACAAATGGCAACCGTTCGTCCGGGGGTAATGAAGAAGTCTGACAAAGATGAAACTCGCCAAGGAACGATTGAAAAAATAGAAGCAGTTGTTTCAGAAGATGAAGTTCGTACAATAGTTAAAGAAATTGTAAAAGCTGCTAAGAAAGTAGTTAACCTAGAAGAAGCTAAGATCATAGTTTCCGGCGGAAGAGGTCTTGGAGGACCCGACGGATTTAAGATTATTGAAGACCTGGCAGAATCTCTTGGCGGAGAAGTAGGTGCTTCAAGAGCGGCTGTTGATTCAGGATGGATTTCTCATGATCATCAATGTGGTCAAACCGGGAAAACCGTTAGACCTGAACTCTACATCGCTTGCGGTATTTCAGGTGCTATTCAGCATCTTGCAGGTATGAGTGAGAGTAAGACCATTGTTGCAATCAATAAGAATCCCGAAGCACCAATCTTTGGTGTGGCTGATATTGGATTAGTAGGCGACTTATATAAAATCATTCCGGTCTTAATTGAAGAAATAAGAAACACCAAAATAGCGTAGGGGCGTATTGCATGCGCCCATCCAACATAAAACCTTAAAGACAATTGAAGAGCTGTTAAGCTATAGAAAGTAATTTTATAGCTTAACAGTTCTTTTTTTGAGCCAATAACCGAGATTATCGTTTTTTATTGCTATAAGAAGAATTTTCGAGAAAAATGCAAAAAAACAGCTGATAATATTCGCTTTTAACACCCTATAATCATATAAATGTAGAGAGGTGGTAAAAACAATGTCAGTCATTTATGATAAGGCATTAAATTGTCATTATCTAGATACGTATTTAGATAAGACGCAGGATAAAAATAATCGTATTTTTACAGCTGCATGGGACTTTCCTCCTATTGTAAATGGAGAAAGTATTGTATGCTATAAATCCATAAAATATTCAAAATCGAATTATGATATATTGACTTCCGCATTTACAATGGGCCATATTGATCAACAAAATAAATATAAATACAGAGAAAACTTGGGAATTTATTCGCTTAGTCAATCACCGTTTGAATGGGCACACCAGGTGTTGGACATTTTTAAAGTGTTGGACAAAAAGCATGATTATAAAATCATTCACACTAGAACCATGCCGCCAATAGGACATTATGCAGGATTTTTAATTAAAATGTTTAAGCCTAAAATAAAGTGGGTGATGTATTTCAGTGATCCTCTTTGGAATTCACCCTATATGAGTATAAAAATTAAAGATGGTGTTATCCATAAGATGAAAGAAACGCCATATTATAGAACCTTAGTTTTCGGTTCATTTTTTGCAAAACTGGGGATTCACATGTGTGACCGTATTATATTTAGTAATGAATATGTGGCACGACACATACTTGGAAAACATTATAATAAATTAGAAGACAAAGTACGAATTGTTCCTTTTGGTTATGATAAAGAAGTCATAGACACAATAATGCCTAAAGAAAAGGTAGATCATAAAGTTGTGATATCCCATGTTGGGCAAGTGTATAATGCAAGAAATTTTAATATTCTGATTCATGCACTCATAAAGGTTAAAGAGAAGAGGCCGGATTGCTATTCAAAGCTGTTAATTCGTCAAATAGGTTATATCGAAGAACATCAAAAAAAAGGAATACTCAATTCAATGGCAGCTGATGCCTTTGAATTCATTCCGGAAGTCAATTATGAAGATAGTGTTGCCTATATGATGGGGTCAGATTTCTTACTCACCATAGATGCCTTATTTGAGGATATGGATTATAACGTATATGTACCCTCTAAAATACATGATTATATTGGTGTTCATAAGCCTGTAGTAGCGGTTACACAAACCAAGGGCCCTACGGCCGATATCATAAAAAATACAAATAACACCTTAATTGATCATAATACTGATGAGATGATGAATTTTTTAATTGACGCTGTAACCGGTCAGATTAAGGAACCTAACTATGAAAAATACACAATGTATGATTGTAAGAAGAGCTCACAATTATTTGACGATGTATTTAGAGAATTGTTATAAATGTGAAGGAAGAATTTGAAAGATTGAGGAGTGCTTAATGAAATATTTTTTTAATGATAAAGATGAATTCTTTCGTGAAGCCGCAGCAGCCATACGGAATGTGGATATTGTCTTGGATATTGGATCCGGAATAAGACCACAGCCATTTGTTCCATCCTTAACGCATATTTGTTGTGAGCCTTATCATGAGTATGTTGAGTTCTTGATGAAAGAAAATAAAAACATCGTAGCAATTCAGACGACATGGGAGCATATCGTTGAAATTATGCCTGAGAAATCAGTAGATTCTATTTTTTTGCTGGATGTAATCGAACATTTACCAAAAGAAAGAGGAAAAGATTTATTGAATAAAACACTAAAAATAGCTCGGTACCAAGTTGTGATATTTACGCCCCTTGGATATGTCAAACAACATCATAAAGATGGCAAGGATGCATGGGGATTTAATGGTGTAAAATGGCAAGAACACCACTCAGGATGGTTTCCTAAAGATTTTAGTGAAGATTGGGATTTATATATATGTGAAAAATTTCATGATCATGACAATATAGGAAGAGAGCTGCTAGAACCTTTTGGTGCTTTTTGGGCCATATGGAACAACAGTAAGAATAAGGCGATATCTAATAAAGAAACTCAATCTATAGATCAGCCCATTACTCATAAAATAATGCGTAAAATCGAAAGTATCGTTAACCAAGAAATAGACTTAAAAGATTTAATGAAATTATTAGGAAAAATTGAGGTATACAGTAGAAATAAGGGCGAAATCACCACCTGGATACAATTATTAGATACAATCAACATGCTGAAATTAAGAAGAGATTACTATAGAAATATTGATAACTATTTGAAACAAACAGAATATTTTAAAGAAGAAGAAAAAAGAGAATTACAAATCAATACTTCTTTCCAAAAAGAAGTACAATTAATCGATAAAAAAATTAAAGAATTAGATGACACTTTAAAAAGTTTAATACAGAATTAGAAAATTAGTAAAGGAGCACTTTTCTATGTTTTTTAAAAAAAAGGAAGGTTCAACAGGTGCAGTAGAATATAGCTCCGAAGAAGTTCAAAACTTACTGAAGGAATTCAGCAAGCTGCTTTATGACGTAAGTCAATACTATGAGGAGCAGATTGCAAGATATGAGTCTATTATAGAAAGTTTGAAAAAAAATGGTTAAATTCTATTCATTTTATTCTACGACTTTATTTTCAATTCAAAATGGTGGGGAGATGATTGAATGAATATATTATTGTTGACAGATATGCCGCCTTCAAATAATTTTACTGCCGGTATTGTTTTAAGTCAATTGGTCCAATTTTTGTTGGAAGAAAATCATAAAATATGCTGCTATGCAGTCGTAGATAAGACATTACAGCCAGATATTCCCCAGGAAATATTAAGTCAAATGCCCTATGCAGTTTCAGAAAAGCCAATTGAGTACTGGGGGGCTATGAAACACGGATTTTTCTTGTCTTTGGTCATGAATAACTATATTGCAGCTTTTGAATTGCCCAAAATAGCAGATCAAGTCATTGAATTTGCTAAAGACAATGATGTGGATTTAATATGGAGTGTTGTGCAGGGTCAAACGATGATTAAAATTGTAAGAAGAATTGCATTACAAGTAGGTAAACCCTATACGGTTCAAGTATGGGATCCGCCCCAATGGTGGTTAAAAGAATATAAGTTTGATCCATTTACTGCACATTCAGTCATGAAAGAGTTTAAGAAAATGATCCTTCAAAGCCAGACCTGTTTAACTGCTTCATGGGCAATGGCAGAAGAATATTATAATCACTATAACGCAAAATGCATTCCTGTTATACCGGGGCTGGCTAAAGTTGATTTAATAGAAAATATAAAAAAAGATGATTCAAAGTTTCTGATCGGTTTCTCCGGGCAGGCATATGCTAAAAAAGAATTCAAAGCATTTTTCAAAGCACTGGATTATATGAATTGGAAACATGAAAATAAGCAAATAGAAGTGAAGCTTTATGGGCGTCAATTTGACGTTGAAGATTCCATTCACATTAAAAAATGCGGGTATATGGAACAAAATCAATTGCTGGTAGAGCTTCAAAATATGGATTTACTTTATTGCCCATACTTTTTTGATAAAAAGTATGAACTAATATCCAGATTATCATTTCCATCTAAATTAACCAGTTATCTTTCCATTAAAAAACCGGTATTTTTCCATGGGCCCATTCTATCTTCTCCGGGTAGATTTATTAATGATTATAATGCCGGATTCATTTGTAATACTTTGGAATATAGAAAGATTGCAGAACAATTATCTGAGATTATAAGTGTTGATAAAGCGTTGAAAGAAAAAGCCGACAATGGATATGAAGCTTTTAAAGCGTTTTTAACCAATGAAAAGATGAAAGAGAGCTTCTTTAAATCTCTGGGTATAGAAAAGGAGGTGGATCATGAAAGTACTGCAAATTAATAATATTGATATTCCGGGAAGACGATTCAACGGTCATGATTTACAAGAAAGACTGAATCAATTGGGCATTGAGTGTAAAAATATGGTCTTCGATAAAATAGGAAGTAATGTAAATACAATAGAATTTGCTAATGAAAGAGATAAGTATCTTAGAACTTTGTATTGGAAACTGGAAGAAAAATTTTCTATGCAGAGCTTATTGTTTCCTTTTGGGTGGAAGATATTAAATCATCATGATTTTAAAAATTCAGATATTGTCCATTATCATTTGATTCATAACATGTTTATGTCTCTATACTCGTTTCTGGAAATGACCAAACAGAAGCCTGCGGTATGGTCCATCCATGATATATGGGCATTTACGGGCCATTGTATCATCAATAAAGAGTGTGATAAGTGGCAATACGGGTGTGAAGGATGTCCCTATAAAGGGATGCTGTTTCCCATGAAAGAAGATAAAGCCAATCAAATGTGGAAAATTAAAAAAAAGATTTATGACCAGATGGACGTTGACATTGTGGTGGCTTCAGATTATATGAAAAAGATGGTAAGTGAAAGTCCATTGCTTGGGAATAGAAGGATTCATAAAATTAGCTTTGGAGTGGATTTAAATAAATTTAAACCTCAAGATATTCATCAGTGCAAAAGTAATTTAGGTATCCCTCAAGACCATTTTGTTATTTCTTTTAGAGCCATAGAAAATGGAGCAAAAGGAACAGAATATATTCGTAAAATGATGGAAATGCTAAAACCTTCTAAGCCCATTACAATATTAACGGTTAATGAAATTGGAGCTTTCGATGGGTTTAAAAACAAATACAATATCATTGAAGTTGGGTGGGTGCACGATGACGCTAAAATGGTAGAAATATATGGGGCGACAGATCTTTTTTTAATGCCATCGGTAGCAGAATCATTTGGTCTTATGGCAATTGAAGCCATGGCATGCGGTAAGCCGGTTGTCATCTTTGATGGAACAGCGTTACCCGGCATTACATTTGCTCCAAGCTGCGGCGTGCTTGTCAATAAATATGATAGTAGGGGCTTAAAAGAAGCTGTAGAACGAATGATGATAAATGAAGAAGATCGATTGCACAGAGGAAAAACAGGCAGAGAACTGGCGCAAAAATATTATGATGTGAATCATTATTTTGATCAAACGTTAGCTTTGTATCAAGATATCTTATCGGGAAAATTCAAAAACAAATTGTTTTTTTTACAATAAATTACTTGGGGGCAAATAGATTGTTTGAGAATAAAGTTTTACTGATTACCGGAGGAACCGGTTCTTTTGGTAATCAAGTCCTAAAACGATTTTTAAGAAGCAAAATTAAAGAAATACGGATATTCAGTCGTGATGAAAAGAAACAAGATGATATGAGAAAAGAATACCAGGATAGTAAAATTAAATTTATTCTTGGAGATGTGAGAGATTATCATTGCATCCATAAAGCCATGAATGAAGTGGATTATGTTTTCCATGCGGCAGCATTAAAACAAGTGCCATCCTGTGAGTTTTATCCTATAGAAGCAGTCAAGACCAATATACTGGGAGCAGAAAATGTTATCGATGCTGCTATTGCAAATGGTGTAGAAAGATTAATATGCTTAAGTACAGACAAAGCGGTGTATCCCATCAATGCCATGGGCATATCAAAAGCGATGATGGAAAAATTAGTAGTGGCTAAATCCAGAATGAAAAAGGAAAAGACCATTATGGCTGTGACACGTTATGGTAATGTAATGGCATCCAGAGGCTCGGTTATTCCTTTATTTACACAACAAATACTGTCAGGTCAAAATATAACCATCACAGACCCTTTAATGACAAGATTTATGATGTCACTGGATGAAGCCATTGATTTGGTTATATTCGCTTTCGAAAACGCTAAAGGTGGAGAAATTTTTGTACAGAAATCACCGGCTTCTACTATTGAGGACTTAGCAAAAGCATTATTGGAAATTTTTAATGCAAAAAATGAAATCAAAATAATCGGCATTCGCCATGGTGAAAAAAAATATGAAACTTTGTTGACCGTAGAAGAAAAAAGTAAAGCAGTGGATATGGAAAAATATTATGTAGTACCTGTGGACGCACGAGATCTAAATTATAACAAATATTTTGGTGAGGGGGATATTGTTTCGGAAGCCATTGCTTATACTTCCCATAATACAAAAAGATTATCGATAAAGGAAGTAAAAAATATGTTGTTAAAATTAGATTATATAAAAAATCGGTTGAACTTAAAAGAGCATTATGAGAGGCAGTCATCATGAAAATTATGACCATAGTAGGGACTCGGCCGGAGATCATAAAGCTGAGCTGTGTGATTAAAGAGCTGGACCGGTATTCGGATCATATATTGGTGCATACCGGACAAAATTATGATTATGAGCTCAATGAAATCTTTTTTTCACAGATGAATATTCGAAAACCGGATGAATTTTTAAATGCAGCAGGTAAGACGGCATCAGAGACTATAGGAAATGTCATCATAAAATCTGATGAAGTCATCCGAAAATATCAGCCTGACGCTGTTTTAATATACGGTGATACCAATTCGTGCTTATCGGTTATTTCATCTAAAAGAAATAAAGTACCGACATTTCACATGGAAGCAGGTAACCGATGCTTTGACCAACGTGTGCCGGAAGAAATAAACAGAAAAATAGTCGATCATCTGAGTGATGTCAACCTGACTTTAACCGACCACGCACGAAGATACCTTATCAATGAAGGCCTTCCACCGGATACCATTATAAAAATTGGTTCAAGCATGAAAGAAGTGCTCAATGAGCATGAAAATGCCATAAATAAAAGCGATGTGCTTGACAGGTTACACCTAAAGCAAAATGAATATTTTGTTTTGAGCATGCATCGTGAAGAAAATATTGACGTAAAGGATAACCTAGAACATTTGATTGGAGCCGTCAATTCAATTGAAGCCCATTATAAAAAACCAATCATTGTGTCCACACATCCACGCACTCAAAAAAAACTGGATACTGAAAACATCAGATGTAATGAGAACATTCGATGGTTGAAGCCGTTGGGATTTATAGACTATATTCAGCTTCAACAAAATGCCTTTTGTGTTATATCGGATAGCGGTACGGTTACTGAGGAAGCCTCCCTATTAAAATTCCCTGCCATTACCATTAGGCAAGCACACGAACGCCCCGAAGGCATGGACGAGGGAACCCTCATCATGACAGGTTTAAAAAAGAAAAATATACTTGAATCCATCAACGTGATGACAAAGCAGCATGAGAATTCGCAATCTATTAAAACCGTGAAAGATTACCAGGTCGATAATGTATCTAAAAAAGTTATCAGAATAATTTTTAGTTATACGGACTATATCAACAGAAATGTTTGGAAAAAACAACCGGAATGTGACGGATGATGCCGGCATATTAATATTCGTTTTAATGAAACATATGGGAGAGATGAAAAGTGAAAGTTGTTATACTTGGCTGTACGGGTATGGCAGGACATGTTATTTTTAATTTTTTAAGAAAATATGAGTACGATGTATTTGGAATGTCAAGGAGAATAAAAAACACCATAAACACACAACAAATTGATGCGAATGATTTTCAAAAGTTAGAAGCATGGTTAGACTTTGTATGTCCAAGTGTTATTGTGAATTGTATTGGCATACTCAATGAACACGCTGAAAAGAATACGGATCGCGCCATATTATTAAATGCCTATTTACCACAATGGCTTGCAAAAAAATATAGGAACAGTGATACAAGAATCATTCATTTGAGTACTGACTGTGTGTTTTCAGGTGCTAAAGGCCATTATAAAGAATATGACTTTAGAGATGGCAATACAGTATATGATAGAAGTAAAATATTAGGTGAAATTGACAATCCTAAAGATTTAACCTTTCGAATGTCCATTATTGGCCCGGATAGGACCACGAAAGGAATCGGTTTATTTAACTGGTTTATGCAGCAGCAAGGCAGGGTTAATGGATATACACAAGTTATATGGAATGGGATTACAACCATAGAGCTAGCGAAAGCCATTGACCAGGCCATTAAAGAAGAACTAACCGGATTGTATCATTTAGTACCTGATGTCTTTATTAATAAACACGATTTGCTTTGTTTGTTCAAAGAAGTATTTAAGAAAGACGATGTCATTATTCAAAAAGATAATTCTATTAAGAAAGATAAAACTTTGATCAATACACGAAAGGATTTTAGTTATCCAATAAAGGCATATCCGGAAATGATTGAAGGAATGAGAGTATGGATTAAAGAACATGAAATACTATATGAGCATAATCCATTTTATAAAAATTAATTGTTAAAAGGAGATTTTTTAATCTTCTTGATGCTATAGAAAAATGAATACAGGCGTATAAATATTCGTTAATGTATTCATTTGGAGAAAATTTGATGGCATATG
>JANQMT010000177.1:0-15352 GCA_028279945.1 Clostridia bacterium
CCTGCGATTAGACTTTTATAGTTCATATGCCATCAAATTTTCTCCAAATGAATACATTAACGAATATTTATACGCCTGTATTCATTTTTCGATAGCGTCGATAAAATACAAACTACCCGATAAACGGGTAGTTTGTATTTTATAGGGGAAGAATTGTAATCAAGTGCCCTCCTACAACCAAACTTGCTAAATTTGCTATTAGTACATATAAAATTGTTTTTCTGGTTCTTTGCTCTGTTATGAAAAATGATAATGCAATCATTTCAACAACAAATATCCAAAACTCTGCAAATATGAGCCCGAAAAATATTCCGTAACTGGAAAATGGGGTAAATCCACTCAGCCAAAAATTTAAAGTGCCTTGAGTGAGTAAATTGATAATCAAAAAAATGACCCATGACTTTTTCTGTCTGTATCCAAAAAGGAAAAATACAAACCCTTCAATTATAAGTGTCAAAATGATTCTAAAAGATACCAAAGCAATTGTTCGTGAAAATAATTTTCCAGGTTTTAGTGTTTGTTTCTCCAAATCCAAAGTAAAAATGTTGTTGTATGTTTTAAGCTGTTCATTCAGTATGATTTCAAAATCTTTATCTTCAGTATTGATTTTAACCTTATAATCACTGGAACTTTTTAAGCCATGTATATAAAATGCAAAATACGTTTCAATGGTCTTATCTACCTTAGTGGCTTTTTCATACTCCCCGTCTGAAAAGACACTGATTTCAAGGTCATCAGGTGCCCATGGAACTATAATGACTATTGATGGCGGTTCCGCTGCATTGGCAAATGATACAGATGTAATCGCAATTGCTATTAATATTACCAGAACTACTGCTGTTAAAATTTTATTGGACTTAAACATAATCAGTCACCCCTTCTCTTGCTCTTATACTATTCTATATCAACCCTTTTACATTCTACCATATATAATTTCTTTTTATTAAATACTATGATTTCAATGGTATGGTTAAATGTAAATAGAGTCATTATGGAACTTTTCTTTTTGTTTGTTCGTCTATTAAATATAAAATAAAAATCTTAAAAAATAAAGGAGAATTAAGATGAAGAAAGGTTATATTATCGGTAGTGTTATTGCAATCGCTTTTATAATAGGGGTTATTTTCGGACCTATTATGAACATGAATGCTCAAGTTTCAGCCAGTGAAACTGAAAGTATGAGAAGTATCGTCGTTTCCGGAGAATACTCTGTTGAGGTTGCTCCAAATGTAGCTTATTTAACAATGGCAGTTGAAACATCGGCAAAAACAGCAGAAGCAGCCCAAAAGAGCAATGCAGAAAAGATGGATAATGTATATAAGAAGTTAAAGGCACTGGGTATTGATGAGAAACAAATAACCACGAATAATTATAATATTTATCCAGATTATGACTGGATTGAAAATCAGGGGCAAGTATTAAAAGGATATAATGTCTCTAATCAAATAAAAGTTGAAACTTCTGATCTGGATAAAGTAAGCAGTGTACTGGATGTGGCCGTAAAAGAAGGTATTAACCGGGTAACATCTGTATCTTTTGGCGTAACAGATAGTGTGCAAAAAACCGAATACCAAAAGGCTTTAAAAGAAGCTGTAAAAAATGCTGAAGAGAAAGCCAAAGCTATCGCTTCCGTTCATGGTACAAAACTAGATAAACCCTTTAAGGTTTCAGAGGTATCCAATATTTCAATCGCCAGAAATTATATGTCCTATAACCTTAAAGAAGATATGGCGGCAACTCCTATCAATCCTGATGATGTCAAGATCAGTGCTACCGTTGAAGTGATTTATCAATACTAGTTTTCAAGCACAATAAGTATTGTCAGCCATTTCATGATACCAACTTTAAAATGAATCAAAAAAATAACCATGCCATTTGAGTTATGACATGGTTATTTTATGTCAACTACTGAATATACTTAACAACTCTGTTTAATAAAGCATCTACCACATATATTTCTCCATTACTACCGCAAGCGATTCCTTGAGGAGAAAAGAAATTTTCCTGTTCTCCGCCGAATTCTCCCCATTTTTCTATAAATACACCATCTGCTGTGAATTTTTGTACTCTATTATTGGATGTATCTGTTACAAAAACGTTGTCGTTATCGTCAATAACTATACCCACAGGTAAGAATAAATCTCCATCTGCCAGTCCCCATGAGTCTAAAGGATCCTGCATTGGAACCCCATTATTTGCACCCCATTTTGTAATAAACTGGCCATATTTATCAAATTTCTGAACTCGGTTATTTATTCTATCGACTACATATACATTGTCTTGAGAGTCACTGGCAATATAGCAAGGCTCTCTAAACTGTCCATCGCCCATGCCTTCATATCCCCAGCTTGTAAGATACACACCAAACGCATTATATTTTACAATGCGGTTATTCCCTGTATCCGCAACAAAAATGGATCCGTCACTGATGGTACAAACCCCTACAGGCAGACTTAAAAAGTTATAGCCAAAATTGGATATCCACGTTCCGTTTTTTGCGAATACCTGTATTCTTGAATTGCCTGTATCTGCTATAAATATATTACCAAAAGCCTCATCATACCAGATTTGCTTAGGCGCAGTAAACTGCCAATACATAATACCATATGCCGACGGCCCGCCATTACCGCTGTTGCCGCCCCATTTATCCAAAACATTGCCACTGCTGTCAAATTTCTGGACACGATGATTAAAAGTGTCTGTTACATATACATTTCCGTTATTGTCTACGGTAGCACCCACACATTCTGAAAATACACCATCATCGTTTCGAAGGATTCCAAAGTAGTCATTTACACTTGCATATGTATTGTACCCTTTGTATTTTATAATTTGGCTGTTCCCAGTATCCGAAACAATAAAGTAATCATTATCAATGGGTAACACTTGGCAAGGATAGCAAGGTTCAAGACGTGATATACCTATATCCGTAGAATATTGATATTGGTGATTTGAATTATATTTTTTTATTTTGTGATTATAAGTATCCGCTATGAATACATTTCCAGAGCTATCCAGATTAACGCCTCTTGGATGAAAAAGCTTTGTACCACTGTCCCCCGGCTCACCGGTTCCAATTTGTCCTACATAATTACCATTAACATCTAATATCTGGACTCGATTATTATATGTATCACATATGTACACCCTGTCTCCGGAAGGGTCTTGTTTAATGGCAATGCCCTGAGGCAATCTAAACTCTCCATTACCTGTTCCTTTTGTGCCATACTCATATAGATAATTACCGTCTTCATCAAAAACCTGGATTCGATCATTGAACTCATCACATACATGATACCGATTCATACTGTCAATGCCAATCTCTCTGGGTAAACCAAACTGACCTGCACCGGAACCATAGGAACCCCATGCTTTAATAAAATTAAAATTGAAATCAAATTTTTGTACCCTATAATTTGCAGTATCTGCAACCAAAATATTGCCATCATTATCAATGGCAACACCAAAAGGTGTGTCAAACGCACCTGCTCCTGAGCCTAATGTGCCGTATTTCCCTAATACAGTTCCACTTTGACTCATTTTTACGATTCTATGATTGCCCATATCTGCTATATACACATTCCCTGAAGCATCCTTTGCCATAGCAACAGGCGTGTTAAAGATGGTATCGGTCCCCTCGTTGGCGTCACCCCAAACCATGTCAACCGTATATGCACTGGCTTGTAAAAAAAGCATGCTAAAAATCAATATGCTGCAAGTCAACATTAAAATTATTCTCTTCTTCATTTTACCAATCCCTTTCGAATGAAAATAGAATTATTCTTTTTTCAAATAATCCTCTAAGGCTCTAACGAATAAATAGCTGTGGTTATTCATCACCAATATTCGCTAAATCAATTAAACTCACTCCTCTCATTAAAATTTTAAGGAATCATTAATGACATTTATATTCAATGAATGACACAATTTTTATCAGCAGTCTTTTATTTGAATCATCCATAAAGCTTGTCCTTTTTCTAAGAAATAAAGCAAGATGCTATTTTTATGAAACATGAATCACTATTCATATTAAACTTAACACAAATTATCTTTTATGTCAATAATATACATAAAAATAGCAGTGTTTATCTGTCATTTTACAGCCATGCCATAATTGTATCTAAAACTTTTTTAACAGATTCTTCGATTGATAATAAAGTGGTATCTATTATTAAATCAGGATTTTCCGGCTCTTCATAGGGAGATGTTACTCCGGTAAAATTTTTTATCTCTTTATCCTTTACTTTCTCATAAAGACCTTTTGGATCTCGCTTCATACATGTTTCTATATCAGCTTTTACATAAACTTCTATAAAATGACTTTCGCCTATTGTTTTTTTGGCGAATTCCCTCATCTTTTCATATGGTGATATGCAGGATATTAAAGTGATCAAACAAGCATCCTTAAACAAAGCAGCCACCTCTGCTATTCTTCTTATATTTTCAACTCTATCTTCTTCAGAAAAGCCCAGATCACAATTTAAACCATGCCTAATATTATCCCCATCTAATCGATATACCACTCTCCCTTGTTTAACCAGCTCTTTTTCTGCTTCTATTGCTATTGTAGATTTTCCTGATCCTGAAAGCCCTGTAAACCATACTACTAAACCTGGCTGTTTTAAATTTTCACATCTATCTTCATAAATAACCTTACCTTCTTGCCAAGTTATATTAGAATCTAATTTCCCATAATATCAAACCCTTTTTATTTGCTTAATCAATTGTTATCTATTTACCTTTTACTATATTCATTATTGTTGTAAAGGATCATATCCGTACAGTTCAACGTCTTTTTTAAATACTTCTTTGACTAACTCTACTGCTTCTTTATCATAAAAACTCTCATAAGTGGGAAAAGATCTTTTCAAAATATATTCCTCTGTAATGATAGCGCCTGAATAATCTCCTATAATGTTCATTGATGGCGCACTATGATGATGTGATTCTGCGATTGCTGAGAGAGGACACTTTTTTAGCTGGTACTTTTCTTCAATTTTTGAAATATCATCACTAAAATTTTCCAGATGTATATAATCTTTTATAAACAGTTCTTCACCTTCTAAATATTGCCTGGCAATATGAGAGTCTATTTTCTCTACATCTGAACCTACTTCCTGGATATAATATAAAAATTGTTTAAAAGATATACCTTTTTTACTATTTTTATTGTTATGAAATAATTCATTTATTTTTTCAACTTCTCTATATAACCCTGTACCCTGATTTTCCCAATATATAGCAAACACTAGCGCTAAAAATGAACTTACTGCCCTTTTATACGGATTTCGCACCAGCTTAAAAATATCTTTTTTTGAGTGTAATATTTGCTCTCTCATTTCTTCTTTATAACTATTTTGTTTTTTATACACTTCGAATTCATACTTATGAACCCATGGATCATACTCCATTACTTTTTCAAGAATCCCTATTTGAAAAAAGAACCATTTGAGAAAAGTAGTGCACCCACTTTTTTCACTCCAAAAAAGGATTAGAGGAAATTCTTTATTATAATGCGGTGATCTATATTGAATTAAGTGATCTAAAATCACCATATTTTCATTCATTATATCCTATCCTTTCCATTTAAAACTCAAAAGCCAATATAGCAAATCTCTCAAAAGGGTTTAAATACTATGCCTTTAGATTGTAATATTTCTTTTATCTTTTTTACTTTATTTTCCAATGAATCCGTTGATGGTATAAGCAAGTCGAATGTTATATCCGTAGTAACATCCTCTTGTGCCCAAACCGTTATTATATCCCCCGATTCAACTGTAGCTTTAATAATATCTAAATCGTCTTGAGATAAATCTGTTGCGGTTACTATTAATATTAGTCCGGCATTAAGCATTATGTTGGATACCTCGGCTAATCTTCTTAGAGATTCTTCCTTATTGTTTTGTTCCTTTGTTTTATTATCAATATCAACGCCATATAATACATTTCCAATACATAAAAAGTATGCTATTTTGCCATCATTAACCAGTCTCTTTTCTAATTCTTTAGCTATTGTCTTTTTGTCTATATTTTTATGGCCGGTTATCAATATCAAAGCAGGTTTTTGATTATATTTTTCAGCCCTTTCCACTTTTGTAACCCAGCTCTTTTCCCATTTACTATCTCTAATAAATATCTTCTCTCTTATCCAGCTTTGTTTATCTTGTAAAGCTTCTTGAATAATCCCCCCGCCTGCAATTTTATAATGATCTACCACCACAAATCTACTTGTATCTGAACTCTCATGGCTAAGGTCAAAAGCTATCGCTTTATCTAACTTTAATATACATTCTGCTACCTCATGCTTTTCTATCCTATCTTTTTTATGCTTTTCTAAGTTTGATGAGTCCAGAACCATATTTATTTCTTCTATTTCAACGCCTACCTTTGCTGTTCCCAGTTTCAACATATATTTTTTATTCATTTCCATAGGTGATTTACCAAGCCAAAATAAATTAACCTTTATTCTACTTGTAACATTTGGCTTTGTTTCATTTAAAAGTGCAGCTATTTCTCCTCTGGTCACATATATTTGTTCTTCTAATGTGAATCCTGCTGCTTTTCCGGCTTTTATAGTCATCTGTTTTTCTTTATTAAATTCCTCTATAGATTTTACTTTACTTTTCTTTCCTGAAGGATAAAATATCACCACGTCATCAACACTTAATTTTCCTGAAACTACAGTACCTGATATAATTCTTCTTCTATCTCCATCATTTGTAAATTTATATATACCCTGCACCGGCATTCTAAATGGTTTATCTTCGGTTTTTTTTTCGGTAATAAAGCTATCCAGTGTTTCTAAAACGGTTTTGCCTTTATACCAGTTCATATTTTCTAAATGTCCTGCAATATTATCGCCCTTCATACCGCTTACGGGAATAAATGCGTTTGCAGCTATATCTATCTTTACTAAAAATTCTTTAAGCTCGACAATTTTTTTATAGACATCAACATCATAATCCACCAGATCCATCTTATTTATTAATACTGATACTTGTTTAATCCCAAGCATTGATAACATGTATCCATGTCTTCGTGTGTTTTCTTTTATCCCTTCCTTAGCGTCTATAACCAATAATGCTGCTTCAGCCCTGGATGCTCCTGTTACCATATTCTTTAGAAACTCTATGTGGCCCGGAGCATCTAATATTAAATAGTTTCTTTTTTTAGTTTTAAAAAAACATCTTGCCGTATCTATTGTTATTCCCTGTGAACGTTCTTCTTTTAATGCATCCAATAAAAAAGCATATTCAAAAGGTTTAGCATTTCTTCTACACATTTCTTTAACCTGTTCTAATTTTCCTTTTGGCAAAGAATTTGTATCCGCCAAAAGCCTGCCTATTACAGTACTTTTACCATGATCTACGTGACCTACTATTACGATATTCATATCTTCTCTATTATCTTGAGATTTAATAGATTCTTTCTTACATATATCCACCTGTTCGCAACTCCTCTAATCCTCCGCCATCTTCTTTGTCCTGATCCCTTCCTGCTCTTTCAGCTATATTTGAAAACTTTCCTGTTTTTAATTCTTCTATTATTTCATCTACGTTCTTAGCATTTGATTCTACTGGTTTTGTACAGGGATAACATCCTAATGATCGATATCGCTTTCCTTCCCCTTGATCGAAATATAGAGATACCGTCGGGATATTTTCTTTTTTTATATATTCCCATATATCAAGTTCAGTCCAATCCAGTAGTGGATGAATTCTAACATGGGTTCCGGGTGGAAAGTCTGTATTAAATTGATTCCAAAATTCCGGCGGCTGATCTACTAAATCCCAACTGCTATTCTCTTCCCTTGGTGAAAAATACCGCTCTTTTGAACGGGTTCCTTCCTCATCAGCTCTTATTCCTGCAATAACACCTGTATACGGTTCTGTGTTTTTATCTATCTCATATTGACCTGTTTCATGATCCATTCTATATCTCGGCCAATTACCATTTACTGTGTTGATTAATGTTTCGGTCTTTAATTTTTTGCAACACTGTATTCTTGTAACATTACCATCAGGAAATGTTTGTTTTTTTTCTAAAGCATCCCTATTCTCGCCATAGATCATATCCAGTTTCCATTCCAGTGCCAATTTATCTCTATGCTCTATCATCTCTGGTATTTGATAATGTGTATCTATATGAATTAAAGGAAAGGGTAAATGTCCAAAAAAAGCTTTTCTGGCAAGCCATAACAATACTGTACTATCCTTTCCAATTGACCATAACATACAAAGATTTTTAAAATCACTATATGCTTCTCTAAAAATATAAATACTTGTAGATTCTAATCTATCCAAATGATTCATATTAAAGTTCCTCCTTTTCCTCTTCTACGACATTATATTCTATTCGACAAAATATGTTATATTATAACACCATTTTATATAGATAATTATTTACTATCAAAATGTGATGGAAAATGTTGATGTATACTTTTTAATACTACTGAATATTTTGGAAATAAAAAAAAGCCAGATTTGAAAAAGTTAATTAATATACCCTATTGATCCAACTTTTCATCTCTGCCTCGCAGCACTGTATATCATTATAATGCAAATATTCAATTTAATATTTGTTGCTTTCATCTTCAAATTTTATAATTTTACCCTCATAGTATGTAAGATTTAAATGTCGTTTTAATTTTAGAGGTTGCTCTTCAAGTCTATTGATCCAAACAACTATATTTTCCCCTCTGTTCGCACCGTTAAATATTAAAATAGTATCCTCATCCGTGATATCATAGCCGGCTTCTTTTACATAGTTAATTGCAGTTCTTTCTACTTTATTATTAAAATAGACATTTTCATATTTATCAACCATAAACGTTATACCAATTAAAATTATAAATCCCAATATATAAACCTTCCATTTACCTCTGCCGGCGATTATTAATAGTAATATAAATTGAGATAAGATAAATGTTATTTTTACAATCAGCATAAACTTATAAATGTATAATATAATTGCAATGCCTATTATCCAAGAAATCGCTAATAAAATCAAATTACACGGGCTCTTACATGATTTTCTTTCTATAAACATCCCTATAAAAAAACATACGAATAAACCCATAAAAACAATCATACATTCTTGGGTTGTATCCGTTTTCGCATATGCAAAATTACTTAATATCACTAAAATAGGAATGTATAGACCTAAAATGTTCAATCTTTTACTTATTTTATCATTTTCTTTTATTTTTTCTGTCTTCTGTAAATATGTTAAAACTACAATGGTTATAATTAGAATAATTGCAGAAATAATAGCAGGTAACCACATAACAAGCCCTCAATTCTTTGTTGTTTTTCTGTATATTATAATTTATATCTTCCAAATCACTATACTACCATTATTGAATTACTATCTCAAACGGGGTATAATAAATTTACCTCTATCTTTGATAGTGGTTTGTGTAAAGTGGTGTTCTTGCTTACCGGCGGGCACCATTTTCTCATTTTTTCTGGTCATTCAACTGAATGATTGCTTGTCTTACACCTTCAGCTATTCCAATATCATGCTTTTTACAGTAATCATCTAAAATGTTAAAAACCTTTTCATCAACTCGTGCCGTAATTCTTAACACTTTAGGACTATCAGTAGGACGACCTATTTTCTTTTTAGCCAACAATCCACCTCCCTAGTCATTAGTTCTTTCACTCTCATCAGTACCAAAATACATATGTAATATTGCCCTAATTATTGACAGCCCTATGATACATCCTATAACAATATTACCTGTTACCTCCATCTTTTCCGTCAGCACATAGAGAAAGCCAAACATACCAAATGAAACACTCACTGTTAATTCATCAGCTAATCGTATTCTATTCTTTGTATGTTTTGAACTCTTCTTTTTTCTTACTTTAGCAGAAAACATGATATACGTAGAAATAATAATTAATAGCAATAACCAACCAATGGATTTATATCCATCATATTCTCCCAGAATAAAAATTTTATAAGAAATAAGTACAAAAATAATAATTAATGGTTCAATTATGATATTTCTCATATTTTCATCTCCTTTGGAATATTTTGGTTATATGATATATGGTACTATTTTTTGTCTATAATTGTCAACTATCTTTTTTATTGGAAAAGTGTAACACTTTTTCACACTTCATATTATTGAATTATAACAAATCGTCGTAAGGATTATCATCTTCAGTTGAATATACCATGAATTTTGTTTTTTCTGACACAACTCTAATTAAATTATCAAATAACTTATCATCTTTTTGTATTCCCTTAATTAATAACCAGATATTTATTTTTTAATAATGTTTTTTATTAGAGCAGTGAATAATCTAATGGCAATATAAATGCCTATAGCATACATAAACCCAGCCATACCATATAAAACATCTTTAAATTCCATACGACCGTTTCCTGTTACGTATTGTTGTATTTCAATTGCAAAGACTAAAACCAATACTACAAAAAGTGAAAATATAAATGATATAATTTCAATTGAATATTTTGATAACCATTTAAAAATTATATTAGCTATAAAAAATATTAGGATCCCTATAAAACCAATAACAATTAAATGCATAAATTTGTCGTCTGCATTTGGGTAAATCCGTTTAATGATTTCTCCTAATACTAAATGAAACATATCTACAAGTGATGATACCAGTTTAAGAAATAATGTCATAATGCTCTCCTCCAAACCGTCTCTTGTGCTTTACATTTAACAGCTATCATTATTATAATTATTTTTTCTAGTTTTTTCAAAGATAAAGACCAATAAAACAATTTGTTTCATGCCTTATCGGTCATAAAAATAGCTGTACTTTATATAGCACCAAGCTCTCTTAACAATTTTACATGGGGCACTCCAATCTTCAAAATCAAACAAATAATGTCAAAAAGAACCGTCCCCTTTCGCACTATCCCTTATGACACTTTTGTTGAATTACTATTTCAAACAGGCTATAATAAATTTACCTCTATCTTTGATAGTAGTGTGAATGGGGACGGTTCTTTTTGGTTTGGTTATAGGTATACCCTCTCACCACCACAAAAAAAAACACAATTAAGGAACAGTAGACAAGGTCATGTTTGACAAATTAAGATTAATAAAGTGTATTATTGTTCAATACTATGGTATAATCACGGTATTATGTAAGAGAGGAATTATTTTTTATGAGTAAAATGAGCATAGTATCAAGGGTGGTTTTTGAATAACGCGCCTAAAATACTATAAAAAAAATATATTATTACTTCGTGTTATTCTTTTATCGCCCGATAGCTGAGTAAAAAAATAGCATATCAAAAGGAGTATATTAAAAATGAATATATCAATTAGATTAGAAAATGAAAATGATTTTAGAATTGTAGAGAACCTGACAAGAGAGGCATTTTGGGATTTATACAATCCTGGTTGTAACGAACACTTAATCGTTCATAAGATGAGAAATGTAAATGCATTTATCAAAGAATTAGGTTTTGTTGCATGTGATGGAGAAAAAATTGTTGGTAATATCATGTATACAAAATCGAAAGTAATCAATGAAAATAATGAGGCGTTTAAAATCCTGACCATGGGGCCTCTTGGGATATTGCCTTCTTATCAAGGTAAAGGCGTTGGGTCTCAACTTATGAGACATTCTATTAAAGTTGCCAGAGCATTAGGTTATAATGCAATCGTAATTTTTGGCGATCCAAACTATTACCATCGCTTTGGTTTTGAAAATGCTAAGAAGTATAATATTCAAACATCATTGGGTGATAATTTTGAAGAATTCATGGCATTAGAATTAAATGAAGGTTCACTTGAAGGCATTTCGGGTAAGTGTTATATTGATCCTGTTTTTGAAACAAATGAGGACGAATTAAAAGCTTTCGAAGAACAGTTTCCTTATAAGGAAAAAAATTTTTCCGAAAAGTAATCATAGTTGGTGGGACAAATATCAAATATTAAATTTGTAACGTTCATAATATGCAAAATGGGGGGAAGTCAAAATGGCTTCCCTTAAAAATTGCAGTTAGACATTCCATCCTTTACAAACATCCACCCATTCCGTGTAGCCTGAATATTTTTCCAGTTCCGGAATGCTTAATTCAATTGCACTATTGCTGCTTCCACAAGCTGGAAACACAGTTTTGAAACGTTTTAGAGATTTATCAAGATATACCGGTACGCCCTCATTAATTCCAAATGGGCAGACACCGCCAACAGTTTGACCAATTAATTCTCTAACTCTATCTGGCGTGAGCATTTTTGCTTTTGCACCAAACTTTTCCTTATACTTTTTATTATCAATCTTTGCATCCCCTGCAGTAACAACAAGAACAGCCATTTCATTTATCATAAAAGACAATGATTTTGCAATTCGTTCCGGTTCACATTTAAGGGCTAGTGCTGCTAACTCAACCGTTGCACTTGAAACCTCAAACTCCTGTATCTTATTCTCCATATTCCACTGACTAAAATATGCTTTTACTTTTTCAATTGCCATTATAACGCCCTCCTAGATTATGCTAAATGTATCATCTTACATTTTACCATATATATGCATTTCTTTTCATTTATTTCTTTTGAATGTTTTTAATTAAGATTTAACTATTCTATAGCGATTAGTATTCTAATAGCCTTACCGGATTATTTATAACCATGTTTTGGATATCTTCATCTGAAACTTCAAACATTTTAAGCAAAGGTACTAATGACTCTAATACACCTGTATATCCGTTTCCACCATATTTACGGTAACTCACTTTAGTATACAAATCCGTTCCAAATACAATCTGCTTTGAATATCCTGCTTGTATTAATGGTAATAATCCTCTAACTCTGTCATAGTCATTGGGCTGATATTTTGCTATAACGTCAAGTCCCCATGTGTTTCCAACTGTATCAAAACCAATAGTAACACCCGTGTCTAGTAATTTTTTGATTTTATCTATTTGTGGTTCAGTTGCTGCTGCATGGTTCAATACGTAATCTGCTATTTCAACCGACGTTACTACAAACTGATCTATATGACACATAACAATTCTTTTAGCATCAACACCTTCTTCTTCAACTAGTATCTTGACCATTTTCATTGTATCTTCAAGATTCATGCCTACTCCTGTATGAACTTGTATTGATCGTCCGGTTTTTCTAGCTGCTTTACCACCTGCTCTAAGTGCTCTTTCTTCTATACCAGATAAAGAATTGCATGCTATTTTTATATGACCTGCTTTAATATCTGTTCCATCTATACCTTCATATATTTCTTTTTCAATCTGTGCCTGAAGTTCCTCTATGGACATATGGGTGTACTTTTCCGGCCATGATCCTTCAGCATAATATCCTGCTGATGCTATGATATTAATGCCTGTATTTTCTGATATTTTTTTGGTGTCTTCAATATTTCCTCTAATACCAATAGAACTTACTTCAAGCATGGAAGATCCACCAGCATTTTTAAAATGAGTTAATTCTTCACTTGCTAAATCAATATCATTCAAGTACATACAGTCGGGAGATAGACCAAAATATCCTTTTTTAAGATACGATACATTTTCACATCTACAATCCAGCTTTTCTTTATCCATATTAGGTGCTGCTTTTTTATACATCTCATTGTAGAAGCGAAGATCTACCATAATATGATCATGCATAGACGTAAAACCCAAATCCTTTGAATCTATTTCGCCTAATACGGTCATTACTTTACCCATTGTTTTCCTCCTCATCAATTCTATCAAGAAGTTCATGGTTAAGGATAGGCACTTAATCAATCTTTGCCATCCTTAACCCATTACATTATAAAAATTGATTACTCACTAAACATTTGCATAAATTCTGTGAGTGCTTCCTCAAATTTTTCTAAAGTGATTTTTATATCTTCTTCAGTATGAACTGCACTGGTACAGAAGCGGAATGCTGTCATGATGCCTTTTTCTTTTAGTATGCCTAATAAAGCAAATACCTTCATCAGGTCTGAATTTTCAATACCATCCTTATGGTTGATTATTTTATCTTTTTCCGAGAATAGAATATTCCATGCGCCAGGATATCCTTGTACTCTTAATGTTTTACAACCTACTTTATCAGCTATTTTCAACATACCATCTCTTAACATATTTCCAAGCCGTTCAATATGTTTAAAGACTGCACCATCATTTTTTTCTAATTCTTCTAAAGTAGCGATTAATGCCGCAACTGAAACCGGATGTCCATTGTAGGTTCCGACTCCCAGTACATCTGTCTTTGTAATAACGTCCATTATTTCTTTTTTACCACAGAATACAGATATAGGCATTCCGCCGCCTATTGCTTTTGCATAAGTGGTTAAATCAGGCGTAATGCCAAAATACCCTTGTGCCCCTTGTAACCCCATTCTAAATCCTGTTACTACTTCATCAAAAATGAGGACAACCTTATATTTTGTACATAATTCTCTAACGCCTTCAAGATAACCGGGCTCAGGCATACAACCATTGACATTCGTCATAACCGGTTCCATAATGACAGCTGCAATATTATCTGCATCTTTTTTAAATAAATTTTCCAAAGCGTCTAAATCATTCCACTCAATGATATAGCAATCTTCCAAAGCATTGGCTGCACGTCCGTCTGTGCTGCACATTATGGAATAAACATCTTCATAATTGACATCATTTTTCGCAACTGGGTTTTCAGCATCTTTAGCAACGCCGCCTATAATAAAATCTGCTCCACCATTATACTGACCATTAAATTTTACAAACATGTTTTTTCCGGTATAAGCTCTTGCAACACGTAAGTTATTCATGTTGGCTTCCGTACCGGAACTTGTAAATCTAACGAGTTCAGCACTAGGTATTAATTTTTGAATTTTTTCAGCTGCTTCAAATTGAATGGTTGTCATTTCATTGGTATGATATTTTTTCACCTCTTCTATGACTGCATTTTGTACATGTTCATTTTGTCTTCCAAGAATAGCCGGTCCATATGATAAACCAAAATCAATATATTCATTATCATCAAAATCATATATTCTCGCACCCTTTACGCTTTTAACATATATAGGCTGTTGTCCTTCTTCTTTTTTAAAGTTTGACATAAAAGCACCGGGTATACTTTTACAGGCTCTCGCATAAAGCTCTTCATTTTTTTTATGGTTCATTAAACATTACCTCCTCTTTTAGTAAATTCAACGTTCAAAAACTTTCATGAGCATCCATCCATTCTGTGCTTAAAAGTTCCATTAATCACTCCTCTTTTTTAATTTTATTTAATGTTTGCTTGACAAGCATTCTTTCAATTTTCAATTACCCGCCAGAGCTTGGGAAAAAAATACCAATAATGTCCTTATGATTCAGGTTCGTCTTCAGCCCTTTTAACTTTTTAATATTGGTATTATTTAAG
>JANQMT010000026.1:0-43407 GCA_028279945.1 Clostridia bacterium
TAGAAAATACAACAATATGTAGTTATTTTGCGATAATACCCTTAAAATATGAATGATGTCTGTGATTATTATAATTTTATAATAGCAGTTATACAAGAATTATTTTAAGAAATGCAAAAGAAGTGTATACTTATAATGGAGGTGGTTGATTTTGTTAATTAAGAATGAAAATGAATTGGGAAGTATTAATCTGGACAGACATGTGATAGAGAAAATCGTAAAGTTTACGACCAAAGATTTTCCCGGTGTGATCTGTTTAACCAACTCTAAAGGACAAAACAGAAATATGATGAACTATATTTCCGAAGATATGGACAGTTATCTGGTTGAAGTCAAAAAAACTGGGTTGGATATCCATATAAAATTAAATGTTATATTAAAATTTGGCGTAAGCATTAATAACATTACCAATGAACTCATCCAACAAATTAAAAATAATATTCATGACGTGACAGGTGTTACGCCTAAAACGGTATCTATATGTATAAAAGGAATCAAATCTAAAAAATTAGCCAAAAGAAATATTGTGGTAAAAGGTTGAGATTTTTATGATAACAGAATTAAAACGTTCGGTTCAATATCTAAAAGGTGTAGGCGAGAAAAAAGCCAAGAAATTATCAAAGCTGGGTATCAGAACCATTGGAGACATCATTTATGATTATCCTCGAGACTATGAAGATCGCAGCAACATGAAGAAAATATGCAATATCATAGATGGAGAATCCGTGATGATCATGGGAACCGTCATTAACAAGCAAAAAGGACAATTCAGAAGAAATAAAAAAATACCCTTTAAACTCTTGGTTGAGGATGGGACAGGAACGGTTGAAATTGTATTTTTCAATGCTTCTTATTATGACAGCAAATTTCAAATTCAAAAAAGCTTCTTATTTTACGGAAAAGCATCATTATCCTTAGGCAGAATGCAGATGGTTCACCCCGATTTCTTTGAAAAGGATGAAAAAATTCGGCCCTTGGTTGCCATATATCCATTAACAGAAGGATTGAGCCAAAAAGAAAGGCATAAAATACAAGAACTGTGCATGCCATATATCCATACAATAGAAGAATATTTACCTGAAGACACCATGAAACGAAATCGCCTTTGCGATATTACATATGCATTAAATCATATCCATGACCCCGATAACGAAAGGTCAATGAAGCAAGCAAAATTTCGCCTTGTATTTGAAGAATTGTTGTTACTGCAAACAGGATTGTTAATGATTAAAGAACAAATCAAAGAAAATCAAAAAGGAATAATATTTCCAAAAAATAATTCTGTTGATGACTTCATAAAAAGATTGCCCTTTGAATTAACCACAGCCCAAAAAAGAGTTGTAGATGAAATCCTTACAGACATGGTCAACGATAAAATCATGAACCGACTGGTACAAGGTGATGTCGGATCAGGAAAAACCGTTGTAGCAGCTGCAGCCGTCTATAAAGCGGTTATAAGCGGATATCAATCCGCATTAATGGCACCTACAGAAATACTGGCAAGACAACACTACCATACATTTAAAGCATTATTCAAAGCCTTTGACTTGCAAGTCGCATTTATATCAGGAAGCACACCTAAAAAGGAAAAATTACAAATCATAACTGACCTAGAATCGGGAAAAATAGATTTATTGGTAGGAACACATGCAGTTATTCAAGATCATATTAAATTTGCAAAACTAGGCTTGGTGATTACCGATGAACAGCATCGTTTTGGCGTTAAACAAAGAGCCGCCCTTTCCGAAAAAGGTCAAAATCCGGATGTACTGGTCATGACAGCAACACCTATTCCAAGGACACTGGCGTTGATACTTTACGGAGATTTGGATATTTCAATCATCGATGAATTACCACCGGGTAGAAAAGATATAAAAACATATACAATCGATGAAAAAAAGAGAAACGCAGCATATGATTTTGTCATGAAAGAAATAAAAAAAGGGAGACAAGCTTATATTGTAGCACCCCTCATTGAAGAATCAGAAGTATTGGATGCAAAATCTGCTACAGATGTATATGAAGAAGTGCTCCTCAATTTCCCCCATTGTAAAGCAGCCCTCTTACACGGCAGCCTGAAACAAACTGAAAAAGATGACATAATGGAAGCTTTTTCAAAAGGAGAAGTCCAAGTGCTGATCTCCACTGTGGTTATTGAAGTAGGCGTTAATGTACCAAATGCAACCGTAATGTTAATAGAAAATTCTGAGCGATTCGGTTTAGCACAACTCCACCAATTAAGAGGAAGAGTAGGGCGTGGAGACGACCAATCCTATTGTATTTTGATATGTTCAAGCAAAAATGAGGTTGCACAAGAAAGAGTCAATATCTTAGAACAAACCGGCGACGGTTTTATAATAGCAGAAAAAGATTTAAACAATAGAGGACCCGGCGATTTCTTTGGAACCAGACAGCACGGTGTGCCGCAGCTTAAAATTGCTAACCTCTTTCAACACATAAAGGTTTTAAAACAAGTCCAAGAAGAATCCAAAATACTTTTAGAAGAAGACCTTTTTTTAAAAAAAGAAAAGCATAAAAGCATAAGAAAAAAAGTAATAGATCTCTTTGAATCCAATGAAAATTTCAGTTTGTAAAAGTGGAAAAACAAGGTATTATGTGTAGAAGTTGCTTGTCATACTTTCAATCTTCCTGGTTAAATTAATACTATAACAGGAGGTGAAAAAAAATGGCATACAACAATAATCAACAAGTTGTACCAGAAGCAAAAGCTGCATTAAACAGCATGAAAACTGAAATCGCTAATGAACTTGGTCTTAGCAACTATCAAAACATGGACAAAGGAAACCTTACAGCTAGACAAAACGGTTATGTAGGTGGATACATGACTAAAAAGTTAGTTGAAATGGCTGAGCAACAGTTATCAGGCAAACAAATGCAATAAGTTAAAACAAAACATACATCGAGGCTTGTAATGACTACAAGCCTCATTACTATTTTTTGATTTTTTCCCCAACTGTTTTTTATGACATTTATTTAAAAATGTTGTAAAATAAAGGAAAGACATTAATTTATATAAACATTAAAAAACAAACGCTTGAGGTTGGTAAAAAACTTGAAAACTATTTAGTTTCAAGGAGTACAAAGACTTGTTGGATTTTAATTTGTGCAATTTACTGTAGTTGAACCTATACATGGGATGTATTTAAATTGCGCGCCGGAGGAGGGATTGAATGTTAGATGTTAAGTTGAACCTATACATGGGATGTATTTAAATACATAAATATAAGGCATGATAGAACCGTAGAGATACGTTGAACCTATACATGGGATGTATTTAAATAGAACTTCTTCACCACAAGTCCAATTTGTGTTTAGGGTTGAACCTATACATGGGATGTATTTAAATGGAGCTATCAGCTTATAGTATTACTTCTGAACGTTGTTGAACCTATACATGGGATGTATTTAAATTCCACTAGATCAATATAGTATCTCCCGCATGTACCGGTTGAACCTATACATGGGATGTATTTAAATTGTTTTTAGTGTTGTTACTAAAAATCAAAATGATATGTTGAACATATACATGAGATGTATTTAAATGCAAGTATAATGTGTTCATCTATCTCAAAATTTAGAGTTGAACATATACATGAGATGTATTTAAATAACGCTGCAACATCAGCAGGAGGAGCGTTTCTTGGAGTTGAACCTATACATGGGATGTAATATGTTCTCTGTTGAACATATATTATGGTTAAGTTATTTAGTAGAAGGTTGGGTAATTGAAGATGACAAAACATAAATTTGTTGACATAAAGTAAATTCATATGATAGCATATAAGAAACCAAAACATAGAGAATGTATTGTAATAGATTTGTATTTTTTAGATAGTTTAAATTGTTGAACCTATACACAAAAAGTGTTTCTATAATAATCTATTATATATTTTTTTCTTCTTAAAAATATTTCAAGATTAGTATTATTTGAAAGTTATGTTTTGTATAGGAATAGGGGGTGATATTTATGAATGGGGGAAATATACAATTATTTATTACAATAAGCGTTTTTTCTATACCTTTGCTATATTTTTTATTAAAAAAGGGAGATTATGAAATCAGGTTTATTTTTAAAAGTAAAAAAGATAAATAATAGTATAAACAAATGAAACATTCAAAATTTTTTTTAAATTTCATGAAGGATTAGAGTAATTAATGTCGAATAAAATATAATTTAGAAGGAAAAGGGAAAAGAGGGAAAATATGATGTTCTATTATGAACTTACAGTTACAACATATTTATTGAACAATTGTTCGTTTAATCAAGTTAATGAGAAAATTGCAAGAGTTGTTAACAAAACAATGCAATTAGATATAGAATTAGAGATTAAACATAAGGAGAATAATTTCAAACATTACGTATTTGACAGCCTTTATCCCTTGGAGAAAGACAAGTTGTATAAAGAAGGTAGGATATACGTTTTTCATATTAGAAGCTTAGATAAAGTATTTATTGAAAAGATGAAGAGGCTTTTACCAAAAACAAATAATACATATATGAAGATACTTGCCACGGAAGTAAAGACATACCAGCGAAAGCATATAGCAGAACTATATACTGTTACTCCTGTAATGGTTACTTTAGAAAATGCTCATTGGGTGCCAGGGAACGATATTATGTTACTACAGAAAAGACTACAAGCTAACTTGGAAAAGAAGTATAAATCTTTTTATGATGAAACGTTAAAACTAAAGGATAGTTTTATCCAACGTATAGAAGTCCTTAATAAAATGCCTATAGCATATCGGTACAAAAATATTAAGATGATGGGGAATAAATTCAAAATTGCTGTCAATGAGGATGAAGCATCTCAAAAATTAGCATTTATTGCAACAGCATGTGGGCTTGGTGAAAAAGGTTCGGCGTTGGGATTGGGATTTTGTCATGGGAATATTTTGAGATAGGGGGTGAGGAACATGATAAATGACTTGATATCGATTTTTAGAAAACTGGATGAAAAATATGAGGATAATGTAGTAATTGATAGATATCAACCTTCACCAGGGCTATATATGAAAATAGATAAAAATTTTAAATGGGAAGACCCTTTTGTTATAGCACAAAAACATGAGGATACAACTTCAAAGCAATATCTATGGTTCAGACGGGCGGACTACTATAGTAAGTTGATAGACATGAATAAGCCGGTTGACCCTAAGAAAAAAATTCATAGCAACAATTATTTAACATTATTTATAAAAAAAGAAATATTACCCATAGTAGGGGAAGACAACAAAAATTTAAGCATTGAGGAATTTAAAGAAAGCATTAAACGATATTTTCGTATGTTATTAATGTCAGATGACGAAAGATATAAAGATAAAAAAACATTAGAACTGATTAGTACGATGCACTTGCCCAAACTACCAGTCAAATCCGTTGAAAGAAACATGGAATTTTTACTTGATAATATCCAAAAACTGATAACTTTGATACAAGAAATAAGCTTTAATAAAAAAGAGTACATTAAAATATTCTTTGAAGAAGATTTTGAAATATATAAGCAAGAAAACGAAAGGTATATTATTCCTAAAATATATAATAAGAATGACTACAATGTTTTAATAAAAGATAAAGTCTTAGGCTTGTCCAATGACAATATGGGATTAAACTCAAAAAAGCCCTATTTACAGCATCATAGTACGCCTTTTAAAGTTGCTTTTAGATTAGATGTAAGAGATGCGTTAATCAGCAAAAAGGTATTTGAATGGTTAAATTGTCAAAACAAAAATACCATATATATTCCAGAAGAAATTCTAAACGATTCAGAAAATATGGATGAAATTGTGACGAGAGACTTAACCAGGACTTCTGGTGATGGAGCATACTATTACATCTATTTTACAAGAGGAACAGGTACCACAATAGAGGATTTCGACTATATTCCCAATATACGTGAACGTATTGATTTTAAGCTAAAGAACTATTTGAATATTAAAGAAATAGCTGAAGAACTTGTTGACAAAAGACATCAACTGGAAGCCTTAGTTGATGGATATTGGTTCAATGGAAGGTTGAAAAATTCTTACTATATGCTCCCAAAAGTTAAAGACGGAGAATTTACAAAACAAATGCTTTCTCTTTTGACCATTAGTAGAAAAGCCTTTCATCAGTTTTTGATTAAAAGTGATGATAGAAGTATAAAAAACGTTATTAACAAAGTTAGCTTAGGATTGGTTAAGGAGCAGCTTTTTCTTTCAGAAAAGATTTCCTCGCTCAAGGTGGCTAAGGCCTATAACCTAAGATTATCATTATTAGAATATTTAAATATAAAAGTAAGGGGTGTTCATATGGGAAGCAGAATTTTAGAAATGATGGATGAAATTTCAGAAAAAATTAGCAAAGAAAAGACCACTAAAATTAAAACAGACGAAGAGTTTTTCTTTATATCGGGTCAAATGGCTTACTATTTATTGTATCAAAGTGAAAAAGATAAGAATAATAAGAAGTTTGATATGGCAGAACCTTTTTTTCGCTCAAGTAATGCAGAAATATTGAAAAAGCAATTGATAAATGTATTCAAGCTATATAGTCATAAGGTTTTTTTGAATAGCAGGAGAGCAAAAAATGCAATGAGTATGGTGATGGATTATAAAACAGATTCAAAGTTCACGGACTATGAGGATGTATTCCTTGCAGGGCTGATGGCGAATAATTTATTGTTAGAAAAAAAGGAGGCTTAAACAATGAAAAATAGAGTATATGGTGTTGTTGCAATAAAAAGTATTATGTCAAACTGGAATGCTGATTTTACCGGAAGACCAAAAACCACAAGTGAAGGACATATCTTTGGAAGTGATAAAGCATTTAAGTACCCAATTAAAAAAATGTGGGAAAATGAAGGAGAAAAAGTACTATATATCAAGTCATATTTAATTCAAACAGAAAAAGAAGAAAAGAATAAGCTACAGCCTAGAAACTTAAAAGAGAGATATGAAAGCATATTTGCACCGGATGTATTAGACAAGGCAAAATCAAAAGATGTACTAAAAAACCTATTTTCTGCTATTGATGTCATGAATTTTGGTGCTACATTTGCAGAGTCCAAACAAAACATTAGCATTACGGGTGCAGTGCAAATCGGACAAGGATATAACAAATATCAAGATACTATCGTAGAAACTCAAGATATATTGTCACCTTTTAGAAATCCCAAAAAAGATGATGCAGATGCTTCTTCTTTAGGAACTAAAATCATGGTGGATGAAGCACATTATTTTTATCCATTCAGTATTATTCCAGATAATTATAACAGCTATATTGGAATAGTAGACGACTTTGAAGGATATACAAAAGAAGCGTATAGTAAATTTAAAAGAGCTTGTTGTTTAGGTGCAACCGCAATTGCTACGAATAGTAAAATGGGATGTGAAAATGAATTTGCAATATTTATAGAGTGTAAAAGTGAATCAAAATTATACATGCCTAACTTAGATCAATATATAGATTTTGAGAAAAAGAATGATAAGAATATTGTTAAAATGGACAGACTATATCAATTAGTTGAAGGTTTTGTAGAGGATATTGCTAAAATAGAAGTTTTTATTAATCCATTAGAAGTTGAAATTGATACCGCATTAGAATCACTTGGATGTGAATTTGAACTTAAAAATATATTTACACTCAATAATCTAAACCAATAATGAGAAAGTGAAGGTTAAAATAATGAAGGCTATTAAATTCACTTTATCAGGAAAAACAGCCATGTTCAAAAAACCAGATGTCAACGCTTTTGTATATTTTACCTATAGCCATATACATAAAATTGCATTGTTTGGTGTATTGGGTGCGATTATAGGGCTTGGAGGATATACGCAACAAAATAATACAAATCTAAAAGAGAATAAAAGAGAGAAATATCCTGAATTTTATTCAAAACTTCAGAATCTAAAAATAGCTATACAGCCTGACTTAAAGGATAAAGGATATTTTGTAAAAAAAATTCAAACCTTTAATAATAGTGTAGGATATGCCAGTCAAGAAGAAGGTGGAAACCTTATAGTAAGAGAACAATGGCTTGAGAATCCTAAATGGAGAATATATATACTGGACAACAAAGAGATAGACGATGACATATTCAAAAAATTACACAACTATATGCTAAATCATCAATCTATGTATTTTCCATATTTAGGGAAGAATGAACATCCTGCATCTATTAATCATTGTGAGTATATAGAACTATGTGAGTCCAAAGATAATTATATAACTTCTCTTTTTCCTAGTAAAAATATTCAAATTGATAATTGCTTTTCACATAATAATAAATCTGTATATATTTTTAGAGAGAAAATGCCGGTAAGAATTAATGAAGAATTAAATTTTTATGAATATGAAGAATTAATGATGACAAATTGTGAAATAGTGTCTTTAGAGAATGATCAGAATCTATATGCTGATGGAGAATATAGATTGGTATTTTTTTAAAATCAAGACGATAAAAAAATTTAGTGTATCATATAGGGCTTAACTATCAGATGCATAGATGCTTCTATGTCTTGAGGTTAGCCCTGTAGTTTTTATTTGACCAAGTTCTGTTATTTTTATGAAATAAAAGTTATTAATGGATAGGTGATAAAAAGATGCAAATAAACTTAATGGATATTAACAGCATGGTAAATAATCTGAACCATATCATTGCACATACCAATCATAATAAAGAAAGTGAAACCCTTTTAGAACACTCGAAACTAACCCTATACTATTTTCAAAAGCTTAACAAAGAAAAGGGTATTGGACAAATTCTTGAGAAAATTATAGAAAATTTAAGATGTGCAGATGAAAAACTAGATGCTTCAAGTATTCAATTAATAAAGGATATGTTCGGTAATGCAATATACCTGCACGATATAGGTAAAATTAATACAGCCTTTCAAAAAGAAAGGATGCAAAACCCGTATTATAAAAACGAAAAAACATCCAATACGCAACACTCAATTTTTTCCTCAATTATTTATATTGATTGCTTTAGTAAAAAAATAGAAAGAGTAGAAAAAAGAGTGGTCAAATACTATTTGTATAATATTCTATATTCTTTTGCGTATCAGATATCAAGACATCACTTGCACTTAAAAAATACAAATGATTTTTTAGAGAAACTTGAATCGGCATTAAAAACAGGCAGAGCTAATATAAAGGAATACCAAAGTAACAGCTTAGATCCTACGAAGTTTGGAACAGACAATGAATGGAATCGCAGGAAAAAAGTCTACAGAAAATGGAAAATGGATCAGACTGAATTTTATATATTGAATAAGCTATTATATTCTATGATTGTTGCTTGTGACTACTATGCCACATATCATTATCATACTCAAGAAGAAGTTGACTTAGGAAATATTGAAAACATTGATCAGGTTATTAAAATATATCAAAACTACAAAGTATATCAAAGTATAGAACGTTACAATAAGATGGGTGAAGCAGATAGTGAGATTAATAGACTCAGGTGTGAGATTTTTAATGAAGCAGAGCAAAACCTCAAAAAAAACATTAATTCAAACATTTTTTATCTTGAAGCACCTACTGGAAGTGGAAAGACGAATATATCTATTAATCTAGCACTAAACATAGTTAAAAGCTCACCTCAAATTAATATAGTGTTTTACATATTTCCGTTTAATACTTTGGTAGAGCAGACCAATAAAACCTTTTATGATATATTTCAAAACCAAATCAGATATTCTGTAGTTAACTCTATAACCTCTATAATGACAAACAGAGAAAAGAATATAGATAATGAAGAAAAAATAGATTACGAAAAAAGCTATTTGGACAGACAATTCTTGCATTATCCTTTTGTGATAACTTCGCATATAAACTTTTTCGACTATTTGTTTGGCTGTGGCCGAGAAGTAAACTTTCCACTTGTGCACCTTTGTAATAGTGTAGTCATTTTAGATGAAATACAAAGCTATAGAAACAAGATATGGAAAGAAATTATTGTTTTCTTAGAGAAATATGCTCAATTATTAAATATAAAAATTATTATCATGTCTGCTACCCTTCCAAAACTAGATGAATTACTGGATGATAAGAAAACTAAAAATAATTGTGTTAGCTTAATTAAAAATAGAGACAAATATTTTGAAAATCATGTATTTAAAAAAAGAGTTCACTTAAACTTCGAAATGCTCAATTTATCTGATATTAAACCTGAAGATATCAGAGATAAGATTAAGCAAGTCATAAATGAAAGAAAAACTCATTGCAAGATATTAGTAGAATTTATCAGAAAAGATACAGCTAGAGACTTTTACAATCTCATTAAAAATGATTTTGAAGGATTCGATATATTTGAATTATCAGGTGATGATAACAAATTTTTTAGAGATGAAGTGATTGAGAAAATAAAAAGTGGATCAAATATGATTGTTGTCGCAACACAAGTAATAGAAGCAGGCGTAGACATTGATATGGACATAGGTTTCAAAGATATTTCTTTACTAGATTGTGAGGAACAATTTTTAGGGAGAATCAATCGTTCCTGTAAAAAAACAGATAGTGTTGCATATTTTTTTAAATACGATGATGCATATAAGATATATAGAAATGATTTAAGAAGGGGGATGGATTTAAAAAGTGAAAAGGTTAGAGGGTATTTAGAGAATAAAAATTTCAGAGAGTTTTATGAAACAGCTTTCAAAAATATTAATGAGATAAAAAGTGAATTGAATCCAGAAAATAATATACTGACTATATTAGATGAAGCAATGGAATTAGAATTTGAATCTGTAAAAAATAAGATGAAACTTATTGAACAGAAAACTTTCCAATTATTTATCCCATATGACAACGAAAAATATGATGGTAAAAAGTTATGGCAAGAGTATAAAACCCTTTATGACGATAATGAAATGGCGTATGCAGAAAAACAAGTCAATCTATCTATCTTCAACGAAAAGATGAGTTTTTTTACATTTAACATTATCGCATATGATACACAAACATTACCATATTTTAAAGAACAATGTGGCTCCTATTATTATGTTGAAAACGAATTTGAAGACGGAGGGTTCTTAGTCGAGAATGGAAAATTTAATCGGAAAAAGTATCAACAACGAGAAAGAGGAATCTTCCTATGAAAATAACAGGAACTTTTTTATATGATCTATATTAGCTGGTCCACAAAAAAGTTGAACCAATACATAGGATGTATTTAAATTTACTTTTACAAACTTATTAAAATCACTTATTTCAGTTGAACCAATACATAGGATGTATTTAAATCGAATATCTTCTGCGGATAAACAATATTTCATATCGGTTGAACCAATACATAGGATGTATTTAAATATCCCAAAACAACAGTAATAACATTGGTAGCACTTGGTTGAACCAATACATAGGATGTATTTAAATGAGAATACACATAACCAAATTATCAAAACTGTAAATGTTGAACCAATACATAGGGTGTATTTAAATAAGATACTGGGACTCAGATTACCCTTAGCAATTTCAGTTGAACCAATACATAGGATGTATTTAAATTGATAACAATAAAAGAACTTGAATCCGATGATCCACGTTGAACCAATACATAGGATGTATTTAAATAGGCTTGGTAGTGTAACTTCTCCAGATATACCAATTGTTGAACCAATACATAGGATGTATTTAAATGAAGGTTGATCAAATACATATAGCTTCTGGTGGTTCGTTGAACCAATACATAGGATGTATTTAAATGGAGTTTAATCTCAATTGTCCAGAAGATTTTACAGGGTTGAACCAATACATAGGATGTATTTAAATAACTGGGCCACTGTTACTTTATTTAAGTTTACATTCGTTGAACCAATACATAGGATGTATTTAAATGTGAGTATCTTGAAACGCTTATATAAGATGAATGGTGTTGAACCAATACATAGGATGTATTTAAATTTGATGTTCCACTTCTCATAAAGCTTTGAAAGCATTAGTTGAACCAATACATAGGATGTATTTAAATTCTTTTGGCATTTGGAAATAATGATATACTTTATCAGGTTTTTGGAAAAGGTATGTATATTCGAAATACATCATAGATATGTAGCAAGTCAACAGACTGGAATCCCAATAGAAATAATCCAGTAGGCTTGCCAGATTGGAGCGAAGTTATTTGGAAAGAATTTAAAAGTAAAGACCAATTTTGGGGCTAATAAATGGAGGGTTATATGAAAAAAATAATTGAAAACTAGCTACATAACTCAAACTCAAAGCAGTGGAAAGCACAAACCTACTCATTCCATCGCTTTTTTTCATTTATAGAAAAAAATTGGCTCTGTGTCAAATGTTGGGATAAAGCTCTTTAGAATGGTTAGGCCAGCTAACTAAGTGTAGTGCTTTTGTTTATTGCATTAAAGATTGTATTCTTATTAAGGATAATGGGTTATCTCCTTGTCGTAAACTGTCAGACAGTTCTCGTTGCTTTCTATCACTTGTTGTGCTATTATTGTGTTAGAAGTGATAGAAAATGATAGAAGGAGTGGTATTATGGAGTTGTATGAAAGTGAGACAGTGGAATTAAAAGAAACCTATACCTCAGATTTTAAAAAAGAAATTGTTGCTTTTGCCAATACAAGCGGTGGGACAATCTATATTGGTGTACAAGATAGCGGAGAAATTGTTGGTCTTGATAATGCCGATTTTGTAATGCAACAAATTTCAAACTCTTTAAGAGATAGTATTCGTCCTGATATTTCTATGTTTACTAATATTGAGTTATTGCAAGAAGAGAAAAAGTTTTTTATTAAATTAACTGTTACTCAAGGCACAAAAAAGCCTTATTACCTATTAGATAAAGGACTTAAACCAACAGGTGTATATGTTAGAAGTGGGACAACATCTGCCCCAGCATCTGAAGATTCTATCCGTATGATGATAAAAATGACAGATGGTGATTCATTCGAGGCAAATCGTTCTCTAGTTCAAGAGTTGACTTTCGATAGACTAAATGAGGAAATGCAAAAAAGAGATTTAGAATTTACAGAAGTTCAAATGAAAAATTTAGGCATTCTTACTTCTGATGATATTTATACAAATATGGGGTTACTTGTTTCAGACCAGTGCAAGCATTCTATCAAACTAGCAATTTTCCAAGGCACAGATAAGCTAGTGTTTAAAGATAGAAAAGAGCTTATTGGTTCTCTATTTGCCCAGCTTACAGATACCTATAAAACCATTGATTTTTATAATGGTACAAAAGCTACCTTCCATGACTTGCTGCGTACTGACCAGAGGGATTATCCGGAAGATGCTGTTCGTGAAGCTTTGCTGAATGCCATTGTTCATAGAGATTATTCTTTTAGTGGAAGCACATTTATAAACTTTTACTCTGACCGGTTAGAGATTATATCCTTAGGTGGACTGGTATCCGGATTATCATTAGAGGCAGCTATGCTTGGAGCATCTCAACCTAGAAACGAAAAACTTGCAAGCCTATTTTATAGAATGAAATTAATTGAAGCATATGGCACAGGTATTAGCAAGATAATTAGTTGCTACAAAGGTTTACCCGTGCAACCTAAGTTTGAAAATGTGGAAGGTGCATTCCGAGTTGTTTTACCAAATATACATGCACAAGAATTAAATGCAGAAAATGAAAAGTACTTGCCAATCTTAGAATTGTTTGAAAAGCAAAAAGAAATTACTCGTTCTGATGTTGAAGAAGCTTTGGGAGTGGGCACAACTCATGCTGTTAACATGCTCAAAGAAATGAAGGAAAAAGAGCTTATCACAAAAGTCGGCAGCGGTAGGCTGACAAGATATATGGTGAAATAAGTTCGTTTTCACACAGTTTGTCGAACTTTTTGTTAAGCGAAAAATGTCATTTTTTATATAGTGCAAAAAATAATGAAGAAAACATATTGACGAAATATAGAGAAGAATAGTATACTAAAATAGAAAATATTGTTATAGAATGCAAATGACATTGAGGTGGTACATATTGTGAAGTTTCAAGGTGTTATACTCCGGACTAAGGCGAGTATATCTACAGGGCTTGTGGTAAAACGTAAGCAAGCCATGAATCTAATAGAAGTTGATAAAAGATACCAAATGCTTACCCTTAAAAGCTTTGAGTCAAGTGGTTGGCTAAACCATCATGAATTGGAAGTCTTTGAAAGCAATGAAGTGCTCAATGAAAAGTATCTGACTCAAAAAGGGGATGTAGTGGTGAGACTAAGCTACCCTAATACTGCTATTGCAATTTCTGAGAATGATGTCGGACTATTGATACCGTCATTATTTGCAGTAATTAGACTGAATTCAGACGAAATACTACCGGAGTATTTAAGTGTTTATCTGAACAGTGAACATATGAAAAAAGAATATTCAAAAAGTCTGATAGGCTCTGCAGTACAGATTATAAAAACTAGTCTCTTAAAAGAAGTTGAAATTAAAATACCTGAGTTGGATAGACAATGTAAAATAGTAGAGATAAATAGATTGATGATGAGAGAAAAAATTTTGCTTCAAGATTTGATAAAAGAAAAAACGAAAATGTACAATATGATAATGAATGAAATGATAGTTTAAATGGTTTTAGAAAGGTTTTTTGAAGAATTATTTGGGGGTAATGTGATTGATAAGGCTAAAATTGCTTGTAAAAGCAGTAAAAACAATGTTTCAGACCATTTTGTTGACGTCAACAAAATGGTTCAAGTTGGATCAAACGCACGGCGTAAAATTAATGATATGATGCTTTCAAGATATGCATGTTATCTTATCGTTCAAAACGGAGACCCAAGAAAAGAAGTGATCGCATTAGGACAAACCTATTTTGCTGTCAAAACAAGACAACAAGAAGCGGCAGAAATGGCTGGTGTAAAAACACCACTGGATTATGGTGTTTTTCAAAATCATAGTTATATGGGGCTCTATGGTGGGCTGAAAGCAAAAGATATCCATAAAAAGAAGGAACTTAAAAAAAGTCAAAAGATATTGGATCATATGGGCAGTACAGAATTAGCTGCTAATCTATTCAGAGCAACCCAGACAGATGAAAAACTCAGAAGAGAACAAGTGAAAAGTAAAGGTAAAGCCAATCAAACACATTTTGAAGTTGGTAAAAAGGTTCGTAAAACTATTGAAGAACTTGGTGGCACTATGCCAGAAGATTTGCCCACACCTAAAAAAAGTATCAGACAAATAGAAAAAGAACAAAAGAAGAATTTATCGGAGGAGTAATCATGGTAGTAAAAAAATTAACACAAGAAGAAGTCAATAGTACCCTGTGGAGGGCATGTGACACCTTTAGGGGTAAGATTGATTCTGCTATTTATAAGGACTATGTGCTGGTCATGCTGTTTATAAAGTATATCAGTGATATTTACAAAGAGCATAAAGCAGAAATGATGGAAAAATATCAAGATAAAGAGATGGTCAAAAGGCAGATGCGGTATGAGCGTTTTGTACTGGATGAAAAATCTACCTTTGACTATATATATGATAAAAGAAATCAGTCTGATATCGGTGAAACCATAAACGTGGCACTAGCTCATATAGAAGAAGAAAACAAGACAAAACTAAGAGGTGTTTTTAAAAATATTGATTTTAACTCAGAAGCGGTGCTAGGAGAAGCAAGGGATAAGAACGCTATGCTAAAGAATGTATTGGAAGATTTTCATAGCTTGGATTTACGTCCTTCTAGGCTTGTGGGTGAGGATATCATAGGGAATGCATATGAATACATGATTGCTAATTTTGCGTCTGATGCAGGTAAAAAAGGGGGCGAGTTCTTTACGCCATCAGAGGTATCAGAACTACTGGCCAGGCTGGTAAAGCCGGAAGAAAACGATCGTATTTATGATCCAACCTGTGGTTCCGGTTCACTGCTCATCAAAGCATATAACAAAGTCCCAAACAAAAAAGCACAAATCTATGGACAAGAAAGAAACGGACAAACACACGCGCTATGCAAGATGAATATGTTCCTACATAAAATAGATGATGCCAAGATAGAGTGGGGTGATACCCTTTCTAACCCAAAACACCTAAAAGATGACAAGCTTATGAAGTTTCAAATAGTGGTTGCCAATCCACCCTTTTCACTGGACAAGTGGGCGTCGGGCTTTGCAGGAGAAGGTAGTGATAAGAACTTTGCTATGGCTGAAAACCTTGACCCTTACAAAAGGTTTTCTTGGGGTGTACCGCCTAAGTCCAAAGGGGATTTTGCTTTTGTCCTTCATATGCTTCACTCATTAGCAGAAGGGGGAAGAATGGGTGTGGTACTCCCTCATGGTGTACTCTTTCGAGGTGCCGGCGAAGGCAAAATCAGAAAGCAAATCATCGAGATGAATTTGCTGGATGCGGTGGTAGGGCTGCCATCCAATTTATTCTTTGGCACAGGAATACCTGCCTGTATATTGGTATTTAAACAAAATAGAGATAGAGAAGAAGTCTTGTTCATTGATGCATCAGGCGGCGAGTACTACGAGAAAGGAAGAAACCAAAACAAACTCCGTGAAACAGATATCCAAAAGATAGTATATGCTTATGAAAGCTATGAAAATATAGAAAAGTATGCCTATAAAGCATCAAGAGAAGAAATCAAAGAAAACGGCTACAACCTCAACATCCCAAGATATGTGGACACCTTTGAAGAAGAAGAAATGGTGGACATGGAAGCTGTAGCTGAGAATATTGCCAATATCAAGGCTGAACTTGTGGAAGTGGAAGAGAAGATGGCTAAATATTTAGAAGAGTTGGGATTATAAAACATCGACTGGAGTGAGAAAATTGAACGAAGAGATGAAAAAACATATCTATTCAATTAGACAAGGACATATTTTAAAATACAAAAAATGTGATGATGAATTTATACCCGAAAATTGGAAATGTGATAAACTGCAATATTATATACAACTTATTTCAGGACAACATATTGCTCAGGATGAATATAATTTAGATGAAAAAGGAATTCCGTATTTGACAGGACCAGCAGATTTTGATGAAAAGTGTATACGTGCAACAAAATTCACTGAAAGACCTAAAGCATTATGTAAGAAGGATGATGTCTTAATAACAGTCAAAGGATCGGGCGTTGGAAAAGCAATAATATCAGATAACGATTATTGTATCAGTAGACAGCTAATGGCGATAAGGTGTACTAATATATCAAATAAGTTAATCTATTTTCACATGAAGATGAATGAAGAAAAATATAATTCAGAATCTCTAGGATTAATACCTGGGATAACCAGAACAGATATTCTTAATAAAAAAATTATGTTTCCTGTAAATATAAGTGAACAACAAAAAATCGCAGATATTCTCTCAACTTGGGACAAAGCCATAGAATTTAAAGAAAAACTCATCGAGGAAAAGAAAAAGCAAAAGAAAGGGTTGATGCAGAAGCTTTTGACTGGTGAGGTGCGGGTGTCTGGATTTGATAAAGAGTGGCACGAAGTTAGCTTAAAACATGTTTTTAGTAGAGTGACAAGAAAAAACGAAGTATTTAATACAAACGTATTGACCATATCTGCTCAAAGAGGATTAATTAATCAAGAAGATTTTTTTAATAAATCTGTAGCCAGTAGTGTGCTTGATAACTATTATTTATTGAAAAAGAATGAGTTTGCTTACAACAAAAGCTATTCTAAAGGGTATCCTATGGGTGCTATTAAGAGATTAAAAGATTATAAAAGTGGAGTTGTAACTACATTGTACATATGTTTTGCCATAAGGGATACAAAAGAATGTGATATTGATTATTTTGAACATTTTTTTGAGTCTGGGATTCTGAATAAAGGATTAACTCAGATAGCACAAGAGGGAGGGAGAGCACACGGGTTGCTTAATGTTTCTACTAAGGATTTTTTTGAATTAAAAATTACGCTTCCAGGAATAAAAGAACAGGAAGCTATTACAGTATTATTAAATGGTATAAGTAGAAACATTGAATTATTACAACAAGAACTCCAAGCCCTAAAACAACAAAAAAAAGGCCTCATGCAACTCCTACTAACAGGTATCGTAAGGGTTGGTACAGAGGACTCAGAACAGTAAAAGGGGGGATACTATGGGAAGAGATCATGAATATGATGAAGTGAATATTTCGCAAAACCCTGCTATAGAGGTATTAAAACATATGGGGTACTGCATATTATCCCATCAAGAAGCTAAAGCCATGCGGAGCAGTCTCTATGATGTGATATTAGAAGATGTGCTTTATGACAGATTGTGCCATATCAACCGTTTTGAATACAAAGGTAAAGCGTATCCATTTTCTGAAAAGAATATAAGACAAGCTATTTTGGATATTAATGCAGGGCTTTCAGATGGGCTTGTGAAGACCAATGAAAAAATTTACGATGATTTGATACTTGGGCGAAGTTATCCGGAAAAACTAGAGGTTATGGATGGTGTCAAGTCTTTTGATATTCATTATATCGACTGGGACAATCCTACCAATAATGTGTTTCATGTCGTACCCGAAATGGTCATCGAAAGGGAGGATGGCAAAGGGATTATTAAGCCGGATTTAATACTTTTTATCAATGGGATTCCTTTTGGGGTGATTGAGTGTAAAAAAGCCGGTTTGCCCGTGGTTAAAGCCATAACACAAATGGAAAGAAATCAAGACAATGACTATATCCCACAGCTTTTTAAGTTTGTCCAGATGGTGATGGCAACCAATAAAAATGAGGTGCAATACGCCACAGTAAAAACACCTCAGAAGTTTTGGTCTGTATGGAAGGAAGACCCTGAGTCTTCTGAATATCCTTGGTTTCAGTCCACGCTAAAAGAGGTGGTTGTTGATAGGATACCCACCACACAAGATGAAAACTTGGTGGCTTTATTTCACCCTAAGCGGATTATGGATTTTATACGATATTTTACGGTGTTTGATAAAAATGAGAAAAAGATTGCAAGGTATCCTCAGTATTTTGCTACCAAAGAAATCATCAAAACCATTGAGATTCGGGATAAGAAAGGCAATCGTCAGTCAGGAGTAGTATGGCATACTCAAGGAACCGGCAAGTCTTTGACCATGGTCATGCTTGCAAGGTATATCTTATCAGAGCTTGCTTTCATACATCCAAAAGTACTGGTAATTACGGATCGGATTGAACTGGACAGTCAGATTCATCAAACCTTTAATCACTCAAGATTAAGAGCAGAAAGAGCTACCAGTGGTAAAAACTTAGTGGAACTGATCCATAAAAACAGTGCGGATATTATTACATCACTGGTCCATAAGTTTGATACAGCATCAAAACACCAAGAGGCTATCCAATCTTCTGACATTTTTGTCTTGATTGATGAGTCTCATAGAACCCAGTATGGAGATTTGCACAGAAAGATGAAAAGAGTATTTCCAAATGCTTGTTATCTTGGCTTTACGGGAACGCCTTTGATGAAAAAGGATAAGAGTACCCTTAATAAATTTGGCGGTAGAATGATTCACAAATATACCATTCATGATGGTGTCATAGATGGTGCAATCGTACCTTTACTATACGAAGGCAGACTGGTGGACCAAACGGTGAATCGCAATGCCCTTGATAGAAGGCTTGAGATGATTACCAGAAATCTAACAGATAAAGAAGCTGAAGCCTTAAAGAGCAAATGGAGCAGGTTTGAAGCCATCGCTTCATCAGAGCAACGGATTGCTTTGGTTGCGGATGATATTTATATGCATTTTACAACGTTTTATCAAAACACTTTTGCAAATGCAATGCTTGCTACAGGCTCAAAACTGGATGCTATTCGGTATCATAAGGTTTTTGAAGAGTATGGTGATTTAAAGACAGCCGTTGTGATATCTCCTCCTGACCAACGAGAAGGGCATGAGGGAATGGATGAAAAGCCGAATACTGTTGTGATACGGTTTTGGCAGGATATGATGGATGCTTATGGTGATGCTCAGAGGTATGAAGAGCGTGTCAAAAGTGAGTTTAAAGATGGAGATGAGCTGGATTTACTCATTGTAGTGGACAAGCTATTAACCGGCTTTGATGCGCCAAGAGCAACTATCTTATACATTGATAAGCCTATGAAAGAACATACTTTACTTCAAGCCATTGCAAGGGTCAACCGCCTTTATGAGGGAAAAGATTATGGTCTGATTATTGATTATAGAGGGCTGATTCAAGAACTGGATAGTGCTATGAAAACTTACTCGGGTGCAGGTTTGGAAAACTTTGACAGCAAGGATTTGGAAGAAGCTTTGGTTGATGTCATCAGTATTATCGGTAAGCTGAGAGAAGCGTATTCAAATGTAGTTGCAATCTTTAAGGATATAAAAAATACGTGGGATAAAGAGGCTTATGAGCTGGTTTTAGAAGAGGATGTTATTCGTCATGATTTTTATACTGCTTTGAGTTATTTTGGCAGATATCTGGGTATGGCATTGGAATCTGATCATGTACATCAAGCACTGGGCGAAGAAGAGATGAGTCGATATAAAAAAGGGTTTAAGTTTTATCAAGAACTAAGAGCTGCTGTGAAGATAAGATATCATGATACCATTGATTATAAAGAATATGAGACTAAGATGAGAAACCTTATGGATACATATATTGCAGCAGAAGACGTCATCAAGATTACTGCACCTGTTGATGTTTTGGATGAGAAAGGCGTAGAAAATGAGTTGGCACGTCTTGGATCGAATAGAGCTAAAGCTGATGCTATTAGGACAAAGATGTCAAAGCGTATCAGTCAAAAATGGGATGAAAACCCTGCGTATTATCAAAAGTTTTCAGAACGCATTGAAGCTATTATTAAAGCATACAAGGAAAAAAGAATTTCGGATGTTGAATACCTTGAAAGAATGAAAACGGTCATGGGTGACTTTAGAAAAGGGCATTCAGGGGCAGTGTATCCGGAAAAGATTAAGCACCATGTTGATGCACAAGCTTTTTATGGTGTGGTTAAAGAGATATTAGAAGATAAAAAGTATAAAAAGAACGCATCTGAAAAGGTATTGGATGATCAACCTGTTTTTGGGTATGAAGATATTTTAGCAAATGTTGCTTTGGAAGTTGACATGATTATAGAGCGTCACTGTAAGGTGGATTGGCAGGATAATACGGATGTACATAAGAGGATTTCACAAGAAATCGACAGTTTGCTGTTCTTGATGAAACAAAAGTATTTTCCCAAGCTTACTTTTGAGCAAATTGATATGATGATAGAAAATATTAAGACAGTTGCATTACGGAGATACAAGATATGACAAAGCATACCCTTACTTATGATCATCAGGTTATCGAGTTTGAACTGATAAGAAAACCGATTAAGAATATCAATCTATACGTCAAGCCAGATATGGGGATTGTTGTTTCTGCAAATGAAGCTGTACCTTTTGATTATATTTTGGAATTTGTAAGGTCAAAAGCGAGATGGCTTTTAAAGCAAGTAGGACATTTTAAGGGAGTGCAGCCGGAGCAGCAGCTTAAAAAGTCTTATCTAAGCGGAGAATCATTTAAGTATCTTGGCAAGCAATACCGTCTAAAGGTTAAGGAAAGTGATGGTTTAGAGGGGGTGAGATATTATAGGGGGTATATATATTTAACTGTAAGGGACAAAGAAAACTATGACCGCAAGGAAAAGCTAATAAAAGATTGGTACAAAACAAAAGCAACAGAAAAGTTTCAAGAAAGCCTAAAGCGTGTTTATCCCATTGTTGCTAAGTATGATATCTTAATGCCTCACATTAAAATGAGGCTGATGAAAGCCAGATGGGGGTCTTGTCTTAGAGATAAAAAAACGATTCTGATAAACTCTGAGCTGATTAAAGCACCTAAGCTTTGCATGGATTATGTTATTTTACATGAGTTGATTCATTTTAAATACAAAAATCATGATAATGACTTTTACGACTTTATGACATCTTTGATGCCTGATTGGAAACAAAGAAAGGCGATTTTGGACGAGGAGGTTGTAAGAGAATTATAAAAATTAAAAAGAAGTAGTGCACGCCGGCAAGCTGCCCACCACTTCTTACCACCACTGTCACAAACAGTGATATATTCATTATACCCTGTTTGTGATAATCATTCAATCATAGGAGGGAATAATGGAAGATTTTAATTGGTATTTTGGTAACTTTACTGCTGAACTGCAAACTCTAGCATATCGGGAGTTTATAAGTACGGATAGTGAATATAAAGAAATAGAGTATTATCTTAGTAAGCATAGTGATGCTTTTGATAAGATTTTTAACCAACTCAATCAAGAGGATAAAAAGTTTGCAAAAGAGTATATAGATAAGCAGAATCACCAAGCTTCAAGTGTAAGTGAAAGCTTATATTTTGCGGGGTATAGGGACTGTATTAGATTGCTGAAAGAGTTGGGTGTATTGTGAATAATTGGGGAAGGTTCTTTTGGTGTCGAAGATAATGAAGAAAAGATCCTTATTTTCTGTCATATATAACCATTTTATCATTTAAATGTTGAAATATTTTTTTTACCTGTTTAATATTGTGAATGAGTGGTATAAATAATAATAGTAAAAAAAAATATTTAAAGGAGATTAATAATAATATGGAAAGATTAGTTGGTAAAGCAGCACCAGATTTTAAAATGAAAGCTGTAAACGGCAAGGGGACCGAATTTTCAACTGTAAGTTTATCTGACTATAAAGATAAATGGTTAGTTTTATTCTTTTATCCCTTAGATTTTACCTTTGTGTGCCCAACGGAAATTATTGGTATTAGTAAGAAGGTAAATGAGTTTAACAAATTAAAAGCAGAGGTTCTTGGAGTAAGTGTTGATAGCGAGCATTCTCATAAAGCTTGGATTAACCAAGGCGGATTAGGTGAAATAGCTTACCCTCTTGCATCAGATATGACTAAAACTGTATCCCAAGATTATGGAGTGTTAATTGAAGCAGACGGCATTGCCTTAAGAGGATTATTCATTATAGACCCTGAAGGAATAGTTAGATATTCGGTTATCCATGATCTAAATGTAGGGAGAAGTGTTGATGAGACATTAAGAGTACTTCAAGCTCTACAAGCAGGAGGTTTATGCGCAATTGACTGGCAGCCAGGAGAAGATTTATTAAATGAATAAATTTATATCCTAACCTTAATGACAGCCGTGCAATAAAGAAAACCTTAACCTTACATAACTGACTTAATACTAAAGCAGAAAAAGCAGGTATCAATTTCTCTCAGGTACTTCAAGAAGCTTTAAAAGAAAAATTAGGCAAGAGTTAATCTCTCTTGTCTTTTTTTTAAAGAACCAATTGGGACGGTTCTTTTTGGTTCGATTAATGAGAAAAGATGAGTATAGTGAATGTAGAGATAACAGATATAGATATAATAGAAATGTTCTCAACAAATAAAAACATAAGTACTCAAAGAACTTTTAGAATTCCATGAAGAAAAGTAAATTAATGCATAATATATTTGTTGAAAGGATTTATTAGGTACTATATAATAAAATCAAAGATAAGGAGCATTGAAATATGGAAGAAAAAATGTTTGAACTTATAGAAAAAATGTATGCTGAAATGAATGAACAATTCAAAAATGTTAATAAGAAGCTTGATGAAAAAGCAAATAAGAAAGATATTGCAGTGATAGAAAATACTGTTCTCCCTAAAACACAAATAGCTCTTGAAGGATATCAAGCGGTATTTGAAAAGCTTCAGGAACATGATAAAAGATTTGATGAGCTTTCTGAAAAGATAGAAAAACAAGATTTAGAAATCAAAGTGGTTAAAGCAGTAAAATAATCGTGATTATTTCAGAAGTTGAATAGACTTTTATTTATTATTTTTTGGAACTTTTTTTGTAAAATAATCGTCAAAATATATGACGATTATTATTTTTTGCTTCAATTTAACTTAAATATATTGTAAAATATTTCAATGAAGATCAAAATAATGTAAAAATTGAATTAATTCGTAGAGACATATAAAGACAAAAGCTGTATATATAGGTGAGAAAGGATTTAATAAATGAAAGTATTTATAAAATATTTTGTAAGAACATTTTTAGTGTTTGCATTCCTTTTAACAGGAGCAATGTTGGCATATGACAGCATTTATGAAGCAAAACCATATCTAGGAGACAAAGAGGGCAATTCAGTTTCAGAGCATCTCCTTTCTCAGGATGAAAAAGAGATGAGTCCAATGGATTATATGTTTCAACAGAGTAAGAGAATGAATGTTTTATTAATAGGGATGGAGGGGCCAAGAACAGATACTATCATGGTTGCCAGTTTTGATCCAAAATCAAAGAAAATAGACATTATCTCTGTACCCAGAGATACTTACTATGAAAGAAATAAGCATCATAGTGCAGGCAAGAAAAAAATAAATGCTGTATATTATGATGATGGGATTGAAGGCATTCAATCAGCAGTTAGTGACATACTTTCAGGTATGCCTATAGAATACTACATAAAGGTTAAGTACGATGGTGTTGAGAAGGTTGTTGACTCATTAGGCGGAGTTCCAGTATATGTCCCTATGGATATGGATTATGATGATGAATACGATTCACCACCTCTTCATATCCATTTTCCAAAAGGAAGTCGGGTTTTATCGGGTGAAGAAGCCATTAAATTTTTAAGATTTAGAAAGAACAATGATGGGACAGGTTATCCGGATGGAGATATTGGAAGAATAAAAACACAGCAAGAATTTTTAAAAGCTGCATTTAAAAAAACACTGGGATATAGACTTCCTGTGGTTGCTAATACAGTTATGAAATATATTAAAACCGATGTGCCGCTCGGTGAAGTTGCGAAAATGGCTGCATCAGCAATAGGTATGTCCTCAGAAGACATTGCCACTTATTCTGTTTTCGGAGAATCCATTTATTTATCGGGAGTATCTTATTATGAGGCTGATAAAGAAAAAACGTTAGAGATGATAAAATCCATATATCAATCAAATGAAACAGAAGCAGCAAAAGAAGTAATAGGGTCGAGTTCATCTGATGTATCCAACAAAAATTAATATTAAAGAGGTGGAAAACCAAATCATTCCACCACTTTTTTTTGCTTAACAGAAAAATCAAACTATAAGGGACGGTTCTTTTTGGTCCAAACAATAATAAAAGATACATATTTACTAGTAGAATAAGATACATAAAAACTTTGTAAAAACAGGAATAGTAAAAGATGTGAAAGACTTAAAATGGAGTAGTTAGCTGATCTACAATAAAAACGATTGACAAAAGCGTTTACCAGGTATACAATACATTGGTGAGAGGTTATGTGAGAAATGCAAAATTAAATATTAATAATATAATAACTCTACGCTAAGTAGAGATATTTTAAGCAAAGCCATTGATAATGATTATCATTATAATTATTCAAGCGGATACATCAGTACGTTTATCATATAATCTAGCATTATTTGCACGAAAATTTGAAGAAGGTGGAGAATTAGATGGGGTAATAGAAAAATCATAGAATCAGAGGAATGTGTGATATTAAACTGTAATGATAGTCGTAAAACAAAAAATAAAAGGAGGATACAATGAAAACAAGAAAATCTGATGTTGAAAAAATATATAAAGGTAATAAAGCAGCAAGTGTTTTGATGGCTGCAAGCATTGGAATAAAAATCGTTTCGCTGTTTATTGTTATGGGTGTAATAAGACTATATACAATGAATCAGCTTACAAAAGAAAGGGTTATATTATTTGGAATAGCTATTGTACTGTGTCAGTTATTAAAGGCCGGTTTTTATACTTTTTCTCTTCGCATAGCTCACGATGCTGCTTATTCAAGCTTAGTTGAAATCAGACTAAATATTATAAACCATTTGAAGAAATTACCTATATCATTTTTCCTTAAAAGGAAAACAGGGGATCTTAGTAACATAATCAATCACGATGTAGAGCAAGTAGAAGTTTATCTGGCCCATGCTTATCCGGAGATTTTGGAAACCACCTTGATTCCTTTATTAATCTTTATAGGATTGCTTTTTGTAGATTGGCGTCTTGCGTTAGCTATGATTTCTACCATTCCTATAATGATTATTTTAACCAGACTTTTTAAAAAATTCTGGGGAGAACAATTTGGAGAATATAACAAGACTATTAAGAGAATGTCAGAGGACTTAGTGGAATATGTAAGGGCCATATCGGTTATTAAGGCCTTTAGTAAAGATGAATCCAAAACCAAAAAAGTTCTAGGTGTCATGTATGACTATACTAAGTGGGTAAGGAAGATGACGTTAGGTGTCTCAATTCCTATGGGGGTAATTGCCTTATCTGTTCAAGGTGCACTTATCGTATTGGTTGTAGTAGCATCATTACTTCTTAGCAATAATGATATTACATCAAATCAATTTATTATTTCAATTATATTGGCTGGGGTATTCATTGGTTCATTCACTAAATTATCTTCATTACAACATAGTAGGATAGTTTTTGGAAAAACCATTAATAATATTAATACTATTTTAGGTGTAGATCCACAATTAAGAAACACCACCAATGAAGCAGTTAGTACAACGGATATAGAATTTGAGAACGTTACATTTGGTTACAATCAAGAGGAAAAGGTATTGAAAGATGTCAATCTTTCATTTAAGAAAAACTCGGTAAATGCATTAGTAGGGTCATCGGGATCAGGAAAAAGCACCACTGCAAATCTTATTATGGGATTCTATAGTCCTCAAAAAGGGATTGTAAAAATTGGCGGCAAGAATGTTGAGAATATGGATGAAAAAGAACTGGGACAATTGGTTTCCATCGTACAGCAGGAGGTATTCTTATTCAATATAAGCATTGAAGATAATATCAAGATTGGAAACAAAGATGCTTCAAGACAGGAAGTGATGGAAGCCGCTAAAAAAGCACAATTACACGATATGATTATGGAATTAAATGATGGTTATGATACCTTAGTCGGCGAGGGTGGTGCAAAGTTATCAGGAGGAGAAAAACAGCGTATTTCTATAGCAAGGATGATTCTAAAGAATGCACCAATAATTATACTGGACGAATCCACGTCTGCTATAGACCCTTATAACGAATATCTCATTCAAAAGGCAATTGATAATCTGTCAGAAGATAAAACCATAATAATGATTGCACATCACTTAAATACTATTGTCAATGCGGATCAGATTGTTGTTATGAATGACGGTAAGATCGTCGGAAAAGGAAAACATGACCAATTAGTGGATAACTGTTATTTATATAAAGAGATGTTGGAGAATCAAAATAAGGTTGATAATTGGGAGATAAAGGAGGCTATTTAGAATGGATATTTTAAGACTAATGTCTACCAAAGATAGAGTGTATCAAGGGTTCGCTGTTGCTTGCTTTGTTGTAGGTGCATTACTAAACCTAGCAATGATGGTTGTCATATTGGATATGTTGAATATGATCTTGGGTGATACAGGTATGTTTAATAAATTATCTTCTTATTGGATAAGTCTCATTGTAATACTTATTATTAAACAAGTAGTTAATGTGATTGCAGATTTATTAAAACACTATCTTGGTTTTAGTTTAGTAGAAAAAATAAGAAAAAAAATCACCCTGAGATTGAAAAAATTTTCATTAGGGTTTTACACCAAAGAACGTCTAGGAGAAATTAGTACAATCATTCATAAAGATGTAGATAATATGGAATCCATAGCAGCCCATCTGTGGAGCAGGATGTTTGCTGATTTTATTACAGCAGCTATTATTGGGGTAGGGCTCTGCATCCTTAATCTAAAGCTTGGGCTGGCAATGATATCATTCTTGCCGGTAGCAGTTTTAGTGCTTATAAGCGGTATAAAGAAGAATGCTGCGTTGCAGAAATATATGCAGGATGATTTAGTCGATATGGTTAGCCTGTTTATAGAGTATGCAAAGGGAGTTCCTTTATTGAAGGCATTTGTTGAAAGCAAATCTTTTGAGAACAGGCTTAAGGCAAGTGCTGCTAAATTCGGCGAGAGCAGTAAAAAAACTTCAAGATCTGTTGTAGGGTATATCGGAAGATACTTAGTATTTATGGAGCTTTGTTTTGCAGCGCTTGTGATAGTTGGGGCAACTATGTTGCTTAATAATACAATTGATTTGCATCACTTCATTTTATTTATTATATTCTCTAAAGAATTTTACAAACCATTTGAAAATTTAGAAGGGTATTGGATCAAATATCTTGGCGCAAGAGACAGCTATAAAAGAATCATGACCATTTTAAATGCAGATATTATTAAAAATCCTGAAAAACCACAACAACCGGAGAACTTTGAAATCAACTTTGAGAACGTATCATTTTCATATGAAGAAAATGAATTTGAGCTTAAGAATATTGATATCCAATTGAAGCATGGTAAATTAGTTGCTTTAGTTGGACCATCGGGATCAGGAAAGACAACGGTATCCAATCTGTTATTGAGATTTTATGATGTAAAGAGCGGCCGTATCAAGATAGGCGGCATTAATATAAATGATATGGATTATAATTACTTATTGCAAAATATAAGTGTCGTAATGCAAGATGTGGTGCTGTTTGCAGATACTATTTATGAAAATATAAAGGTTGGAAATAAAGATGCTACAAAAAATGATGTCATTGAGGCTGCTAAAAATGCCATGATACATGATTTTATTATGACCCTTCCGGAGGGCTATGATACGGTTGTAGGAGAGAATGGTGCAGGGCTTTCAGGAGGACAAAAACAAAGACTTTCTATAGCCAGAGCTTTCTTAAAGAATGCTCCAATCGTAATACTGGATGAAGCCACAAGTAACGTAGACCCGATCAATGAAAGAAAAATACAGATAGCAATATCTAATCTGGCAAAGGGAAGAACATTGATTGTAATAGCCCATCATCTACAAACCATAAAAGGTGCGGATGAGATTCTGGTATTTGAAAAAGGCAGGATTGTTGATAGAGGCACTTATGATGAACTGATGCGTCATGATAACTTGTTTAAAACCCTGTGGAATTCTCAAAAGAAAGCAAAAGAATGGCTTTTATGCTCATAAATCTATAGGCTGTTGCATGAATATTAAAAGCACAAAGAGTTTCCAAAACTTTTGTTTTAGAAACTCTTTGCTATAAATATTGTAAAATAATCAAGAATTATCTATTCTTTATTCTTTCTCATGAACGGTAGTTTCTTTATTATATTTCCTCTTTTTCTAGCGATTATAACCACAATTATACCTAAGATTAAAATGTAAGGGAGTGCATATATAATGATGACAATTGCACCTTTGATAAATTCTCCAAACATGTTCCATGAAGATTTGGTAGCTTTACCTATTTCTTGAGAGAACCCTTTGGGGACAACCGTGACCTTTTTAACTTCATAAAGATTTATAGAAATCGTAGAATAGTCTACTAGAGAATCCATTTTTCGCAAGCTGGAAGTATAGGTCTCTATTTTATATCTAATACTCTGTAACTCCTGTTCAAGGGTGATAATATCTTCCATTTTATCAGCCTTTTTTAAAAGCTCCATTATCCTATCTTGTTGAATTTGAAGGGTTTGTAATCTTGTTTCGGTATCGATATAAGACTCAGTAACATCCTGTGCACTAGAATTACTTTGTATAATGCTTCCCCAGCTTTCTGCTGATTTTTTAATATATTCAAACTCTTTTCTTGGTATTCTAAGGATAAAGTACCCGTGTTTTGGGTCATTTTCTTCTGATCCTTTTCCTCTGACAGAAGAATTTTCAATATACCCTTTTACCTCATTGGTTTTATTTCTGATACTTTCTACTGCTTTATCAAACGCCTCTGTCTCCACCGATATTTCTGCTGTATAAATTATTTTCTGTGAAGTAAATTGGCTGTTTATCATATCGGCACCATTCAAAATAGCTTCTTCAGGAGAAGAATCTTCTTCACTCTTTTCGTTATATCCTACCGCTGCAAAATCCTGAGATTTATTATGCGATGGACTTTCAGCTCTTTCACTGCTTCCACAACCATATAGAAATATGAGTGTTAACATAGATAATATTAAAACTATTTTCTTTTTGATTCCCATAGCATTTACCTCCAAAATCACTTTATAGTTTAGACTTTCTTTTATGGAAAAAGTTCCTCAAAAAAAGGAACGGTTTCTTTTTGGTCCAAACAATGAATCGTCCAATGGATTGTGGATTAAACGGGATAAAAAGGGGGGAATGGGCTGGTGAATGGGATGATAATTGACCCGATCACCTTTGTTGTATTGGAAAATTCAAATATTAGGTCTTGGCATAAAGTTTGCAAAATTAGATATAAACAGCGCTGTTTGAAAATTGAATAATGGAAGGGTGGTAAAAAGGCATAAAAATTTTTTTGACCAGTAGATGACTAAAATGTTAAATCAGAAAATTCAGAAAAGGAAGAGTTTTAAATGTTCAAGCTTATTAAAAATGGCAAAGTATATGGTCCTGAATTATTGGGGAAAGTGGATATTTTGATTTCTGGAAATAAAATTATAAAAATAGATGAAAAAATTGATTTTGATGATCCTATTTTTGATGTTGAAGTCATAAATGCAGAAGGAAAGATAGTAGTTCCTGGGTTTATTGACCAGCATGTGCATATTATTGGTGGAGGCGGAGAAGCAGGTTTTCATAGTCGTACACCTGAAGTTATGTTATCTAATATTGTTGGTTTTGGTATAACGACACTTGTAGGACTTCTTGGTACAGATGGGACAACCAGACATTTAGAATCTTTACTTGCCAAAGCAAGAGCTCTTGAGACAGAAGGAGTAACAACATATATTTTTATAGGTTCATATGAGCTGCCCACTCGAACGATGACCGGAAGTGTACGAAAGGACATAGTGCTGATTGATAAAGTCATTGGTGCTAAAATAGCAATATCTGATCATCGTTCATCACAACCGACAAAGCAGGAGCTAATAAAATTAGTAGAAGATATTAGAGTTGGAGGAATGTTAAGTGGTGGATTTGGTATAGTAGTTTTGCACCTGGGTGATGCAAAAGAAGGGTTAGATAAGATCATTGAAATTGTTGATGAAATTGAAATTCCCATTAGACATTTTCTTCCGACTCATGTTAATAGAAATAGAAAAATTTTTGAGCAATCGATTCAATTTGCAAAAATGGGTGGCGTGATAGATATAACATCAGGTATAAATTCCGGTAACCTGCGTGCCGATACCATAAAACCTAGCAAAGCAGTTATGGAATGTATTGAAAACAAAGTACCTGTTGAGAATATTACGATGAGTTCTGATGGTAATGGTAGTCTTTTAAAATATAATCCTGATAGAAGTGTCAAAGAATTAGTGGCAGCTTCCCTTAATTCTTTGCACAGTGAATTCAGAGATATGGTCATTGAAGAAGGAATTGAACTCTCTGAGGCTTTAAAGGTTATTACATCAAATGTTGCTAAATTATTATCCATATATCCTCTTAAAGGAAGCATTAGTCTTAAAAGTGATGCAGATATTGTTATAATGGATGAGAATTTAGATATAGATATGGTTTTAGCAAAGGGCAAAAAGATGATGGAAAATGGAGAGGTAATTGTTAAAGGTACTTTTGAGCGTTAAAAAAGTACGAATTGAGTAAAATTACAAAATAAAAATATTATCTACTGGCCCCATACTTGGCTGCACAGAAAAACAATGCTCTATATTGTAGAGTTGTTTTCTGTGCTATCAAGGGTAAAAACCTAGAGGATAGTTTTTTTAATATTAAAAAATTTAGTTATTCCTTGAAACAGAAGATTTATATTAAAAGATGTGTCATACTTGACACTATCCAAAGATATTAGGAGGTATATACATGACAAGTGGTAAGAAGAAACCAACGTTGGGGTATTCGATTTTAGTATTGGTAACACTCATAGCTTTTTTAGCCATTGGCATGGCAGGTTTTAAAATAAAATTACAAGTAATGATGTTCCTGAGTTGGGTATTAATGGGCGCATTTGCTGTAAAATTAGGTATTTCTTATAATGAATTAGAAAATGGGGCATTTGACATGCTTAGAAAAGCGATGCAGGCTCTAGCACTTATGGCGGCTGTAGGACTATTAATTGGCAGCTGGATCGCTGCAGGGACTGTTCCAACACTAATTTATGCAGGTTTAAAAGTAATTTCACCTAAATTTTTCTTGGTTACTACTTTGATCTTTTGTTCATTTGTTTCACTTGCTACAGGTTCATCTTGGGGAACAATGGGAACAGCAGGTCTGGCTACCATGGGTATAGGTGCAGGATTAGGTATACCCGCCGGTATGACTGCCGGTGCGGTCATATCGGGAGCATATTTTGGAGATAAAATGTCACCTCTATCGGATAGTACTAATTTAGCTGCTGCTGTCTCAGGTACAGACCTATTTACCCATATAAAACAAATGCTGTATACAACAGTCCCATCATATATTATTTCAATGATTATTTTCCTTATACTTGGCTTTAAATATGGTGTTGATGAGATGGATTATTCTCAAGTGAGTGAGATTACAACTTCATTAAGTCAATTATTTAATATAGGCATCATTCCTTTAATACCCGCACTTATAGTTTTAGGTCTTCTTATAAAAGGTAAATCTCCGGTATTATCAATTTTAATTGGAGGCATAGCCGGAGCAGTAGTTGCTATTTTATACCAAGGCGTAGATATAAGCACTGCATTTGGAGTTTTATGGGGTGGATATCATGGCGACTTTGGTAGTGTTTTCTTAAATAAATTATTAAATCGTGGCGGCATAACCGGTATGTTAGGTGTTGTAGCACTTATGATATTTGCTTTAGGATTAGGTGGAATGGTACGTGTTTTAGGTATAATGGAGACAATTCTTGAAGCCATTGCAAATAAAATTAAATCTGTAAGAAGTTTAGTAGCCAGTACTTTGATAGTAAGTTATATATCAAGTATAATTAGCGGGTCAATGGCTTTTGCCGCTGTTATGACTGCAACTTTAATGGGGCCTTTATTTGAGGAACGTAAACTTAAACCTGAAAACTTATCAAGAATAATTGAAGATGCGGGAACATTAGGGGCACCATTGATTCCATGGAGTACAAATGGTATATTTACAATGAGTATGCTTCAAGTATCTTGGGCTACGTATGTACCGTATTGTTTCTTAAACATTTTTACGCCAATATTCTCTTTAATCTATGGAATCACAGGATTTTCAATAACTAAGTATAGCGAAGAAGAAATTAAGAACATGAAAAGAATTTCTATATAATAAAAGCGATTAAATTTTAGGAGAAATCAAAATGGAATTTCATTATTGGTTCTTGATTCAAGATATATTAGGCGTCCTATTAGCTGCTTTAGGTTTTAAATTTGCTATTATTTATATGATGATAATGATTAAACGTTGTTTTTTATTGAAGCATTTTTTATGTTTAATAGGCAATATAATGTTTATTTTAGCAGGTATTAATTTGATTTTTTCACCTTGGTGCTTAAAAACATGGGGAATTAGTTTTCTATTTTTTATTTTTGCATTGTTATTTGGACGCTTAGTATATAAAAGAGAATATTGAATAAAATTTGAGAAAATAGTCCCTTTTTAGGGACTGTTTTTGTGTCTATCAAGTATTTTTCCAGGCTGATGAAAGTTACATTTGCGGTTTTGATCAGTTATAGTTTAATATAGTAAATGATAAAATATATTTTTGTAGTTTCCTTTAGCTTTAAAAGTTGGAAAAATGAAAAGATTTTAATATTTTAATAATGGATATTTAATTGTGTACAATAGGAGTGATTAAATTGAAAAAAGCAGTTGTTTTGAGTACCAACATTAATACGTGTCAAGCTATATGCCGGCAACTCGAAAGCTTAATAGGAGATAAAGTTATAGTATCAGGATATTGCTTAGAAGATAATATTCCAAAAAGTTTTGATAATACCCTGGTAATTTTCGCAGGGTCATTGATTAAAGAACTATTTTTACACCAAATGCATGAAGATACAAATTACCTTATAGCAAAACGTGTTATAAATTATCACTATTTAAGTCATTTGATATCCCTTCCGGCTGGAAGTGAGGTTTTATTAGTAAACGATCATAAACAATCATGTTTGACAACTATTGAACAATTAAATAAGCATGGCATTGACCATATAAAATATTATCCTTATTATCCTGGAATTAAAGATTATAAGAGATTAGAATTAGGTGTATCTATAGGCGAATCTCAACTAGCGCCGCCTTGTGTGAAAAAGATTATTGATATAGGAGTAAGACAAATAGACATTACAACTCTTGTTGAAATACTTAATCATTTAGATTTAATGGATGAGAAAGAAAATATTATATCTTCAAAATTTGTAAGTGACATAATCAAGTTGTCAAAACAATATTGTGATGCAGCAAATCGTTCTAAAGAACTCAAAAACATGTTTCAGATTATTGTAGATAACTCTATTGATGGAATGGTATATGTAAACACTTTGGGAGAAATATTAACCGTAAATGACGCATTTGAAACTATGTCGAAAATAGAAAAGAAAAAGATTATTGATAAAAAAATAGAAGATATATTACCTGAACTAGGAAATTGGAGAACTGAAGAAATAGACCGAGATGTAATAAAGATAAATGGAAGAAATTTGGCTGTTGTAAAAGTACCTGTAAAAAGGGATGAAAATATAGTTGGCTATATGATTAGAATTGAAGATGTGGTTGAAGTTCAGAAGCTGGAACATGAAGTAAGAAGAAAAATGAGGAGTAAAGAGCACAATGCAAGATATCATTTTACGGATATAGTGAGTAAAAGTAACACTATGGAGAAGACGATTAATCTTGCAAAAAAGTTCTCTTTAAGTAATTCTCCCATTTTAATCCAAGGCGAAAGTGGCACGGGCAAAGAGTTTTTTGCTCAGTCCATACATAACTTTTCAAATATGCGAAAGAAACCATTTGTGCCTGTCAACTTTGCGGCATTATCCATGAATCTTTTGGAAAGTGAACTTTTTGGATATGAAGAAGGTGCATTTACCGGCGCAAAAAAAGGTGGTAAAGCAGGTCTTTTTGAAGAAGCACATGGCGGAACAATATTATTAGATGAGATAGGGGATGCCCCTTTAGATTTTCAAGCAAGGCTTTTGAGGGTTTTGCAGGAAAGACAGGTAAGACGTGTGGGAAGTGCACAGCTCATTCCAGTGGATGTTAGAATTATTGTAGCTACCAATAAAGATGTGAGACTGCTGGTGGAAGAAGGGAAATTCAGACAAGATCTCTTTTATAGGCTAAATGTTCTTCCTTTATACATACCGCCCCTTAGAGAAAGAAAAGAAGACATTTTAATATTAATTGATACCTATTTGAGAAAATTTACAAACAATAAAATAATGTCCAGTGATAAGTTTTTTTCAAAAGATGCACTGGATTATTTGGTGAATTATGAATGGCCGGGCAATATAAGGGAACTTGTAAATGTAGTAGAATATATTGTGAATATAAAAAGTGATGATCGATTAATTGAGATAAGTGATTTGCCTTCATATGTAACCAATGATTTTAATAAATCAGATGGTTTATATTTGCCATCATTTTATGATAATCATATATTATGGTTGTTAAAAAAAATACAAGAAAAAAAAGGCGCAGGGCGAAGATCGTTGGCGAATATAGCCAGAGAGGAAAACTTAGAACTTACTGAAGCAAAAATAAAAGGCTTGCTGAATAAAATGAAGCAGGAAAATCTCATTAATACAAATATAGGTGTTAAAGGATGCACTATTACGGAAAAAGGTAATAAAATGCTTTCAACTATAAAGTTTTATAAAATATGAGAGAAGAATGGGGAAAAAATATTGCCCCCATTCTTCTTTTTATTTGCTTTTTTTGTTGACGCTATCGAAAAATGAATGCAGGTGTATGAATACATTAACGAATATTTATACGCCTGTATTCATTTTTCTAGTACTTTTTCTATAAAAGGGATATAAAGGGGCGGATCGGGTTAATGAACGGGGTGAAAATTGACCTGTTTACCTTTGGTGTTTCAGATAAATTCTAATATTAAGCATTGGTATGAAAGTTGCGAAATAAATTTGTTGCTTAACAAATTTAAAGAAAGGAGTGGCTTAGTTAGGTTAAATAATGTTATTGGATGAAAGGAGAAGACATAATTATGATCAATATTTTAGATAATATCGGACAGATAACCAGTATTATCTCTGAGACGGTATGGCAGATATTTTTGCCTTTGTTAGTGATATCGGGGTTATTCGTATCAATTAAAACAATTTTTAAAATAAAAAAAGAAATAACTACTAAATCAAGGATCAATGTTAAGGACTTTATAGGCCCTACTTCAATTGCATTAGGAGCTATGATTGGTACCGGTGCAATAATAGGTGTTTTAGGCTCGCTAAGTAACTTGGCTGGACAAGGTCAAATGTATATTGAAGCTATGGCAATTTGGGCGTTGGTAGGGTCACTAATCTTAGTGCCACTATCGTACTCTGAAGTATTAATTTCTAAAATCATGAGAAAACCGCCAAAAGAATATATTAATACATTATTGTTTCCTGCTTTTGGAACAATTTACGGAGTTGGATTCATTGGATTATATATTTTTGGATTTGGTGGTTTCCAATTCAGTGGTATGGATGCAGCCATAACAATCATTGCCAATAAATTTGCAGGAATTGAATTGGCCGTTATGCAAAGATATTTATTTGTAATAATTCCATTAATAATGATTACATCTGCAATCATTTTAACTAAAAAACATGATTTGTTTATTAATTCAATGACGATAATGATAGGTATAGCCGTAGTGTCATATTTCTTATTCTTTTTTATTCTTGTTTTTAAAACGTCTGGTCATTGGGGAACCTTTTTCAGCAACTTATTAAAAGGGCTGACAAATCCGGTTTCCATGTTATTGGGTACTCCTTTAGGATTCACACTAGGATTGCAGCGTATTATTCAAACAACTGAATCTGGAATAGGTGCATTGCCAATGGCAGCCCAAGAATCAGATAGTAAACCACGTGCTGCATCTATACTGGCAGTAATCCCAGTTATTATTACAGTTGTAGTTGCTATTTTAGTCACTACATACATTACTTCATATGGAATAGCACAAGGTATTATTCAATTACCTGCAGATAGTCTTACTAGATTGGTTGGATTTTATAATACTGCTGCATCAGTAACCGGCATTTTTGGAGTGATCGTATTGGCATTATTTACAGTTTTATCCGGATTAACATCATTATTAGGGGGTTATTATTATTTAAAAGTGGTATTAGGTACCGGTGAAAATGTAAATATAGCCATTTATATTGGATTAATATCTATAGCAGGTACATTGGCTACATTTGGCTTCGGGATCGTATTTGATGTTGTAGATTTACTATTATTTGTTGTAACCGGTATTAATGTGGCTGCACTCGTTGTATTTGCAAAAAATAAATGGCAAGATTATAAATTAAAAGAAGTGAAAGAAAGTGGAAGGGGAGTAAATCCCAAATCTAAAATTACTGCTTAAATGGAAAGATTACAAATATATCCAAACTATAAAACGAAGTCATTATTGACAAAACGCAAGTCAATAATGACTTGAATCCATGCCAAATGGTTCTATACAGCAAAACTGACAATGCAAACGAAAGGTTAACATTGCCGGTTTGTTTTATTGACTGAATGGTGTTTCACACATATTTATTTCGTCATATAGGATGAAGCGATAATGCTTATAGTGACAAATACTAATAAACCAATGATGAATACCCATGAAAGTGGTCTTGCAAAATTACAGGTCCATCCTATTCCAAATCTTTTTTCAATGAAAAGAGTAGGGTCGTCTGGATTGTAATAGAATACCCCCATTTTCCAATACTTATCATCATCCCGATTGATGAAATCGCTGCCCTTACCTTGACCAATTTTTATTCGGCTGCCGCCTTGGCCTGTTTTGACAGAAAGTATGATGGCATAAACGATGATACCAATGGTTAAAACAGCGGAGACGATGCTGAAAGAAACATAATCAACGAATCCTGCATGAGATAAGGGGATGAACATAAATATAGTTATCAGCGCTAAACCGGTTATGACAGTGAATGCAGACCATTTATAACGAAACATTTTATTCTGCTTCATTGAAATTTCCGGATTGTCAGCTTCAATTTGCTGCTTAGACTTTCTGATGATCCAATAAACGAAAATTAAAAGCGCTGTGATGGAAATTTGAGTGATTAAAGGCCAGAAAACAGAAAGTATCGACTTATTGGCCCAGCTGGTTATTTCTCCGGTTATAAAGTCAAACTGCATGGGCAGACGATGGGGCATTCTATCATAAAAAATTACAGTCAATGCAGCCGTAAATGAAATCACAATGCCATAAAGTAAAAACCATAAAGGAGATACCAGCATTTTTTTACTTCTAAAATCAGTGTCAATAACGGTTACCTGCTTTTTATCCTGTGTCCAGTTGGATTCTGATTTTAATGCTTTCATTTTTTTGTGTCCGGATAGATAAAAAACGCCGCCTAAAACCAACTGAACAACAATATTTAGAGATATTAGGATTTCAGTTCTTTGGGTTTGATCTAACAAAATCAATATAAAAGCAGCGACCAATAGCAAAATACCTGTTATTAAAACATTGTTTTTATAGCGGCTTCTAATGGATGCCACTTGGGGAAGGTGATAGACATCCTTTGGTATAGATACACCAAAACTTTCAGTTTTTCTGGTAAAGTAGGGTGTAAAAGCAAAAATAACCAATAAAGATAATTGCGGAAGCAACATAAAAAGCAACATAAAAGTTTTCATTTATAACACTCCTTTACTTTAATTCTGAGAAAATATCATTTAATATTCTTTTAAAATCTTCTTGGGTCATTCCTTTGCAATAGGCTTTAAAAACCATAGGCTTTACACTTTCCACAAGTTCATTCTCATATTCCTGTGATATAGGTTCTTTGGTCACATCCGAAACATAAACTCCTTTTTGCCGGTGTATCGAAATAAGCTTTTCGTTTTTAAGTATGTTGTAAGCCTTGTTAACCGTATGAAGGTTAATACCTAAATCTTCTGCCATTTGTCGAACTGAAGGAAGCCTTTGCCCGGGCACTAAATGGCCTTTGGCAATGCCTTCAATTATCTGATGATTAATCTGTGCATAGATAGGTATTTCGGATTCAAAATTAAGTTGCAGCAGCAAGTCAATCACCTCCTGTATTATATCTGTTATATATAATATATAACAGATATAATATGATGTCAAGATCTATATATAATAGTTTTATTAAGGTGGGAAGATACCAGCTATTATATGCAGTGTTTGCAGTTAAGGCGTTTTTCAACCGTTTTTTATGACATTTTTCCAAAAGTATTATAAAATGGAATATAAGTACTGCCTTATAAAGATAACGGAATGGTCACGGAAGTTAGGGAAGTCTTAAAAAGTGGCTAAATACTAATTTATAAAGGAAAGATGGAGATGGATAAAAATAAAATCAGTATCATTTATGGAATGAACCCAAAAGAAATGGTAAAAGCCTTATTAGAAGATGCAAAAATAGAAAATGAAATTAATAAGAATGCACTGATTGGGCTTAAGCCGAATTTAGTTATTGCTAAAAAAGCCCACTCCGGCGCTACAACGACTCCGGAAATTGTTGAAGGGGTTATAGAGTACCTTCAAGAAAAAGGTAGAAACCATATTGTTGTGATGGAAGGCTCATGGGTTGGAGAGGGCACTAATCGAGCTTTTAAAGTATGCGGTTATGACAAAATATCAAAGAAATATAATGTGCCGCTGTATGATTTGCAAAAGGACCGTTACAGCTCCCATAGGGTTATGGATATTGACATGCAAGTCTGTGATCAAGTCATGGCAGTAGATTACCTGATCAATATACCCGTTCTTAAAGGGCACTGCCAGACAAATATGACATGTGCTTTGAAGAACCTGAAAGGCTGTATAACCAACGATGAAAAAAGAAGATTTCATAGGCTTGGGCTGCATAAACCCATTGCGTATTTGAACAAAATAATAAAACAGGATTTAATTATCGTGGATGGTTTAAATGGAGATTTATCCTTTGAAGAAGGCGGGACACCTATTCCAATGAATCGGATATTATTAGGGAAAGACCCGGTTTTAATAGATGCATATGTATGTGATTTAATGGGATATGATTTAGAGGATGTTCCCTATATTAAAATATCTGATGGTATAGGGGTGGGGAATTGTGACATTACCACGGCAGTAATAAAAGAGATCAATAAGGCAAACCATAATATAGATGTCCATGTTGATAATCAAAAAGTAGGCCGGCTCACTGAAAATGTGGAAGCCGATAGTGCTTGCTCCGCTTGTTATGGAAGCCTTGTTCATGCACTCAAAAGACTCCAAGAGCAGGGTTATAAAATAGAAAATAAAATATATATTGGTCAAGGATACAAAGGGCAGGTGCTGGACGGATTGGGCATTGGTGTATGTGCAAAAGGAGCGTCCGATTGTATTATGGGTTGTCCTCCTAAGGCAATAGATATTGTTAAAGGGATGCTTGACCAAGGCAAATAAGGAAATTCATTTTATTTGTTCATTTGCTTGAGTTAAACCAAAACATAGGATGTATTTTTTCATACTATATGATAAAATAAAACAATGGAGGAAAGAAAGCATGAGAATAATAGCCGGTGAAGCAAGAGGTAGAAAACTTTTTTCTCCTAATAATCAAAAGAATACACGACCAACAGGTGATCGAGTAAAGGAAGCAATTTTCAGTATGATACAACCTTATGTTTTGGATGCTGTGGTCATTGATTTGTTTTCAGGGACTGGAAATTTAGGGCTGGAAGCTTTAAGTAGAGGGGCACAAAAAGCTTATTTTGTGGACAACCATTTACCTGCTTTGTCTATTATTAAAAAAAATATACATATTACTGAATATGAAGCCTCAAGTGATGTTATCCAGGCTTCATATGAAAAGGCATTAGAAGAGAGAATTAGCCAAAGTGCGGATATTATTTTTTTAGACCCTCCATATAATAAGGGACTCATCATGAAGAGCATTCACCATATTTGCAATTATAACAAACTAAATGACGGCGGCATTATTGTGGCTGAGCATAGCTTAGAAGAAACAATGGATGATGAACCATATGATTTAAAATTGATTAAAAGAAAAAAATATGGTACTACAATGGTATCTGTATATAAGCGTATGGAGGACTAACCGTAATGAAAATAAATTTATACCCCGGAACTTTTGACCCAATTACCAATGGACATATTGATATTATACAAAGAGCTGTAAAATTTTCTGATGAGTTAATCATCGGCGTATTAAACAATCCGTCTAAAGTACCTTTTTTTAGTGTTGCGGAAAGAAAAAAAATTATTATGGACGTTACCAAAGGTATGGGAAATATTAAAGTGGACTGCTTTTCGGGGTTATTAATCGATTATGTAAAAAACAATCAGATTAATGCAGTGGTAAGAGGGCTGAGGGCCACAACAGATTTTGAATATGAATTTCAAATGGCACAGATGAACACGAAACTTTATTCTGATATGGAAACCATTTTTTTAATGACAAAAGCAGAAAATTCATATATTAGCTCCAGCTTAGTTAGAGAAGTTTTTGCTTTTGGAGGGGATATCTGTGAATTGGTTCCCCGAAAAGTGGTAGATTATATGAAGGAAAAAATAAAAAAGTAAGGAGGCAATAATTTATGAAAGTACTGCATTTATTAGACGAATTGGAAGATGTTATTGAGAATAGTTCGGGATTTCCATTAACAGGTAAAATACTTGTAGATGGAAATGAAGTATTAGAGATTATTAAAGAGATAAGAGTAGAGCTTCCTGATGAAATACAGCAAGCACAATGGATTAAGGATGAACGACAAAGAATCTTGGAAGAAGCTCAAAAAGAATCTCAGATGATGATCAGGGATGCTAAATCTAATATAGAATCAATGGTTGAGAACGATGATTTATCATTAAAAGCACGTGCTAAAGCAGAAGAAATTCTGAAAGCTGCAGAGCAAGGTGCAAAACAGCTTAAGAAGGATTCATTGGACTATGTCGATCGTATTCTTGAAGATATGCAATCCAAGATGGATAAATTAAATGCTACATATGTTGATGAGCTTTATGCTGTATTACAGAAAAATTTTGATCAGATTAATATAACTTTAGCTCAAAACAGAACTGAGGTTAAGAATATGATGTATAGCAATAATACTCAGACTGAAGTAAAAGAAGTCATTGAAGAAAATGCATAAGATCTTATGATCTGCTCTTAAAAACATGGCTGATGACAGCTGTGATGATAAAAATTATAAAAACAATCAACATGAGTTGAGTTGAAAACAGCAGCTTGTAAACAAAGTTGCTGTTTTGAATTTTATCCGAAATACTAAAGGCAGTTAATGCTTGGGGCTGATATTTGATTAAAAGTGGTGCAATGAATAATGCACAAATAGAAGAACATATAGAATGGGTAACTTTTGAAAAAAAGTATATGGATTTTTTTATGTCTGTTCCGGCTATAAAAGTTAAGGATTGAGCATGAATGGATAAACCACTCCAAGAGATAATGGCTGAGCATAAAATACATGATATTGTAAAATTCAAATAGCTTATATTTGAAAGCGCATTACATCCCAGGGTGATTTCAAAAAAGCCTTTTAATGAGGCCACCACAACATTATAATCAAATGCTTTAAAGAGTGATAAAGCCATCATATTAAAAAACATGAATTTATCAAAAAGCGTAATAATAATGGAGAACAAAATAATATAGCCGCATATAACCAATAGTGTTTTAAAGGATTCCATTATAGATTCTCCGAAATGTGTCATAAAAGAGACTTGATTGTTAAAACCCTTTTCTGCATCGTAGAGGACATCTCTTAAAGATGTTCTTTTTATTTTTTGTCTTTTTATACTTTTTCCATAGAATCTGAACAGCAAGCCATTGAGAAGAGCTCCAAAAAAATGCGATAAAGCAATACTCCAGCCAAGCAAAGAGCTGCCGAACATACCAACGCCAACAGTACCCAGCATAAATAAAGGACCTGAAGTACTACAGAAAGAGAGCATTCGCTCTGCTTCAATTTTAGTAATGCTTTTCTTTTCTCGTAAATCAGCAATAATTTGCGTTCCTAGGGGGTACCCGGAGGTGACGCTGATGGTAAAAACAAATGATGCTTCACCGGGAACCTTAAAAAGAGGACGCATAATAGGCTCTAAAAGCCTGCCGACAATTTTATGAATGCCCATTTTTATCATAAGCTTTGAGCACACAAAAAATGGGAATAACGCTGGAAGAACGGCATTAAACCATAGTGCAATGCCGAACTTGCTGGCTTCTAAAGCATCCTGAGAAAAGAAAATCATTAATAAAGCAAACAGACTACAGAATAGTAGTCCTAATATATAATTGGTAGAGATTAATTTACTATTTTTCATATCACATTATATTCAATAAAAATTGGAACTATCCATAATAATTTTAATTAAAGTTCGTGTTATAAACCATTTTGTTGATGCAGACAGAA
>JANQMT010000064.1:0-25571 GCA_028279945.1 Clostridia bacterium
AGGGAGTGGCTTCTATCAAATGGATTTGAAATTTCAGATGAATCTCTTGTTATAGAAGGTAAATTTATTTGTGAAATTATTGTGGCTGTACCAGGGGAAGGGCAGCCCACAGAACAGATTTATTATGAAATCGGTGAAAAACTGATTGAGAAAAAAGATCCATTGCTGGAAAGCTTTATTACACGAAAAATTAATGTTGAGAAAAGTATTCTAAAAACAACATCACAAAATGATTCAAAGAGATCACAAAATCAATATCAATTATCAAAAGAACGCATAAAAAAGCTTAAGGAGGTTTTAGATTATGTCCGTAACCATTGATCAATTTTTACAATGCATGAATGACATTGCACCTGAAAAATTAGCTGAAAAATGGGATAATGGCGGTGTGCAAATTGATACACATAATGAAAAATTTGAAAAGATATTAGTATGTATGGAAATAACAGATGAAATCGTTAAAGAGGCTATTGATAAAAAAGCAGATATGATCATTACACATCATCCATTAATTTTTTCTCCTATTCAAAGTATTCAAAAAGATTGGACAGGGAGGACTATTGTTAAACTCATACAAAACAATATTTCTGTCTATTCCTCTCATACCTCCTTTGATTCTGTCATAGGGGGCAATAACGACTATTTGGCAAAAATGCTTAATATAAGTGAGGTATCCACTATTGAAGAGCAAAAAGGTGAAAGATTCTTTAAAATCATTGTTTATGTCCCTAAAGAAGCTTTAGAGCCTGTAAGAAACAGTTTCTTTCAAGCAGGTGCCGGCGATATAAATGACTATAAACATTGTAGTTTTTGTTCACAAGGTGTAGGGACATTTATGCCCTTAGATGATGCAGCACCTTATATTGGCCACAACAATGAACTCAGCTATGTAGACGAATACAAATTAGAAAGTATTGTACCGGAAAGTAAACTAAAAAAAGTGATTAAAGAAATGCTGGAAGCACATCCCTATGAAGAACCTGCATACGATATTTTCTTGATGGAAAATGTTATGAGTGATTTACCCGGGATTGGAAGAATAGGAGAACTAAAAGAAGCAGCTTCTTTGGAAAATATTTGTATAAAAATAAAAAAAGTATTAAATATTAAAAATGAAATCCCTTTTATAGGGGAAAAGACAACTATGATAAAAAGAATTGCCATTTGTACAGGCAGTGGATCTGACCTAATAAAAAGTGCGTATTATAGAGGGTGCGGGCTATTGATTACAGGGGACATAAAGTACCATGATGCTCAGCTTGCTAAACAGCTGGGTATTGCAGTAATCGACGCATCTCATTTTCATACTGAAAAAATATTTGTTCAAAATATGTCAAAGCAATTAAGAGATAGATTGAAAGGTGATGCTGACATCATTGAATCCAATATCGATATTAATCCCTTTCAATTTATATAATACAATAGGGACAGGGTGATAATATGGATTTTAAACAATTAGAGAGTTTTGTTGCAGTGGTCAATGCAAATAGTTTTTCCAAAGCTGCTGAAAAAATGTTCCTTACCCAGCCAACCATTACAAATCATATACAAGCACTGGAAGAAGAACTGGGTACGGTATTAATCAATCGCTCCAATAAAAAAATCATTTTAACAGACGCTGGAGATATCTTGTATTCTTATGCAATAGATATTATAAACCTGCGGGATACTGCACAAATAAATCTAAGGGAAAACAAAGATAAAATTGAGGGCATCCTGGAAATAAGCTCCAGCTCTATTCCGGGGCAATACATTATGCCCTATATTGTAAAAGGTTTTATCGATAAATATGCCAATGTAAAATTTAAAATCAACCATAAGAATTCCGAGAAAGTAATAGAAGAGATTAAAAACGGTTTTGTGAATTATGGTGTTGTAGGCGGCAAATATAACGACTATGAATTCTTAGAGTATATTGATTTCTTTGAAGACAACCTTATTGTGATTACGCCCAACACTAAAAAATATAAAACAAATATTTATGAAGCATTGGATAAAAATTTTTTACTGCAAGAAAAAATTATCTTAAGAGAAAAAGGGTCAAGTACACGACTATTATTTGAAAAAGAATTGCAAAGAAACCATATACCTTTTAATAAATTAAATATCATTTCAAGCACGGAAGATAATGAAACCATAAAAAAATTAGTAGAGCTGGGTTTAGGTATCAGCGTTATTTCTGAGTTGGCTGTAAAAAAAGAAATAGAATTGGGTTTAATAAGACCATACCATATAAAAGACATGAATCTGAGGAGGAAATTCTATTATGTTTATCATAAAAATAGATACTTTTCCCCATTAGACCATGCCTTTAGAAACTTTGTCGTTAATTCTCTTAATGAATAAACCATTTCATACACTTATAAATACTATCAACAACATACTCAACATCCCCAATTGTATTAAAATGACTAAAACTAAATCGCACCGTACCATTAGGAAAAGTACCCAATGTTTGATGAGCAGAAGGTGCACAGTGCAAACCACAACGTGTCATAATGCCATACTCCTTACAGAGCAGATGGGATATTTCACCATTATCATGTTTTTTAAAATCAATGGATACTAACGCCGTTCTGCCATCTATAGTATCTTTTCCAACGGGTTTTATATCAGATATGTTATAGATGGCTTGTAAAAAACCATCTAAAATAATTAATTCTTTTTCTCTTATAGCATCAATCTTGGTATTCAATATATATTTGAGTGCAGCATTTAATCCATATATGCCGGGAATATTTAAAGTGCCGGCTTCAAACCTGTCAGGCATGTAATCCGGTTGAACTTCCGTATCCGATAAGCTGCCTGTACCACCTTCTATCAATGTGGACATTGCATTAACCATCCTATCATTAACAACAAATCCTCCAATGCCTTGAGGGCCTAGGAGCCCTTTATGTCCTGTAAATCCAATAGCGTCTGCATTGAGTTCCTCAAAGTCTATATGACTAAATCCCAGGGTTTGAGCACTGTCGATAATAAAGTATAAGCTATGTTCGCGACAGACTTTTCCCACCTCTTTTAAATCCAATATTGTGCCGCAAACATTTGAAGCATGTGTCATAATAACCGCTTTTGTATTGGGGCGTATCTCCTTTATAATATCTGCGGCATTAAGCTCTCCGTGTTCATTGCATGGAATTTTAGAATACGTTACGTTTTGCTTTGAAAGCGCATTTAAAGGTCGCATAACCGCATTATGTTCCATAGAAGAGATGATGACATGGTCGTCTTCTTTTAACAATCCCTTTATCAAAACATTTAGACTTTCTGTAATATTTTTGGTGAAGATAACATGTTCCGGCTGCTTAAAGTTCATGAGTTCACAGATCAATTCTCTTGTCTCATATACTTTATCTTCAACTTCAAATGATGCGGCATAGGCACCTCTATTGGCATTGCATCCAATGTTAGTCAAATAATTGGCTATGCTTTGTGCTACGTCAGGTGCTTTAGGAAAAGAGGTAGCAGCATTGTCTAAATACAAACTTTTCATACATTGACTCCGATCCGTTCAGTATAATATTTTAATTTACTACTGCTATTTTATATAAGAGCAACAGGGTTCAGCAATCATTATAAATTTTTTTGATAATGGCAATGAAACCTATAAGAATATTCAATTATACTTTTATTTTATGTACTGTTAAAATATAACTGCTTATATTACCATACTTTAAAAAATGGTAATACGCCACAAAAAAAGGAGGTCGATTTATGAAAGAGAAACGAAGTATTATGTTTGCAGGGGGAATAGTAGGTATAATAGCAGTCTTGTTAGTATACTTCGGTAACCCCGCTAATATGGGATTTTGTATTGCTTGCTTTTTAAGGGACATTGCAGGCGGCATTGGACTACATAGAGCAGCTGTAGTGCAGTACATTCGCCCAGAAATAATAGGGCTGGTATTTGGTGCATTATTAATTGCATTGAAGAACAAAGAGTTTGCAGCTAAAGGCGGGTCTTCACCTTTTACAAGATTTGTATTGGGTGTTACGGTGATGATTGGTGCTTTAATGTTTTTAGGATGCCCTTTAAGAATGATTTTACGACTTGGAGGAGGAGACTTAAACGCATTATTTGGTATCGCCGGTTTCGTAGCAGGTATACTACTGGGTGTTTACTTTTTAAATAAAGGGTTTAGTCTAAAAAGAAATTATAAAATGCCCAAATTAGAAGGATATCTTTTACCTCTTACCAAAATAGGACTATTAATTTTATTATTAGCTTCACCGGCATTTATATTTTTCAGTGAAAAAGGGCCTGGAGCAGCCCATGCTGCAATCAGTATTTCTTTAATTGCCGGATTAATTGTTGGGGTACTGGCACAAAAGACCAGACTTTGTATGGTAGGCGGCATTAGAGATTTAATCCTTTTTAAAGACAGCTATTTGATTTTAGGCTTTGTATCTATACTTGTATTGACGGTCTTAGGCAACATGGCTTTTGGTTATTTCAATTTTGGTTTTGTCGATCAGCCTATTGCACATTCAGATGGACTTTGGAACTTTTTAGGAATGGTATTGGTAGGATGGGCATCGGTGTTATTAGGGGGTTGTCCATTAAGACAGTTGATATTATCAGGTGAAGGCAATACGGATTCGGCAATTACAGTCATAGGTATGATCGTAGGCGCAGGGATATGTCATAATTTTGGTTTGGCTGCCAGCCCAAAAGGACCGACATTTAATGGACAAGTTGCTGTTATCCTATGCTTTATCGTTGTGCTTGGAATTTCCGTATTTAATTCCGAAATGATAAAGAAAAAAAGCAAAGCGTTAGAACAAGAAAATAATGTGAATTTATAGTTAGGAGTTAATGTGATGAAAAGAATAAATGCATGCGGTGTGGGTTGTCCGCAGCCTGTGCTGATGACAAAAAAAGCCCTAAAAGGCAGTACGGAAGGCGTAGAGGTTGTAGTGGATAGCAATACCGCCAAAGCCAATGTAGAAAGATATTTGAAAAGTGAGGGGTATCAGATAGAAATCAAAGAAGATGACGGAACTTTTATTATCAGTACAAAGGCATAAATCGTTATGGAATATATGGTCATATTTTTTACCCATTCAGGTGCAATAAAATTTAATAGACGACTAAGGAATAAGAAAATTCCATGTGAGTTAATGCCTGTGCCAAGAAAACTAAGTTCAAACTGTGGTATTGGAGCAAAAATATTGTATGCCGGAGCATTAAAAGAAATAATTGATGATGAAGTAGAAAAAGTATTTATCAATCATGTCCATAATAAAGAATTGGTATACGAAGCAGAATAAATAGAATATACGGATATACCGGTATGACAAAGACAAATAATGTAAATACTATAAAATGAATGAACTGTAAAATATTACATTTGATTAATTGAATATATGTGTTATAATACAATCTGAGTAAGTCAGACGGTTGCGTGTGAATACACGAGGAAAGTCCGAGCTCCATAGGGCAGGGTGCTGGGTAATACCCAGTGGAGGCAACTCTAAGGAAAGTGCAGCAGAAATATACCGCCTAGAATTCTAGGTAAGGGTGAAACGGTGAGGTAAGAGCTCACCAGCAGTCTGGCGACTGACTGGCTATGTAAACCCCATCTGGAGCAAGACCAAGTTAGGACATGAAAGGTGGCTGCCCGTCACTGTCCGAAAGGTAGGTCGCTTGAGCCTATTGGCAACAATAGGCCTAGATAGATGACTGTCAGATACAGAACTCGGCTTATAGACTTGCTCATCATAAAGTCTTCAAAACACTAACTTTTGGTTAGTGTTTTTTTACTTATTATATGGTTTTTATGACGTAGCAGTCCAATTCAACTGAGAAATTTCGTTGTATCCATGTTTTCTTTTTTAATAGTTCTCAAAGTGACTTATGATACTAAAGGTTACTTTTGTCATTTCTTCAATACTTTCTACCATTCCGTTTTTTGTCCAGTCTATCAAAATCTTATAGAAAATTCCAACCAGAGCAGATACTTCGTAATCACTTTGAAAACCGTAAGAATAAAGGAGCAGATAGAAAGTGGTCCGAAAGTGTTTTTCGATGGCATGAAGAATAAAATCTGTCATATTGATTCCAACTAGATATTCAATCAAAAATCTGTTTTCGTAAAAATAATTAAAAACACAACGCAAAGTGTCTGGCAGATACATAATCTTAGTCATGTTTCGTTTATCGATGCCTAAAGTGGTAGAATCCAGATAATCTGTGATAATATCTTGGATGTTATTATAATTTCGATAAAAGGCCATACGAGACACACCGGCCTCTTTCGCAAGTTCGGTAATGGAAATATTATAGAAGCCTTTCTTTTTCATTAGATTGAGCAGTGCAGTGAAGAGACACTCTTTTATGAATAAATTTTGCGCGTTTTCCCTTTTCTTCATGTTACAATTCACCGCCTTTTGTCACAGTAGCGCTTTGAAATATTGAAATTTTCAGAATATATTATATAGTAATTATTATATCATTTAAAGCTTAAAAGTAAAGAAACGGGAAATTCCCAGAGAGACTTTCAAAGTTTTTCAAAAGCATTAATAAGCTTTAAAATGGGAGAGGGTTCGAACCAAAAAATGTATATGTTAACATTTATTTTTTTAACTTAATCACATACAACTTTAAAAACTATAACAAATATAAAATTGGAGGCATCTATGATTGGAATATTATTAGTTACTCATGGAAAATTAGGGGAGGGAATTGCTGACAGTATTGATTTAATTGTTGGAAAACCGGAAAAACTACAAGTTATGACATTGAATCAGAGGGATAATGTTATGACATTTAAAGAGAAAGTCAGATGTAAAATAAAAGAATTGGATGATGGCGATGGTGTACTGGTATTTGTCGATATGTTTGGTGGAAGCCCTTACAATACAGTTGCGGCAAGTATTAGTGAAGAACATGTAGAATGTATAACCGGACTAAACTTACCAATGGTTTTAGAAGCACTGGACTCCAGGACAAGCAATTCGCTGGAAGAAGTAGTGGACATTTGTATGGAATCAGCAAAAGAAGTAATCATAAATGTTCGTGAACATGTGTGCATCAAAAACGAAGAATAGGATAGAAAGGAGGTATAGTATGGCAGAAATAGGATTGACCAGAGTTGATTTCAGACTGATTCATGGTCAAATTATTGTAAAATGGAGAAAGGTTTTTGAAACAAACAAAATTGTAGTCATTGACGACATGCTTGCAGAAGATGAATTCATGACAAAAATTTATGTTTCCGCAGCTCCATCGGACATTACAATTAAAGTTTACTCCGAAGAAAAAGCGGTGCAACTATGGAATAAAAATCAGTTTGGCACAGGAAAGGTTATGATCCTGTTTAAAGATATTGCAACTTGCTGCAGAATGATTAAAAAAGGAATTGGTATAAAAGAAGTTCAATTGGGAGGCGTTCCTCATGGAAAAAATAAGAAAATAATCATGAAGGCAGTTTCGTTAGATGCTGATGAAATAAACATGATTCAGGAAATTCACGATATTTATGGGGTTGATGTTTCGGTTCAGGTGGTTCCGGAGAATCAAAAACTAGTCTATCAGGATATTGTTAAAACTTTTAATAAATAAATATTGATAAGCTAAGGGAGGATTTAGAATGTTTTTAGTTGCTTTATTTGCTGGGTTGTGGTATACGTTTTCAGGCTGGCGTCCCGGCTACAGTACACATGAAATCTGGATGTTTCCATTGATGGTGGCATTGCCTATTGGAATCATCATGGGTGATGTACCAAATGCAATGATTTTAGGTGCTGCTATTAGTATGATGTATGTAGGTATGATAGCTCCCGGTGCGGAAATACCGGCGGACATGTCTTTAGCAGGCTTGGTTGGTATTCCCATAGGATTATCCATTGGTGCTGATCCGGGAACTGCTGTTATGATTGCTGTTCCTTTTGGTGTCTTGGGTGTCTTCTTAAATCAAATTAGAAGAACCGTTAATTCACACTTGGCCCATATGGCAGATAAACATGCTTTGACCTGTAATGAAAAAGGCATTACGAGATGTGCAGTATGGTATCCGTTACTAATAAACTTTGTTTCAAAATTTCCACCGGCATTTATTATCGTTTATTATGGAGCAGATCTAGCGCAAGGAATCATCGACATGTTACCTGTATGGATGTTACATGGAATTTCAGTAACCGGAAAAGTATTACCAGCTATCGGTTTTGCAATTATCCTACGTATGATTGGTAAGAAAACTATCTTTCCATTCTTCTTTATCGGATTTTTCATGGTACAGTATTTTCAAATCAGCACAATAGCAGCAGCTTGTTTCGCAGTGCCTATAGCTATAATTATAGTATTAATGGCTAAAGACAATGAGGATGAAATCATGACGAAGACACAGGCTCTGTTAGTTGGCAATGTTCAAGATGATGATGAATAGGAGGTTATGAGATGGACGAAGCTAAAATCACTAGGAAAGACATATGGACAACGTTCTGGAGATGGTGGTGGGCATGTGAAATGTCAAACTCCTATGAGCGTATGCAGTCAATAGCATATTGTTTTGCTATGATGCCCGTACTGAGAAAGTTGTATCCCAATAAAGAAGAATATTCAGAAGCATTGCAGCGTCATTTGGCATTCTTTAACACAGAAGGTATCTGTGGTAACGTAATCTTAGGTATTTCCGTGGGAATGGAAGAAGAAAAGCAAATAAGCAAGGGTGCAATGCCAGGCGAAGCTATCATTTCTGTCAAGACTGCCTTAATGGGTCCTGTTGCCGGTATTGGTGATACCATTACCTGGGGAACAGTTAAACCTTTGATTTTTACAATCGCATTAACAGCTAGCGCAGAGGGTTCTATATCAGGATGGTTCTTAATGTTCCTTTTTGTACCTGCGACTGTTTTTTATGGTTGGTATCTGATGACATTGGGACATAAGGTTGGAAAGAGTGCAGTGGCATCTATTTTGGAATCTGGATGGATTAATAAAATCATTACCGGCGCTGGTATTGTTGGTTTGTTTATGATTGGTGCATTGTCTGCAAACATCGTTTCTTTGGAGCTTGCTGGTTCGTATACGAGCTTAGGCGTTGAAAAAACTTTCCAGAGCATCATAGATGGTATTCTTCCTGGGTTACTTCCATTATCAGCAATTTTAGGAATCTATATGTTTATCCGTAAAAAAGGACAGAGGTTTGGAAGACTTATAATATCAATTCTTGTAATAGCATTGGTGCTTTCTTTTCTTGGTATTGTCTAAAGAAAATATAAGAAAGTGGGATGGAGATTAACTTCATCCCACTCAATAAGCAAATGTTACTTAAAGGAGGATGAAGATGCGAGAACAGATGTTATATCTTGGTGGAACCTATGGCAAACGTCTGGTTGAAAAAAGAAAAGCAAGATTTCTTAATTTTATTAGCAAAAAAATCAGCAATTTGGGCTATCAAGTTCAATTGGACAGTCTTAATAAAAGTCAAAAGTATAAGTGTAATAATCTGCTGATTGGAGACGTAAAAAGGGCGGATGTGATTGTGACAGTTCCTTATGATACTGCATCGAAAGTTTTGATTCCGGGATACCGTTACTATCCTTTGAATAGAAAAAAGAATATGACAGTTGAAACTGTAAATACAATACTACAGTCATTGCTTGCGGTTACAATGCTTCTGTTCTACTATACTCTCATTTTTCGTAAAAGTATCAACGGATTTTCTACAAAAAGTGTTTTGGCTTTCATAGGCATGGCACTTGTCGTATATATGGCATTTAAATTGGCTACCGGAATAACTAATAAATATAATTTTAATCGAAATACCGCTTCGATAGTAGTTCTTATGTCATTGATTCAGTCATTGGATAAACGAAAACGCTTAGCTTTTGTCATGACTGACAGAACAAGTAATTCCTATGACGGCTATCGTCAGCTTGCAGGTTACCTGGGAGTAAAGGCAAGTGAAAAAGAAGTTATAATGTTAGATTGTATCGGTGCAAACGACCACCTCTTTTTTGCATGCCGTAAAACAGGTATAAAAAGGCAAAAAGAGCGCGTAAAACGTTATTCTGGGGATCTACACATCCAGTTAAAGGAACTATCTCAGGAGTTGGCAGATGAAACACCATTGTTCTTTTTTCCGCGAGGAGCGTATCTTTTTGGCGGAAAAGAAGAAAAGGGCGATATTGTTGTTACGAATACAAGAAGCAAGAAAGATAGCTATGTAAATTTTGACAAAATGAAACAGAGTAAAGAGTTTTTATATGGTTATTTATCATAGAAAAAGAACATCAATTAGAAAACTAATAGACGGAATATACGAATTGTTATAGAAAGATATTTGTATATAGAGACATTCACATGATGAAGGAGGCAAAAATTGTGAGAATTGAAGAACATCCTATATTGGGAACTTTTCAAAAAGGAGCATTGGTAAGCTTTACCTTTGACGGTGAAGAAATGCAGGGATATGAAGGAGAACCTATTGCGGTTGCACTCCGGGCAGCTGGGATAATGATCCATCGTCATACGTCTAAGTTGGATGACCCAAGGGGGATATTTTGTGCTATTGGGAGATGCACGGATTGTGTCATGATTGTAGAAGGTAAGCCAAATACCAGAACCTGTATTACACCATTAAAAGCAGGAATGCAGATTCAGACACAATATGGAATTAAGGCAAAGGAGTCAGATGATGAAAAGATATGATGTGATTGTTATTGGAGCAGGACCGGCAGGCTTGTCAGCTGCTATACAGACAGCTAAATGTGGAGCAGAGGTTGCAGTCTTTGATGAAAATGCCAGCCCTGGAGGACAATTGTTTAAGCAGATACACAAATTCTTCGGTTCTAAAGAACATAAAGCAAAAATCAGAGGTATTCGTATTGGTACAGAATTACTGGAAGATGCCCAAAAGAATGGTGTTAAGGTACATTTAAATGCCACAGTTATAGGACTTTATGATAACAAAGAAATTATGGTAATGGAAGGTGACCGTGTATGCCATTACAAATCCGATACGATTATTGTTACTACCGGAGCAAGAGAAAATATGATTCCTTTTGAAGGATGGACGCTGCCTGGTGTTATTGGAGCTGGTGCAGCACAGACAATGATGAACCTTCATGGTGTGAGACCTGGATCAAAAGTGTTAATGGTAGGTTCAGGTAACGTAGGTTTAGTTGTTTCTTATCAACTTTTGCAAGCAGGAGTGCATGTAGAAGCCATAATAGATGCGGCTCCAAGAGTAGGAGGATACGGTGTACATGCGTCAAAGGTGACAAGGACAGGTGTTCCCTTCTATCTGACACACACGGTCGTTAAAGCAGAAGGGACTGATTGGGTAACTGGTGCCGTGATTGCTCAGGTAGATGAAAAATTTAAGCCTATTCCAGGAACAGAGAAGTATCTGGATGTCGATACCATTTGTATGGCAGTAGGGCTCTCGCCCATGTCACAGTTACTACAGATGGTAGGATGTCAGACCATGGACCGCAGTGGGATTGTTCCGGTTGTAAATGAATATGGGGAGACAACTTTAGAAGGTATTTTTGCAGCTGGTGATGTGGCAGGCATTGAAGAAGCAAGTTCTGCAATGGTAACAGGACGAATTGCGGGAACAGCTGCAGCTAGTCATCTGGGCTATTTGTCAGATGAAGCCTGTGAAAAGATGGTACTTCAATTAAAAGCATCCTTAAAACAGCTCCACGAAGGTATGTTCAGTCCAGATAATAAAGGTAGAAATGATTTTACAGTCACAGATGAAGGTATTGCTATTTCTAAATCAATGCTGCAAAAAGGCTATATCCGAGAGGAAGAAATAGGAAGGTATCCGGGAATAGCGAAGAAGAAAGCAGCGGGTATTCATCCGGTTATTGAATGCACCCAGAATATACCATGTAATCCCTGTCAGGACGCTTGTAAACACGGATGTATTCAGGTAGGGGAAACTATTACAGCACTTCCGGAAATTAATTCGGAAGTTAATTGTGTGGGATGTGGTATGTGTATAGCAGCCTGCCCTGGACAAGCAATTTTCCTGGTAGATGATGATTACGATGATGAGAATGCTGCGGTTACTATACCTTATGAATTTTATCCTTATCCAGAGGTTGGTACCAAGGGAATAGCATTAGGAAGAGATGGTAAAGCAGTGTGTAAGGCTGAGGTAGTATTCTGTAAAACAAACCCTGCTATGGATCATACAGCATTACTTACAATTAAAGTTCCAAAAGATATGTCAATGAAAGCCCGCTTCTTTCAGGTAGAGGAGGTATAGGAAGATGAGTATGTATATGGATAGAAATGTTGACCTGGGAAAGTTTATTCCAGGACCGGATGATGATTTAATTGTTTGTCGATGCGAAGAAATCACAAAAGGACAAATTCGCAAAGCTGTGTATGAAGGCATGTTGACGATGACGGAAATAAGGCGATATCTCCGTGTGGGTATGGGATTGTGCCAGGGTAATACCTGTGGGAGGATTGTAAAAGGAATTATTGCTGATGAGCTTAGTATGCGTTCTGCAAATCTGGCAGAATGTACTGCAAGAGGTCCGGCTCGTCCAATTGAAATTAAAGTATTTGGGAACGAGGTAGAAAACAATGAGTAACTATGCAGATGTTATCGTAATCGGATCGGGAATTGTAGGAAATTCTACAGCATACAATCTGGCAAAACATGGGGTTAAAGTACTGGTATTGGAAAGAGGAAATGTAGGAGATGGTGCTTCCAGTCGAAATGGTGCTGGGGTTCGTCTATCAAATCGAGTAAGCCCGGAAAGTGACTTGGCAGAAGAAGCGATTAAAAATATATGGCCAACACTTTCTGAGGAACTAGATACAGATTTAGAATATGAAAAACATGGAATTTTGAATCTGGCTTACGCAGATTGCCAAATTAAAGATTTAGAAAACAGCGTAAGAAAATCTCAGGCAGCAGGTGTCAATGCTACGATTATCAGTGGAGATGATGCCAGGCAGATTTGTCCTTATGTGTCTTCTATAGTTACTAAAGCAGCATGGTGCCCGGATGATGGATATGCGAACCCTATGGTAACCACATTGGCATATTATAGAAAAGCCAGGATGATGGGTGTTCATTATATTACGGGTGAGGATGTAGTTGAAATAAAAAAATACCAAGGACGTGCCAGAAAAGTAATTACAAAAGTCGGTAATGTCTATGAAGCAGATAAAATTGTATTGGCAGCAGGTTTTAATTCACGCAGGATCGCCGAGACAGTAGGAATTCATCTACCATTCTTAAAAAGAATTGATGAATGTGTTATTACAGAAGTGCAACCGGTGATGTTTAAACAAAGAATTTCTACAGCAGACGGTAATTTTTACGGTCATCAGACAAAACACGGCTCCTTTATCTTTGGCGGTAATACCAATTTGGAGCGATATGAAAAGACTTATGATGCGCAACCCAGATCAACGACAGTGTCATCTCCAGATAAATGTCGTTCTGTTATGAAATGTATTCCGGCACTGGCTGATGCCAAAATCATTCGTCAATGGGCGGGTTGGCTGGATTCATGCGTGGATCGTCTTCCGGTTATTCAGGAAAACCCAGAAGTGCCAGGGTTGGTTTTATCGTGTGGATTCAGCGGTCATGGTTTTGCTATCGGACCAGCTGTAGGTAAGGTTGTTAGTGAAATTGTGTTAGAACAAAAAACCTGTGTAGACGTTTCGTCATTGTCATATGATCGCTTCAAACCAAGTGGAGTGGGACGGATTGAAAGTATATAAACATTGGAAATAAGTATACGAATACAGGAGGTTAAAATGTATCCATTAAAGATGAAACCAATATATTTTGAAAAAATTTGGGGAGGTAAAGCCTTATCAAAATTTAGGAATGATGTGCCTGATACTAGGATTGGTGAGGCTTGGGACATTGCGTGTCATCCTAATGCTGTAAGTGAGATTTCAAACGGACCTCTTAAAGGAAAGCAGCTATCCAAAATAATAGAGGACGAACCTGAAAAGTATCTTGGAACAAAAGTTATGGCGTCATATCAAAAGTATAACAACAGAAAATTTCCGTTATTGGTTAAATTAATTAATACATCCCAGCCTTTATCTGTTCAGGTTCATCCTAATGACTTTTATAACTTAAAAAAAAAATGGGGAACCTGGAAAAACAGAGTGTTGGTATGTAATGGATGCTGAAGAAAATAGTGAACTCATTATCGGTATAGAAGATGGTATAAATCGTGATGAATTTGTGAGCATGACAAAGAAGGGCAAATTAGAACAATATTTAAAAAAAATTAAAGTAAAACCTGGTGATTTCTTTTTTATACCAAGTGGATTAATCCATGCAATAGGTAAAGGATTAGTTATTGTTGAAATTCAACAAAACAGTGATACAACTTTTCGTGTTTATGACTATGGTCGAAAAAGAGAATTACATTTATACCAAGCTTCAGAAGTCACTGACTTTAACCTTAAACCAATTAAAGCAAATGGGTCGTTCATAGAAAAAACAGGTTATAATGAGAGGCAATTAATAACATGTGATTATTTTAGTGTATTCGAAATTGATGTACAAGAACGATATTTTTTAAAATCTGATGAAAAGCGATTTTCAATAGTAACTTGTGTAAAAGGTGGAGGGATCATTAATAATCATTTATGGAAAGGATACATTCAAAAGGGAGATAGTTTTTTAATTCCTGCAAAATGTAAAGATGTAACAATAAAAGGGAGTATGACATTATTAATTTCTCTACCTTACCCTATGGTTATTAGGGATAGTTAAATTATATGCAAATAAAAAAGGAGGGGGTACAGGTTTGAGGATACGAGGAATTATTTTTGACATGGATGGTTTAATGTTTGATACAGAAAGCATTAGTGCAAGAGCATGGAGAAGAGTAGGAGCGGAAAAAGGTTTAGATATTAATGAAAAACTATTAAGTAGTATAAGAGGAGGAAGCCTTTTAAATGCTGAAGCTAGATTTAGAGAGTGTTTTGGAGATGATATCGATTTTTTCAAACTTCGCAATGTTAAATTGAATTATGTCAATCAGGAAATTGCTGAAAAAGGGCTTCCTATAAAAAAAGGATTAGTAGAGTTAATGACATTCTTAAAAGGAAATAATTATGGTATTTCCTTGGCGACATCAACAAATACAAGAGAAGCAATGAAGCTTTTAGAAATGGCAGATTTAACAACTTTTTTTGATGCATTTGTCTGTGGAGATATGGTAACAAAAAGCAAACCAAATCCTGAAATTTTTTATAGAGCAGCTGGAATACTGGAACTCCTTCCACAAGAATGTTTGGTATTAGAAGATAGCATCAATGGGATTCTTGCTGCAATTAATGGGGGATTTGCTGCAGTAATGGTTCCAGATTTAACAGAACCTGATATAGACTTAGAAAAAAAATTGTATGCAAAGTGTGAATCGCTTTTACATGTGATTCCACTGTTAGAAAAAAATATATAGGCTATTATCTATACTTCGTCCTCTTAATGACCCAGATATTAGAAAACTTGTTAATTCTATAGTAATAAAAGGAGAAATATGATACTGATGATTAAAAAACAAATTGTAATAAACAATAAAACTGGACTTCATGCAAGGCCGGCAGCTATATTTGTTCAAACAGCATCGAAATTTAAATCTTTTGTGCAAATTGTCTATAAAGAAAAATCATACGATGCAAAAAGCATACTCTCTGTTTTATCAGCGGGCATTGAATGTGGGGCTATTATTGAATTAATAGTAGATGGTGAAGACGAAAAAAGTACTTTTGATGTTTTGCGAAAATTAATAGAGAATAAGTTTGGTGAATAAGTAACCTTTTTAAAGCTTTATGAGTAGTAAGAAAACTTTAAATAATGATGAGGAGCACCACAAAGAGGGCAAGAAGTATCTTCGGGAACAAGGGTCATTGTTTTTTTATTGATAAAAACAGTGAAAAACCTTGAAATATAATGTTTTAAATAACAAAAAGGAGGACAATATGAAAATTCATGTTTACGATTCTTATGACAAGGTGAGCCGGGCCGCTGCCGATCTGATCGCGGCTCAATTGGTGATGAAACCAGACAGCCATCTGGGCCTTACTGCCGGAAGCACTCCTGTGGGGATGTTCAAAGAACTGGTCAAGCTTCACAAGGAAAGAAGCCTTTCCTTTGCAGAAGCGTGGCTTTACAATCTGGAAGAGTTGGTTGGATTCGGCCCTGACGAAGAAGGAAGCTGCTATAAATATTTTCGTAATCACCTGCTGCAGCACGTGGACGCAAAGCCGGAAAATTTTCGACTGCCTGATGGACTGACAAAGGATATAGAAAATGAATGCGTAAAATTCGAAGCCTTATTTAATAGTCTTCCACAAGGACGGCTGGATATGCAAATTCTCGGACTTGGGACAGACGCCCACATCGGCATGGTTTATCCGAACTCTGAACTTCCCATCCAATGGCATAAGATGAAGTATGGAGATGACCGTTATGCGATTGCCATGGGAATGCGCAGTATTTTACTCGCCAAACAGATTGTTGTTTTAGCCACGGGGGAAAGCAAAGCTCAGGCAGTTGCGGAAATGTGCGGCAAGAAAATCACTACACAAATACCCGCCAGTTTTCTGCAATTGCATCCGGATGTTACGATTATTCTGGACCAGACGGCTGCTTCCAAGCTTTAAAAACTGACTTAGACCATAGGAGTTAGGCGTAATTTAATCATATACTTAATTACCGATAAAACAGTGAGTGTGATGTTTTATCGGTTTTTTATATTAAAAAAGTAAAAAAAGAAGGGATTTTATCAAAACATATAGAAATTTTAAAAATATTCAATGATAATATCAGGTCCATAAAGATAGTTAGTTCTGTTTGTATTTGAAAGGAGTGATAGTTTGAAGGTATCGGATTCGATAGCACAGGATATTGTAGAAAGTATGAAAGACATCATAAATCAAGATATTAATTATATTGATACCAATAGCATGATTATTGCCAGCACGGACATAATGAGAATTGGTACATTTCATGGGGGCGCTAAAAGAGTCTTAGCCACTGAGAATGAAGTTGTTATCGGTTATGATGAACAGTATGAAGGTACCAGGCAAGGCATTAATCTTCCGGTCTACTTTCAAAACGAAATAGTTGGAGTCATTGGAATAACAGGAAAGAAGGATCAAGTTGAGAAGTTTGGAAAAATAATTCAACGTATGACAGAAATACTAATAAAAGATGCATATATCTCTGAAAAAGAAAAAATAGAAAGAGAAAGCAAAAAACAATTCATTGAAGAAATCCTGTTCAGAATGTATAAAGAAGATGAAAAGACAATAATAATGCGTTCTGATTTACTGAATATCAAAGTGGATATACCTAGAATCATAATCGTGTCAAGAATACATGAGGGTTACGCCGAAGAATTATTAATAACACCATCCACCACCGAAAAAGTACATAACTATATAAAAAGTTATATCGATTTTAATAATCAGAACCTAATCGTTCAAAGCGGGATGAATAATATATTAATTATAGATAGTGATAGTCTCAATGATGTATATAAATTAATAAAAAACATACATGACAATATAAAGAAAAAATTTAATTTTATTATTTGTTTTGGTATTAGTAGTGTATGCGATAATGTAGAAGGAATGAGAACCTCATATCTTGAGGCAAAAAAAGCATTAAATATAACGCTAACATCCAGAAAAAATTTTATTAAAAAATATCAAGACCTTGATATAGGTTTACTGCTTGACGATATCCCTAAATCAACAAAAGAAAAATTTGTTAATAAGATATTTAAAAATATTAATAAAGATGAAAAACGAAAGAGTATTGAGATGCTGGTAAAATATTTTGAAAATAACGGTTCAATTAGTAAAACCGCGGATGAATTGTTTTTGCATAAAAATACTTTACAGTATAGATTAAATAAAATAAATAAGCTTACCGGCTATGACCCAAGAGTTATTGAAGATATGGTTGTATTATATTTAGCGGCTATGTTAACAGACCGAAGAATATAAAAAAACCATATTGTTATACATAACAAAAAATGAGGGGGTTTTTAGTAAATAATTTGTATTCTGTAATATAGAAAAAAGTTTAAAATTTTCATAAAATTAAATCAACAAAGAAAAATACAACATAATATCTGTTCTGCCTTTGTTGTTTATTTTTTTACACCATGACATGAAAAAATTAACATTAATTACATATTATAGAAACAAAAAGGAAGGGCTGATCTTGAAAGAGGGAAAGATATGAAAATAGTCGTAGCTTCAGATTCTTATAAAGGTAGCTGTACAACACTTGAGGTTGCTGATGCTATAGAAAAAGGAATAAGAAAAGTAATTAAAGATGCAGACATAATAAAAATTCCTGTGGCCGATGGTGGAGAAGGGACTGTCGATGCCTTAGTGCTTGGTACTAATGGAATATATGATGAACTAGAAGTTTTAGGACCCTTAGGAAACAAAGTGAAAGCAAAGTATGGAATTCTGGATAATGATATAGCTGTTATAGAAATGGCTGCGGCTTCTGGGCTTACATTGGTGGAAGAAAGTAAGCGTGACCCTATGATTTCCACTACTTACGGTACTGGTCAATTAATCAAAGCAGCCATAGACAGAGGATGTAAAAAAATACTGGTAGGTATTGGCGGAAGTGCTACAAATGATGGTGGCGCCGGTATGGCTCAAGCTTTAGGGTACTCTCTTGTAGATAAAGATGGAAAAGAAATAGGGCATGGGGGAAGAGAATTATGTAAACTTAATAAAATTGAAACTTCATGTGTTCACCCCAAATTAAGAGAAACTGAAATTATTGTTATCTCAGATGTTTCAAATCCACTTTGCGGTTTTAATGGTGCTGCATATGTATATGGACCACAGAAAGGTGCAACGCCCAATATGGTGAAACAGCTGGATTACAATTTAAGGCATTATGCTTCTATCATTAAAAAATTTCTAAACAAGGATATATTTGATATTCCAGGTGCAGGAGCTGCCGGAGGACTAGGTGCCGGATTAATGACATTCTGCAACGCTGAACTTTATTCCGGTATTGAGAAAATATTGGATATAACAAATATAGATAAACATTTAGTGAATGCAGATCTTGTTATAGTTGGAGAAGGGCAAATAGACGGTCAATCCATATATGGAAAAGCACCTGTGGGCGTAGCACAAAGAGCCGTGAAGTATGATGTACCTGTCTTAGCTATTGTTGGTGGTGTAGGTGAAGGCGCAACAGCTGTATATGCTTATGGAGTAGATGTGATTATGGATATCATAAACAAGCCTATGACATTAAATGAAGCGATAAAAAATGCTTCAATTTTAATAGAACAGACTGCTGAATGTGCAATGCGTGCATTGCTCTTAGGCAGCAATAGAATTAAAAGGAGGGTAACAATATGAAAATAGTCGTTTTAGATGGTTACACATTGAACCCCGGAGACTTATCCTGGGAAGGATTGAAAAAAATCGGAGAAACAACAATATATGATAGGACTCTGGAAAATCAAATTGTTGAACGAGCAGGGGATGCGCAAATCATTTATACAAATAAGACACCGTTAAAAAAAGAAACGCTTTCCCAATTGCCTGATGTAAAGTTTATTGGAGTCTTGGCTACCGGATACAATGTGGTAGATGTTGATGCTGCAAAAAAGCTGGGAATAAAGGTAACCAATATTCCTACTTATGGAACAAGCTCCGTTGCACAAATGGTACTCGCACATCTAATGGCAATTTGTCATCATGTTGAAGTACATAGCGATGCAGTTAAAAATGGCGAATGGACTAATAATGTAGATTGGTGTTTCTGGAAGTATCCTTTAATAGAACTTTCAGGAAAAACCATGGGAATCATAGGATATGGAAGAATAGGGCAAGCTGTCGGAGGAATAGCTCAAGCCCTTGGGATGAAAGTTTTAGCTTTTGATGACTATCAAAGAAAAGAGTTAGAAAGTGACACAATGAAGTATGTAGATTTGGATGAATTATTAAAGAATTCAGATGTAATCAGTCTTCACTGTCCTTTGTTTGAAAGCACTAAGGGGATTATAAATAAGAATTCAATAGAGAAGATGAAGGATGGCGTCATCATCATCAATACTTCAAGAGGACCTCTTATTGTGGAAGAAGACTTAGTTGAAGCTTTAGACAGTGGTAAAGTATATGCTGCCGGTGTGGATGTTGTCTCTGCTGAACCAATCTTAGAAAGCAATCCGCTCCTTAAAGCAAAAAACATATTTATCACACCTCATATATCGTGGGCACCAAAGGAATCAAGATCAAGACTTATGGATATAGCGGTTGATAACTTAAAGCAGTTTTTAGATGGTAACCCTATTAATGTAGTAAATCCATAGATTTGTCAAAGTTTAATTCTTTCTCCCCTTTTATCGATATAGACAAACATTGACTTGGGGGTAAAACCTCAAGCCGATGTAAGGTCTAGAAATAAAAGGGGAATGTAATTCAACCATATATGATTAAGCTATAGTGAAGTAAAGAAAGCACTTCGTTATATAAATTAAAAAAATAGGGGGAAGAAAAGTGAAGAACTTTTATCCAGAAGGCGTAATGCCTGCCATCATTACGCCATTAAATGAAAAAGGGAAATTGTTAGAAGAATCATTAAGAAAGTTAATAGACTATACCATTGACGGGGGTGTTCACGGCTTATTTGTCTTAGGAACCACGGGTGAATTTTACGGCCTTGACTTAGAAGAAAAAAGAAAAATATTTGAAGTAGCCTTAGATCAGGCAGATGGAAGAGTTCCTGTATATGTAGGAGCCAGTGAGATAACAACAAAAGATTGTATAAAAAATGTTCAGCTTGCAGAAAGTTGTGGTGTAGATGGCGTTTCTGTCTTAACGCCATATTTCATTACACCCAATCAACAAGAATTAAAAGAACATTTTGAAAAAATTGCAAAAGCCACTAAATTACCAATGATGCTGTATAACAATGTAGGTAGAACCAATGTGGATATATCGCCTGACATTGTCGAAAAGCTGGCAGGTATTGAAAATATTGTAGGAATAAAAGATAGCAGCGGAGATATGACAAAGATGTCGGAATACATAAGAAGGACTCAAGATAAAAAATTTAATGTATTCTGTGGAAAAGATACTTTAATATATGGCGCTCTTTGCTATGGGGGATCAGGCGCAGTAGCTGCAACAGCAAATATTGTACCCCATATCGTTTCCGGTATTTATAATGCCTTTAAGGACGGAGACCTTAAAAAGGCAAGAACACTACAATTTGAATTGGCACCATTAAGAATGGCTTTTACATTGAGCAGTTTTCCGGGCGTCATGAAAGAAGCACTCCGACTAGTGGGAATTGATCCGGGAGTATCTTTAAGTCCTATCGGTGGGATTATTGAACCTAATAAAGAAAAGATGATACAAATATTAAAGGACTTAGAAGTATATCAAATAATAGAGTAGTTACGGTTTGATCATAATGATTTAACATAAATAAGCACATGTGCACAGGGATAATACCCAATTCTTAAAACTAAATATATTTAAAAAATTCTGGGAGGGTTTTAAATGTTTAAAAGAACTAAAATTATCACTGTTATTACAATTATGACTTTATGTGTGGTGCTGTTATTTACAGGATGTAATTCTCAGGATGCAGACACAAATACCAATGGAGAAGAATCGGCTGGTTGGCCGGAAAAGACCATTGAAATTGTAGTGCCATATGGGGCTGGTGGGGACACGGATTTCAATGGACGAGCATATGCAAAACGTCTTGAAGACATATTAGGTGTACCGGTAGTTGTTTCAAATATGACCGGAAGCAGTGGTTCAATCGCTACGCGTCATATAAAAGGTAGTGATCCCAATGGATACAGTGTTTTATTTGCGAATAGTGCAGTACACGTCAATGAAGTAGCCGGAATAACTGACTTTAGCTGGGATGAGGCGTTTGAAATTGCTGCAATAGGAGCTAAACACTCAGGAGATTTAATTTTTGTACAAGGAGATACGCCATATGAAACATTAAAAGATTTCATTAACGATTCGGCATCAAGAGCCGGAGAGCTTACTTTTGGAGCAGATGTAGGCGGAACCACTCATGTAATTGGCGGTATGGTAAATAAAGCTGGTGCGGATTTAACGATTGTCGATCAAGGAGGGGCATCTGACCGTCTTGTAGGATTAAAGGGAGGGCATGTAGATGCAATACCTAATCCTTATGGTACGATGAAAGATTATATAGATTTAGGTGATGTTAAGGCATTGGCATTATTGAATGATGAAAGAAACCCACATTTTAGTGATATTCCCACTGCTTTAGAACAAGGTTATGATATTTACATGCCTAAAGTGTATTTCTTTGCAATGCCTAAAGGAACGCCGCAAGAAATCGTTGACAAGTTTGCCGATGCGGTTGAAGAAATATCAAATCTTTCAGATTACCGTCAAGAGATAGAAAAAGCATATTATCAACAACCATTTTACCTTAGAGGAGAAGAAGCAGCAAACTATATGGATGACCAAAGAAATATGTTTATGGAATATAAAGATATACTAAAGTAGGTTCTATGTGCTAAAAATGTATCACTTTGGGGTGATATGTTTTTAGCACAAAACATTTCTCTAACAAGGAGTGGAATTTTATGACAAAAGAAAAAAAAGATTTTTTTTCAGGGCTATTCTTTTTAGTATTTGGTATAGGGATGTATATATATTCTTATAGTATTCCAAATCCTACTCAAGCAGGCGTTGGTGCAGGTTTTCTGCCTAGAATGGTTGGCGCTATTTTTGTAATTCTAAGTATTGCACTTATTGTTTCAACAAAAATAGAAATGAAAAGAATGACAAAAGAAGCAGCAGAAGAAGTAAAGAAAAATAAAATTGATAAACGATCTGTCCTATTATCAATAGGGGCATTATTCATTTATGTCATACTCCTCAAATCAGTGGGTTTTATTTTAATGAGTGTATTATATTTATTTGTTGTCATTAATCTGTTGTCACCCAATGAAAAAAGAAATTTACCTTTATTTATTATCATTTCAATTGTTGTTCCTGTCGGTGTATATTTCTTATTTGTCAAAGGATTTGATTTAATGCTTCCAAGCGGCATATTAGGATAAACTGTCATATTTAAATATTAAAATTTTTCTGTCATAAGATTGATAAGATCTTAGAAATAGAGGTGATACGGTTGACAGAATTACTGATCAATGGTTTTTTAGGCATTATGAGCATTCACACGATTCTTTTCATTGCTATAGGCGTATTTATAGGCATTGTTTTCGGTTCCATACCAGGACTTACAGCAACAATGGCAGTTGCTTTATTTTTACCTGTAACTTATGGGCTTTCACCAATCAACGGTATGAGTTTATTAATGGGTTTGTATTTAGGCGGCATATCCGGAGGATTGATCCCCGCAATTTTATTAAATATGCCGGGAACCCCCTCTTCAATAACAACTGCCTTTGATGGTTATCCAATGGCTAAAAAGGGGCAAGCGGGAAAAGCACTTGGCATCGGAATAGTGTTCTCGTTTTTAGGCGGCTTAATTGGTATATTTGTTTTAACATTTGTCGCACCTCCACTTGCCGAATTTTCGCTGAAGTTCTCTGCTTTTGAATATTTTGCAATCGCTATCTTTTCTCTAACCATGATTGCAGGTCTTTCCGAAGGGTCTTTACTAAAAGGTTTAATTAGTGCGGCACTTGGAATCACCATAGGAATGGTAGGTATGGCACCTATTGATTCGGCTCAACGATTTACATTTGGTATCAGTGATTTAACTTCAGGCTTTAGTTTGCTGCCTGCATTAATTGGATTTTATGCTGTGGCAGAAGTGTTCAAATCGGCAGAAAGCAGATTAGTGCTTAAAAAACAAGGGGATGGTCAAGAGGTTAACGTCAATAATTATGCTATTAAGGGCTTTGGTTTTTCCTTAAAAGAGTTTTTGGGACAAGTATTTAATCTTTTTAGATCCAGTATGATTGGAACAGGTATTGGTATGTTACCGGGGTTAGGCGGGACCACTGCCAATATTATCTCGTATGGGACGGCAAAAAGTCAGGCGAAAAACTCTGAGAATTTTGGAAAGGGTGACATGGGAGGCCTTGTGGCAAGTGAATCAAGTAACAATGCTGCAATAGGCGGTGCTTTGATTCCTTTGTTTACATTGGGAATTCCGGGGGATACGGTTACAGCTATGCTCTTAGGCGGTTTGATGATTCATGGATTACAGCCGGGGCCATTACTGTTTCAGAAGAATGGCGACTTAATATATAGTATATTTGCAGCATTATTCTTAGCAAACATTATTATGATTATTTTTCAATTTTCCGGAATGAAAGTCTTTGTAAAATTATTATATATTCCAAAGTATATTTTATTCCCTATTATTATGACATTATGTGTGGTAGGAGCATTTGCACTGAATAACCGTGTATTTGATGTTTATTCACTACTTTTATTTGGATTAATGGGCTACGCTTTAATTAAACTTAAATTTCCTGTTCCCCCTGTAATAATGGGGCTCATCTTAGGACCTATTATGGAGAAAAATCTGAGAAGAGGATTAATGATGAGCAGAGGCAGTATGCTTCCTTTTTTGACAAGACCCATTTCTGTTGTATTTTTAGTTCTTGCTGTAATTTCGATTATAGTTATTATATATAACGGTAGAAAAAAGGCAGCTGGAAAAACACAAGAGAAAATGATGTAAGCCGGATCATTTAAAAATTCTTCAATAGAAGCAGTAGCTATGGAGGGAAGCAGATGGAGATTATACAGAAACTTTTAAAAGGTACGCCTATACCTAAAGTTGTAAAAGTACGTCAAAAGTTTGAAGGACAGCATATAGAGAATATTGAAAAAGAAATAGCAGACCAATTGGTAAATACAAAACTATTATATAAAATTGAAAAAGGCCAAAAGGTTGCAATTACTGTAGGCAGCCGAGGAATTGCTAACATACCCCTGATTACAAAAGAAATTGTCAACCATGTAAGAATGGCCGGTGGAGAGCCATTTATAGTACCTACCATGGGAAGCCATGGTGGTGCTAGTGCTGAAGGACAAGTAAAAATGTTGAAGGGATTGGGAATCACAGAAGAATCTGTAGGTGCTCCTATATATTCTTCAATGGAGGTAGTCAAAATCGGAGAGACCTCCAATGGTCTACCCGTATATATGGACAAAATTGCAAATGATGCAGATGCAATTGTTGTTGTGAATAGAATAAAGTCTCATGTTGCGTTTACAGGGGATTATGAAAGCGGCTTAATGAAGATGATTGCAATTGGGCTGGGCAAACAACAGGGTGCATCTATTTGCCATGATCTATTTGCAGAAATGTCAGAGAATATACGTAGGATTGCAAAGGTAGTGATAGAGAGAAAAAACATCGTTTTTGGTGTAGGCATAATAGAAAATGCATATGATGAAACTTATAAAATTATTGCTATGCCAAAAGAAGAGATAGAACAAGAAGAACCCAAATTATTGTTAGAAGCCAAAAGTAAAATGGCAAAGATATACTTTAATGAATTTGATGTACTGGTTGTTGATGAAATGGGTAAGAACATTACAGGGAGCGGTATAGATACAAATGTAATTGGAAGATATC
>JANQMT010000037.1:0-25224 GCA_028279945.1 Clostridia bacterium
ATGTTCTTGTTCCTACTACAATTATTTCGGGAGCATTATATACTTCCTCTACTAAATTCATAAATTTTTTTTCATCATATCTCTTTGAAAGGTTTTCTATATTCTTTTTTTCCATTTCTATAACTCTATTTAATATGTTGTTTATTTTAGGACTTATTTCTACTGAGATTTTAAATCTATCAGTCGTTTTTAAGTCACCTGTTATAGCAGTTCTTAAATTTTCACGAAAATCATTGTAGTCCAAATATCCTAACTTTTTTACAAAATCATGAATATTTTTTTCATCAACAGCCATATCTGTTACGATTTCACTTAAATTCATGTAAGAAATTTTTTTATAATGATTCAGGATATATTCGGCTATTTCATTGCTGTTATTTGTCGTATCTTTATCATTTTTTACTTTATCTAATATTTTTTTAGTAGATTGATCATTTACTTTCATATTAATCCTCCAGTAGTTTTTGTATTATATAGAATATTCTATACTTAATTTCTTTTATCTTCAATATTGCATATCTGCAAATATTTCATTTTTGCAACACATTTATTGCTATTTTAACTTCTTTAAATGAATCAATCAGTGAATTCAACCTCTTAAGACTTTGGCATTATAATTGCTCAATATAGAGCATACGGGATTTTGAAATTTTCTTAACATTTTGGAGGTGTTATCCATGAGGGTAAAGACTTTAGGTTTTCCAAGAATGATTCATGAAAGGGGTGAAAAAAGAGATTTTATTCCTTCTCTATTTAAATATTTACAAAAATATAATGGTATAGAAATTTTCCTTGAAAATACTTACGGAGAGGGAGTAGGATATACCCATGAAGATTATCTTAAAAAAAATCCGCATATTAAATTTGTAAACCATGTAGAAGCCTTAGAAAAAGATATTGTAATTGTATTAAAGGCGCCTATGGAAAATGAACTTAAACTAATGAAAAAAGGTTCGGCACTTTTTTCTATGCTGCATTACGATACACGTACTACTAGAAATGAATTATTATTAGCACATGATATTAAAGCCTTTTCCATGGACTCTATTGAAGACGATGATAACAACCGAATGGTAGTTAATTATTATGGTACTTCAAGGGCAGGTACAAAGGTGGCCTTTTACGAATTTAAAAAGAGATTTGAAAATTTTTCATTAGTTTCCCGAAAACCTTTAATGGCTACAATAATAGGTATGGGAGGTGTAGGCTTAAATAGTGCGAAAGCCTTTGAAGAGTTTAGTGATAAAGAATTTTTAGATAGTAATGTTTCCGGAGTGATGATTAGAATGCTTCCCAGAAGTATTACCAAAGACCTGGATGCACTAAAGGAAATACTTAAAGATACTGATATTTTAGTAGATGCAAGCAAAAGATTAGATACTTCGAAGCCAATTCTACCCAACAATTTAATATTGGCTTTACCTGACCATGCAATAATTCTTGATTTATCCGCTGATCCATATAATACTCAAATATCTCCAAAACAAGTTAAAGGAATAGAAGGTATTCCGACTGGTAACCTAGAAAAATATATTATAGAAATTAATGACAAGCTCTATGACTCAGTCCCCCATGGAATAAACTCAGAAAATAGAAGAGTTGTTGTAAGTTGCAACGCTTGGCCTGGAGTTGATCCGGTCGATTCTATGATGACCTATGAAAAACAGCTTCGCAATTTCCTAAAAATATTAGTAGAAAAGGATCTTAATTCTCTCAGTATTGATAGTGAAGATTTATTTGAAAGGGCACTGGTTAGATCATCTCTAAATTATTATATGAAATCTAAAAGTTCTTTAGTAGAAGTATAACACCTTTTTAAGTGAATCATGACTATATAAATATTTGCCTTAATTTTTCTTAATTTTAAACAATGTATTTAAAGGAGGTTTTTTTATGGAGCATTACGGCATACTTTCTATTGTTCCACCTGTTCTAGCCATACTTCTAGCAGTAAGGACAAAAAATGTAATTCTATCTTTAATATGTGGATTGTTATTTGGTGCTACGGTATTATCTGGGTGGAATCCCTTTTTAGGTTTTTATTCTATACTTCAAGATTATGTTTACGTAGAGATAGCAAAACCTTGGCAAGCACAATCTTTAACAAATTTATTGATTATTGGTGCATTTGTTTCCCTTATAAGTGCATCCGGCGGAACGATAGCCTTTGCTAAAAAATTTTCAAAGATCATAAGTTCAAAAAGAAGAGCGGAACTATCTATGTGGTTCGGCGGCATTTTTGTTTGGTTTTCCGATTCTGCAAATTCCTTATTAGTGGGGCCTGTTTTTCAGTCTATGGGAGATAAAATGAAGGTGTCAAGAGAAAAATTTGCCTATATACTTGATGCGACATCCTCTCCTATTTGTGCATTAATCCCAATTATAAGCTGGGGAGTTTATATAATGGGTCTTATAAATAGTGAATTAGAGGCTTTATCTATTACAGATATGACCAGTTGGGATGTCTTTGTTAGAGCTGTTCCATTTCAATTTTACAGCTGGTTGACTCTGGCCATGGTAGGTTACATAGCCTATACTCAGTTTGACTACGGACCCATGCTTGATGCACAAAAAAGAGCTGAATTTGGTAAAGTTCTAAGAGATGGTGCAGTTCCCTTGAGAAACACTGAAGATATAACACTTCCTGAGGGGGTAGAAGCTAAAGCTTCAACGATGATTCTGCCTCTGATAGCTTTATTATGTGTTATGTTTTTTATATTTATAAAAAATGGATTTCCATTTGAAAAACTTGAAGGCACTACAATCAGACTAGGTATTGCAAGTGGTTTTATTACCGGAGCTATTATTTGTATCTTCTTATCTGTTAGGAATGGAATTATGACCTTAAAAGCGGCTCAAGATAATATATTTAATGGTATGAAGGGTATGGTATACCTAATGGTAGTCATGATATTTGCTTGGTCTTTGGGTAGTGTTTGTAAAGCTATGGGTACTGCAAACTATATCATTGATGTTACAAATGAATTTTTAAACCCCGCTTTCTTACCGGTAATCGTATTTATAATTGCAGCTGCTATGTCATTAGCAACAGGGTCATCGTGGGGTCCGTATGCTATATTAATGCCAATAGCTATCCCTATGGCCCTTACTATGGACGCTCCTTTATACGTTACTGTAGCTGCAGTTATAAGCGGTGGATTATTTGGTGATCATTGCTCACCGCTGTCCGATACAACTATTTTAGCCTCTATGGGAGCAGCATGTGATCATATCGACCATTTTAAAACACAATTTCCTTATGCTTTAACAGTTGCTTTTGTAGCTGCTATATTGTTTGCAATTGCTGGTTTTACAGAAAACGCTATACTTACAATACCTGGTTTAATAGGATTAGGAATTCTTGTATATGCCCTTCATAAAATCTCAATGAATAATTATAAAAAGCAATATACAAGCAAAGCGTAAGCTTATCTAACCAATATATAAGAAAAAAAGTATGATACGAACATTGTGTTGTCAAACCCTTATATTAAACGCGTATATGCGAACAAAAGCATATACGTTTTTTTTTATGAAAAGAAGTTGGGATTTATGACTGTGGAAAAGTAAAGTTCTAAAAAACCTGTTGAAAGTAAACGGTTTCATAATCCATCTAAAAAAAAAATAAATTATTTTTTAAGAAAACGCTTTCAGGTTTGACAGGGAATAGTGGTTTGAATATACTGATTGTTAAAACAATAACTGCGAATATTTATTATTGATATAAAAATAAAGTTCGAGCAATAGGAGGTTGATGGAAATGAATAATGGATTTCCGGAAGAACAAGGACTATATCATCCAGATTATGAACAGGACAGTTGCGGTGTTGGCTTAGTAGCAAATGTTAGTGGCATAAAATCTAATGAAATAGTAGTCAATGGTCTGGAGGTATTAAAAAACTTGTCGCATAGAGGCGCTACAGGTGCAGATGTGGAAACCGGTGATGGTGCAGGCATTACCATACAGATACCTCATGAGTTTTTAAAAGATGAACTCGAAAAGGAAGATATTAAGCTTCCGGGTGAAGGACAATATGGTGTGGGTATGGTCTTCTTACCTCAAGAGCCAAATACCAGATATTATTGTGAAGGTGTTTTTGAAAGGATTCTCAAAGAAGAAGGTCAAGAATTGATTGCTTGGCGAATTGTTCCGGTCAATGAGAAAGCATGTGGGTTTTCTGCACTGAATACTAAGCCTATCATAAAACAAATATTTATTAGAATAGCCGATGAGGATCAAGCAGAAATTGAAAAGAAATTATACATGATTAGAAAAAGAGTTGAAAAAGAGATTATAAGAGCTTCCAAACCTTATATGGAGGCATTTTATATATGCAGTTTATCTTCAAAAACCATTGTATATAAAGGACAATTTCTAGCGCATCAAATCGAAGAATTCTATTTTGAACTAAAAAATGAAAATTTAAAAAGTGCTATTGCAGTTGTACATCAAAGATATAGTACCAATACTTTCCCTTCATGGCGATTGGCCCATCCATATCGATATATCGCTCATAATGGTGAGATCAATACCATTAAAGGTAATGTAAAGTGGATGAATGCAAGAGAAGGTGAAATGCATTCAAAGATTTTTGGGGAAGAATTTGAAAAAATATTGCCCATTATTCAACCGGACAGCAGCGATTCTTGTAACCTGGATAATACATTTGAATTGTTAATACAAAGCGGTTATTCTATGGCACATGCTATTAAGATGCTGATTCCGGAAGCTTGGCGATATGATCATAATATGCCGGACGAATTAAAGGCTTTTTATGAATATCATGAAGGTATCATGGAGCCTTGGGACGGCCCAACTGCCGTTATTTTTACAGACGGTGTCAAAATTGGTGCGGCTTCTGACAGAAATGGACTTAGACCCGTTAGGTACATGGTGACAAAAGACGGCATGATGGTATTGGCTTCTGAATCAGGTGTCCTCAGAGTTCCGGAAGAACAAATACAGAAAAAAGGAAAACTGGGTCCCGGAAAAATACTTTTAGTAGATACAAAGGAGAAAATCATAAAAGAAGATTCAGATATCAAGGAAACACTTTCTAATAAAGGGTATAGAGAGTGGATATCAGCAAACAAGATTGATTTACAGCAGGTTGAATTAAATAAAAAAGAGATTCATTTGGATAAAGAAGCGCTGATTGAGAAACAAAAGATTTTTGGTTATACGGAAGAAGAACTGAAAAGGGTTATTTCACCCTTGATGCAAGACAGCAAAGAGGCTATTAGTTCTATGGGTAATGACGTGCCCCTGGCTGTTTTGTCCGAAAAGCCGGAATTGATGTTTGATTACTTCAGGCAGCTTTTTGCTCAAGTAACCAATCCGCCTATTGATCCAATTCGTGAGAAAAAAGTCATGTCTCTCAATCAATATATCGGGAGATCAGGAAATATATTAAAAAAGATAGGGGATATGAGACCTAACAAATATATTGAGCTTGAGCAGCCCATTTTATATACGGAAAAAATAGAAAAAATAAAAAATGTTGATGTGGACACATTGCGAAGTGTTACAATACCTATTATTTTTGAAGCAGACCAACAAGAGAAAGGTTTAGAAAATGCATTAGAACTTCTGAAGAAAAGAGCAGAAGAAAGTATTACAAACGGATACCGTATTATTATTTTAAGCGATAAAGATGTGGATAGATATAAAGCACCTATTCCAAGTATATTGGCAGTCAGTGCCGTTCATAATCATTTGATTCAAAAAAAATTAAGAACAAAAGTGGATTTGATTATTGAAACAGGCGAAGCAAGAGACTCTTTCCACTTGGCATTGTTACTTGGCTATGGGGCAACAGCCGTATATCCTTATCTGGCTTTTGAAACCATCAATCATATGGTTAAAGAACAATTATATGTTGAAAATACATCTGTAAAGCAAGCCAATATGAATTATGTTCGTGCTTTGGGTTATGGCATAAGAAAAATTACTTCTAAAATGGGGATTGCAACTTTAAGAAGTTTTAATGGGGCACAAATTTTTGAAATTATTGGATTAGATAAAGAAATGGTGAACGAATATTTTTATGGAACACCTTGCCGATTATCAGGTGTAAAGCTGGATGTTATCACTAAAGAAACATTGATGAGACATCAAAGTGCATTTGAAAGGAAAATAGGGATACATGAACTGGAGATAGGCGGAAGCATTCACTGCAGAAAAGACAGCAATACCCATCTCTTTAATCCGGATACTATTTCTAAACTTCAACATTCATGCAGGACCAATGATTATGAACTTTTTAAAGAATATTCTGCTTTAGTTGACAACCAAACAAAAGCGTTAAAAACTGTTAGAGGGCTTTTATCATTTAAAAAAAGCAACCCTATATCTATAGATGAGGTTGAGCCTGTGGTTAATATCGTTAAAAGATTTGCTACAGGGGCTATGTCATTTGGATCGTTGAGTAAAGAAGTTCATGAAACCTTGGCAATTGCTATGAATAGACTTGGAGGAAAAAGTAATTCCGGTGAAGGTGGAGAAGATGACGCCAGGTATATAAAAAGTGAGAATGGAGATTTCAAGCGGAGTGCCATTAAACAAATTGCGGCTGCTAGATTTGGCGTGACCATCGATTATGTTATGAATGCCGATGAATTGCAAATAAAAATTGCACAAGGCGCAAAGCCGGGAGAAGGCGGACATCTACCCGGGGGGAAAGTAACAAAAGATATTGCAAAGGTAAGACACTCATTACCGGGAATCGACTTGATATCACCTCCACCCCATCACGACATTTATTCCATAGAAGATTTGGAGCAATTGATATTTGATTTGAAAAACGTTAACCCAAATGCCCGTGTAAGTGTCAAGCTTGTATCTGAAGTGGGCGTTGGAACCATTGCTGCAGGTGTAGCAAAAGGCAGTGCGGATATGGTTTTGATCAGTGGACATGACGGCGGAACAGGTGCATCTCCTATTACCTCTGTTAAAACAGCAGGAATACCTTGGGAAATAGGCCTCTCTGAGACGCATCAAACCTTGCGGTTAAATAACCTTAGAAACCGTATTGTGATACAAGTAGACGGCCAAATGAGAACGGGAAGAGATATTGTTATAGGGGCACTTCTAGGTGCAGAAGAATTTGGCTTTGCAACAGCGCCGCTTGTAGTATCCGGATGTATTATGATGCGAAAGTGTCATAACAATACATGTCCTGTGGGTGTGGCAACGCAAGATCCGGAGCTTAGAAAGAACTTTCAAGGAAAGCCGGAACACATCATTAATTTCTTTACCTTCTTAGCGATGGAAGTTAGAGAGATTATGGCGGAGCTGGGATTTAGATCCTTTGATGAGCTAATCGGTAAAACAGATCAACTTATAATTAACGAAAATAACCAATGCTGGAAAGCTAAAAATCTAGACTTAGAAGGTATTTTATATAATCCGGAATTGCCGGAACGCTTTGGTGTGAGAAAAACTCAAGATCAAGAGGATGTTACTTTAGAAGTAATGGACCGAAAAATGATTGAAATGGCCGAACCTGCTTTGAAAAAAGGTGAGCCTGTGAGTGAGACCTTTAAGATCAACAATGTAGATCGTACAGTTGGCGCAATGCTTTCCGGAGAAGTCAGTATGCGATATGGTAAAAGAGGTTTGGCAGAAGATACCATAGATTTTAGTTATATGGGAACTGCCGGACAAAGCTTTGGAGCATTTTTAGCACCGGGTATTACATTAAGGCTTTTTGGTGATGCCAATGATTACTTAGGGAAATCTTTATCCGGTGGTAAAATAATCGTTACAACCCATCCAAAATCCACGCTTACCCACCATAAAAATATCATTGTAGGCAACACGTTGCTATATGGTGCAACTTCAGGAGAAGTATACATCGCAGGAAAAGCAGGAGAAAGATTTGCAGTGAGAAATAGTGGTGCAACAGCAGTAATAGAGGGTGTAGGCGATCATGGCTGTGAATACATGACAGGAGGTCGCGTGGTGGTCTTAGGTGAGACAGGTATAAACTTTGCTGCCGGTATGAGTGGTGGTATTGCTTATGTACTGGATGACCCGGATATATTTTCAGCAAAATGTAATTTTGAAATGGTGGGTACCGATATTCTTTCTGAAGAGGATATTAGGATGCTTAAAGAGCTTATAGGAAAACACGTAGTATATACAAACAGTCCAAAAGGTAAAATGATTCTTGACCATTGGGAGCATTATCAACATCGATTCATTAAAGTGATAAATCCTCAGTATAAAGCAATTATTGAAGGGGCTAATCAAGCTGAAAGGGGTGAAAATTAATGGAGAAGAGAGACGGCTTTTTAAAATATAAAAGAGAGAATGCAAAAAAAATATCTGTAGATGAAAGAATTAAGAATTACAAAGAGTTTTATGTGCCTCAACCCGAAGAAGACATTAAGAAACAAGCTTCCCGTTGTATGGATTGTGGCATTGCCTATTGCAATCATGCTTGTCCTTTAGGAAATGAGATACCGGATATAAGTTACTTAGTTTCAAAGGGACAATGGAAAAGGGCTCTGGATATTCTTCAAAGCAAAAATAATTTTCCGGAATTTACAGGGAGATTATGTCCGGCTTTATGTGAGGCTTCGTGTACATTGTCGATTAACGATGATCCTAATATAAGTAAAGAAATTGAATTAAGCGTAGTAGAAAAAGGTTTTAAAGAAGGCTGGATTAAACCGCTTTTACCATTAATTAAAACAGGATACAAGGTTGCTGTAATCGGCTCCGGTCCATCTGGACTTGCTGCAGCACAAATACTTGCAAGGGCAGGTCATGATGTAACCGTATTTGAAAGAGCAGAAGAAATAGGTGGTATTTTAGCAATCGGCATTCCGGATTATAAGCTTGAAAAGTATGTTATCAAGAGAAGAATTGACCAATTAAAGGATGAAGGCATCAAGTTTAAGACCAATACAAATGTTGGTGAAGATATCTCGGTTCATGAAGTAAGGGAGAAATTCGACGCGGTTTGCTTAGCAGGAGGGTCTACGGTTCCAAGAGACTTAGATGTTAAAGGGAGAATGTTAAAAGGTATTCATTTTGCTATGGATTACTTATCTCAGCAAAACTTTATTAATAAAGGAAAAGAAATTAACGAAGAACGCATTGATGCAAAAGGTAAAAACGTTGTGATTATTGGTGGTGGAGACACCGGTGCAGACTGCTTGGGTGTTGCTGTCCGCCAAGGGGCAAAAAATATTTATCAATTGGAAATGATGCCAAAGCCTCCAACCAAAAGGACTGAAAAAATGCCTTGGCCCTCATGGCCAATGATTTTAAGAAGCAATACTGCTCATGAAGAGGGCGGCGAAAGGGATTGGAGTATTGGAACAAAATATTTTTCCGGAGAAAACGGGCAGGTTAAAAAAGTTCATTGTGTTAAGCTGGAATGGACTGAGGATGAAAAAGGCAGACGCTCTATGCAAGAAATAGAAGGCAGTGAGTTTGAACTGGACGCGGATATTGTATTGTTTGCCATGGGGTTTTTGCATCCTGAACAGCATCAAATGATCAAAAGATTTGACATTGAATTGGATGAGCGCGGGAATGTTAAGACCAACCAAAAATATATGACAAATATTGAAGGCGTATTTGCGGCAGGAGACATGAGAACCGGGCAGTCTTTGGTATGTAAAGCTATTTCAGATGGAAGACATGCAGCAGAAGCTATAGATAACTATTTAAAACATAAGTAATCATAAAAATGATATTAAAAAGGCAAATCTACTATTTTAGTGATTTGCCTTTATGCTATGCCCTAAAGCTTTTAACAACATCCATAAATTCTTTGACCCGTTTTTTATCAACGTGATTTTCGAATTTTCCCTCATATTTAAAAGTTGTACCGACTACGCACCCATCTGCAATGGTTAATTGTTCTTGTACGTTATTTTTATTGGCACCTGTGTTTGCAAAAACAACAGTATCCGGTACGGTGTCCTTTACAATTTTTAATGTAGTAGAATCGGCTTGAGCTCCGGCTATAATTCCAGAAACGCATAGTGCATCAGGCCTGTTGTTAAAGACAGTGGACTTTGCAATGCTGGCAACGTCTCTATCAGCCATGTATTGTGCAGCTTCAGGGACAATATTAAATAGTAGTTTTACGTCGGAAGCGCCGATATGGTGCTGATGTCGAACCGTTTCTCCTACATTTGTATTCCATAGCCCAAAGTCACTGGCATAAACGCCGGTAAATATTTCTCTAACAAATTTAGCATCTGTTGCTACGGCTAAGTCTAAACTTTTCTTAGCATCCCAAAGAACATTAACGCCATAAGGGATTCCGATACTGGGTTGAAGCTCTCCTATGATTCTTGCCATTGCTGCAACGGTTTCGGTGTTAACATCCGTTAAGTAAGGAAGGCTGAATTCATTTGAAAACATAACAGCATCTACACCGCCTTCTTGTAAGCTTTCTAAATCGGTTTTTGCCATCTCAATGACATATTTCATACCTTTCTGGGAATCATAATTGGGATCACCAGGTAATGGCAAAAAATGACACATTGCTATAATTGCTTTTTCTGTACCGATAACATCTTGTAACCAACTCATTGATTCACGTCCTTTCAAAAATCTGCTTATAATAATTCCTTAGTGCTGTTGTACAATCTATAATATTTTTCTTGATAAGATTTATAGATTTTATTGTGGTTTGGATTAGGTTGTATTTGACTATCATACTGTACCCATTGGCTGATATCTTTGTAAGAGTGGTATAGACCTATACCCATTGCAGCCAAATATGCATCCCCATAAGCTGCACCAATTGTTGTCTTTGGTACGTATTGTTCAAATCCTCCGATATCACTTACAATTTGCAGCCATTCTTTATTTTTTGTCCCTCCTCCAACGGCTACCGTTTTATTTGGGTAGGCATCCATCTCATTGAAAACATCAAAATGCTGAGATATACCATAGCCAACACTCTCTAAAATGGCTTTATATATATGCTCCCTGGAATGGGTTAAATCAAGCCCGAAAATAATGCCTTTGGCATCAGGGTTGTTAATAGGTGTTCTTTCACCGCTGAAATAAGGCAGTACGACCAATCCTTTTGAGCCTGGAGGTATATCCTTAATATTTTCTGCTAAGACTTTAAAAGCGCTTTGGGCGGTAGTTTTTTCTTTTGCAATGAGTTCTTTAGCAAAGTTTTCTTTGAACCATACGGTTAAAGCACCTGTAGTAGCCATACCGCCCATCACCGCATAGGTGTTAGGGAAAAGGAAAGGGGCTGCCCATAAGCGAGCATCTTTTTTAGGAGCGGCTGTCACATTAATTAAAAACATGGTTGTGCCGTACATTAACATCAAATTCCCCGGTTCTGTTACCCCTGCGCTGATGGCTTCGGCTGCTGCATCAATAGTACCGCAAATAACAGGTGTTCCTACAGCTAATTCTGTCTCACTATGGGCTTCCTTTGAAATGGTGCCTGCTATTTCAGATGACCACATAATTTTAGGTAATCGATTGACTTCTACAATGCCTTGGCACAATGAATGGTTCCATTGATTGGCATCAAAATCATATAAAGGTGTAAAAGTAGAAGCGCTGTAATGATCAATAACGTACCGGCCGGTAAGTTTTGCAACCAAATAAGTTGTACCTGTAACAAATTTATGAGCGTCTTTGTATATGTGGGGCTTGTTTTTTTTAAGCCATAAAATTTTAGGGCCCACTGCCTGAGTTGAAAGTGGATTGGCACATTTTGAAAACACATTTTCTGTGCCAATACTATTTTCCAATTCACATATTTCTTCTTTTGAGCGTGTGTCTATACCATATAAAATGGCATTATGTAAAGGATTGCAGTTTTGATCTACAGCTAACAAATCGGGTCCAATAGCACTGCATCCTACAGCTGCTATTTGATTTGGATCTAAGTTGGATTGTTGGATTAAATCTTTAGAGATAGAACATAAGTCACCCCACCAGGTTTTTTCAGCATCATGTTCTGCCCAACCTGATTTTGGAATAATAAGGTCATGTTCTTTTGTGCTTTCAGCTGCAATATGACCATGTGCATCTACAAGTACACCTTTTGATGAGTAGGTACCAATATCTATGCCCATTAAATATTTAGACATCCTTTAATCATTCCCATCTTTTTAAATTTATAGATGAATTGATCTGATTAATAAATTGTGATAACAAATCACAAAGAGAAGCTATGTCCCCTAAATCACATACTTCCACCGGAGAATGTGTGTATCTTGCAGCAAAAGCCAAGTCTATACTTGGAATACTTCCTAATTCAAGCTGAACGTAAGACAAATCGGTTAATATTCCCGTTAGTGCACTTTTTTGAATGTTTATACCGGCTTGCTTTGCTGTATCGGCAATGTGTTTTACAAGCTTGGGATGAGGAATAGTACCGTTTAATGTGCCTCTGCCATGAAAAGAGTACATGGATATAATAGGCCCGCGCCCAAGCCGGATATCCGATCGATCTTTTGTGTCAGGTGTGTCACCGGAAGGACACACATCGATACATATTGCAAGATCAGGTGAAATTTTCCTTGCTGCGATCATAGCCCCTCGTAAATTGTATTCTTCTAAAACAGTGCCCACCAGATAGACAGTTGCATCAGTCTGGTTGCTTTTTAAAGCTTTTGCTATGCTTAGTAGACAAGCACATCCGCCTCGGTTGTCGATAGATGTTGCTGCCACTTTGTTGTTAGCAAGCTTTTGGAAACTGGGTTCATAGATAATGGGACACCCCACGTCAATACCCAGGTTTTGGACTTCTTCTTTACTATTTGCACCCAAGTCAATGTAGAGGTCAAGGTAAGGGATTACTTGGGTTTTCTCGTTGGGTGGTGTGATATGATGGGATTTGTTTCCGATAACACCTGGTATATATTCATCATCTTCTGTTTTTACTTGAACCTTCAGGCCTGGCAGTACCTTTTCAGGAACACCTCCAAGGCGTTCGAATTGAATAAAACCATTATCATCAATTTTTCTGACCACCAATCCCAATTGATCCATATGTGCAAAAATCATGACTTTAGGACTGTTTTTTTCTCTTCCATCGATTCTAGCAATGACGTTGCCTATTGGGTCTATTTCAACAGAGTTCGTAAATGGCTGTATCTCTTTAGTTAAATAATCCGCCATCTTATTTTCGTAACCGGATAATGCCGGAATTAGGGTCATATCTTGAATCCATTGCTCCAGTTCCTTCATTTTCACTCCTCCTGTTTGTTAGTATCAGCGATTATGATTTCTACACCGTATTCATTTAGTGCACCCATGTACTGCTCAGAAATCTTTTCAGTGACAATCGTTTTGATATCACTAATCTGACATAGATGACAGAATACACGTTTACCGAATTTTTCGCTGTCTGTAACCAATATGGATTGTTGTGCCGAGTCCATCATCGCTTTTTTGATTTCAATTTCTTCTATTGAACGATTAGAAAGTCCTGATTCTATGTCTAAGGCATCACATCCAAGGAAAGTTTTATTGACCTTTAAGCTTCTGATGAATTTTTCACAACGATTACCTACCAAAGTATAGGTATCGGTATTTAATAGACTACCTCCGGTGACGATGAGGTTAATGTTCTTTTTGTGTGCCAATTCATTAGCAATTTTTATATCATGGGTAATGACTGTAATATTACTTTGAGTAATGTTTTTAGCAACTTCCAGCGTTGTTGTACCGGCATCCAGTAAGATGATATCATTGTCATTAATGAGGGTGGCGGCCTTCTTTCCGATGATTTTTTTAGCTGAAACATTGAGATTTTCTTTTGCTTCTGTGGGGATTTCATAAGAAAATCTATTTTCGATTGATACTGCACCTCCGTGGGTTTTTACAATAAGACCTTTTTGAGCCAGATCTTCTAAATCCCTTCGTATCGTTACTTTTGAAACATTGAATATTTCACTTAACTCAATGACGTGAACCTTCTTGTGTTCGTTAATATAATCCAGTATTTTTTCAGCTCTTTCAATTTGAAACATTTTTTTCCTCCAATATTTATGTGTTTTTTCTTTCATCAAAATAATTTAGAATCATGACGGATATCAGCAAAACGCCCCATGCCAGCTCTTTGAGGTATACGTTGATTCTTAGCATGTTTAATCCACTGGATAAGAACTGAACAGAGAGCAGACCCAATAGTATGCCTACAAACTTGCCTTCGCCTCCATCTGGATTGACGCCGCCCAATATAGCAATTAAGATAGCTTGCAAAACATAGGATGTACCAAAGTCTGCTTTTGCCGAATTGGTTTTGGCGATGATAATAATGCCTGCTATAGCGGCCAAGATTCCACTGAATAAATAAGTGTAAAAAATGATTTTATCTTTTTTTAAGCCTGCATACTCTGCTGCTTTTACATTGGTTCCTACTAAGAAAAGCTTAGTGCCAAATGGCATGTATTTAAATATATATACCACTATTGCCAAGACAACGAGAAAGATAATCAAGGGTACGGCGGTATTACCGATAGTACCATTTCCTATGAATAAAAATTGTTTTGGAAAACCATATATGGCAGTACCCTTTGTAATGACAATCGAAATACCTGTGTACAGGCTCATTGTACCTAGTGTAGCCAATATTGGGGGAACATTCAATTTAGCTACCAGTATTCCGTTGACTAATCCACACAAGCCGCCGACTATTATAGCGGAGATAATAGCTATAAATATATATAGATAAAGTGTAAAAACACTTGGGTCTTCGGGCAATAAGTTGGTCAATATTAATGCTGCAGTGATGGCAGATAGATTTGCAGTCCCTACAACCGATAAATCTATACCGCCTGAAATCATAGCTAAAGAAATAGCGAGTACTAAAAGCCCTAATTCAGGAATTTGAAATGATATGGACTTATAATTTTTTATGGATAAGAAAATATCCGGATTCATTATTGAAAAAAGCGTGAAGATTGCTAAAGTGATCAATAATAACCTAAATATTTTTTTGTTTTCCAATATGCTTTTTTTCATACTATTTAATGCACTATTCATTTATTGTATCCTCCAGCTCAATTTCTTTTAAACTTTTTTCTTCTTATTTTGATACGCTTGTAAGGAAATAGCACCAATAATAATGAGGCCGGTTACAACCTTTTGCCAATAAGATGATACGTGAAGTAAGATTAAACTGCTATTAATGGTAACGATGGTCAGTACACCTAATATAGTGCCTAAAACACTGCCTTTACCACCGGTTATGCTTGCACCACCTAAAACAACGGCTGCAATCACATTTAATTCATCCCCCACTAAATCAAAAGGGCTTGCCATTCTTACAAGTGAGGAGTGGATAATACCGTTAATGCCGGCTAATAGACCCGCAGTGCAATAAACAAAGACGTGTACTTTTTTTATGTGAATACCAATTCTTTCTGCTGAGATATAATCGCCTCCCACAGCATAGATACTTCTGCCCATGGTAGTGTATTTTAATATTAAGTGAATCGTAACAGCTAAAATAATTAATAGGATAACAGAAATATGTAAACCGTATGTAACACCTTGGGGATCGACATACTCTATGATGTTCATTTTGGAGAAATCTATTAAACTACCAGGGATATCGATAATATGGTCAGAACCTACAAATGAGAGCAAGATACCTCTGAAAACATTGGCTGTACCTAGGGTGATGATGAAAGCCGACAGTTTGAATCTATGGATAAGCCATGCATTGAAAAGTCCTAATAATGCACCGATGATTGCTGCAGTTAGAAAGAGCAGTAGAATATTAGCATTGGGATTGACGGCAATATACAGCTTGACGACGGAATACATTGCAAAAGCTGAAATCGCCATAAAAGAAACATCTATCCCCCCTGATATCAGTACGAGAAGTACACCAAGTGACAATATGCCCATTTCAATACTATTTTTGGTGATATCAAATACATTGCCCAATGAAAAAAAAGTAGGGTTAATCATTCCGAATACGATAGATAGAATTAATAAGATGAAGAATAATATTGCTTCATTGTTTTTTAAAAGCCTTTTAACCATCGCTAATTCTCCCATTTAAAATATTTAACCTAGATTTTGTAGTTATCGTGAATAATCTGGGTTGATCAATGAATTTCGATTAAGTCTTTTTCGATAACATTTTCATCAATGTCTTTGCATTGATATTCGTTGATAAACTTACCTTTTTGCATGATGATGACTCTATTACAAATATTCATCAGTTCAGGAACATCATCCGATATAACGATGACGCCTATTTTTTCCTTTGCTAAAGCTTTAATGGTCTTATGTATCTCGTCTTTTGATCCGATATCAACACCTACTGTTGGACAATTTAGTATTAAGATCTGAGGCTTTGTTGCCAGCCATCTGCCGATGACAACTCTTTGCTGGTTACCCCCGGATAAACTTCTTACGGGTAATTCAGCAGAAGTAGTCTTGATGTTCAACTTTTTAATGCTGTCACCTACAACATTTTCGATCTTTGTTTTGCTTAATTTATGATACTTATTGGTGAGAGACTCTATGATAGTGGTGATGATATTATTGCTGATACTTCTTTCTAAAAATAACCCTTCTGTTAGACGGTCTTCCGGTACGTATGCAATTTTGTTGTCCAGCGCATCTTGGGTATCTTTGATATGAACTTCTTTGCCATCTAAATTAATGGTGCCTGAATCGTAAGGGAATAGTCCGAATAATGCTTTGGCAAGTTCTGTTCTGCCGCAGCCTAACAATCCGGTTATTCCCAGTATTTCGCCAGAATATAGGTGGAAATTTATGTCTTCGAAAAAGGTCGGTTTGGTTAGTCCTTTTACCTGCATTAGAAGCTTGGCATTTTCAGATTTGGTATATGGATAACCTTCTCTAACGATATTTTTTCCTGTCATATAATAGACCACGTTATCGTGATTGTACTGGCTGACATCACCTTCTGAAACTAAGCAGCCATTTCGAAGAATATATATTTTATCTGAGAGAGCAAAGACTTCATCCAGCTTATGGCTCACAAATAAAATAGAAATGCCGTTTTGTTTAAGATTATCGATGACTTTAAATAAAGATTGGATTTCTTTATTGGTTAATGCTGTAGTTGGTTCGTCCATTATAATGAGTTTTGCGTTTTGCATAATAGCACGGCAAATCGCAACCAGCTGTTTTTCTGCTACCGGTAAATTCTCTACTTTTTCATTTAAATCAATGTCAATATTTAACCGTTGCATGGTTTCTTTTGCCATTGCTTTAGATGCTTTCCAATTAAAAAGGCGTTTTCCTGTGGTGAGTTGATGGTTGAATACGATGTTTTCTGCAACTGTCATATTTGGAAAAAGTGAAAAATCTTGAAAGATGATTTGGATACCTTCTTCCATTGCTTTAATAGGAGACATCTTACTCATAAGATGACCGTTTATATAAAGTTGTCCTTTGTCTTGTTTATAAACGCCGGCAATGATTTTAATCATAGTGGATTTTCCAGAACCATTTTCACCAACCAAACAACAGGTTTTTCCACATTCAATATTAAAATTAATGTCGTTAAGGGCTTGTGCGCCATAAAATGACTTGCTTATTCCTTTTAATTCAACAATGCTATCAGGCATTTGCAGATCCTTCTTTCTATGAAAAAATTGGTTAATTTCTCGTTATTAATTATAAATCCCTTTTTGGAAAAAGTAAATAGAAAAATTTACTTTTTGTTTCTTTTGTTTTCTTTTCACGCAAATAATCAAAAAAAATCGTATAAATCCGCATTTATCTACAAAAAGGAAACTAAAAGAACGTATTGACAAATAATCGAAAATAAAATAAAATGATTTAAATACATATCCTATGGGAGGAAGTTAACGAACAATGGTATTAAATTAAAAGGAGAGGTGAGTTATGAAAAAACTATTATCATTATTACTAATCTTTGTGTTAGTTATAGGTGGTTTAGTTGCATGCGGAGGAGGAGAAGAGCCTGCTGTTGAGGATGGCACTGAAGGCAGCGAAACAGATGTGTTGACAATGGCAAATGTACCAAAGCTTGTAGGTATCCAGTGGTTTAACAGAATGGAAGAAGGCCTAAAAAGGTATAGTGAAGATACGGGAAACGAAGTATTCCAAACCGGTCCGACAAAAGCAGATGCAGCGTTGCAAGTTCAATCTATTGAAGATGTTATTGCACAAGGTGTAGATGTCTTAACTGTAGTACCATATTCTCCAGAAGCTTTAGAACCGGTGTTAGCAAGAGCTCGAGAGGAAGGTATTGTAGTTATCAGTCATGAAGCTTCAAATCAAGAAAATGTAGATTACGATGTGGAAGCGTTTAATAATACAGAATATGGTGCACATTTAATGGATCATTTGGCAGGTTTTATGGAAGAAGAAGGCGAGTATGTTATTTTCGTTGGAGGACTAACGGCTAAAACTCACATGGAATGGGCGGATGGCGCAAAGACGCGTCAATTAGAGAAGTATCCAAATATGATTTTGGTCACAGAGTATATAGAATCCAATGAAGACCAACAAACTGCTCAAGAAAAGATGAGAGAAATATTAAAAACATATCCAAATATAAAAGGTGTAATAGGTAGTGCGGCAACGGATGTAGCAGGTGCAGCTTTGGCAATAGAAGAAGCTAATAAGGTAGAGCAAATTTCAGTTGTAGGTACAAGTTTGGTATCGATTTCTCAAAAGTATTTAGAAAATGGCTCTATAAATCTTATCAGTTTCTGGGACCCTGCAGATGCAGGCTATGCAATGATGAGTGTTGCTGAAAAAGTAGCCAATGGCGAAAAAATCAGTACAGGAGACGATCTTGGTGTTACGGGATATGACAGCGTAGTTGTAGATGGCAAAGTAATCTATGGAAAAGCTTGGATTGATGTTACCACTGAGAATATGGGCGATTATGATTTCTAATTTTTCTCCCTTATGATGAATAAGGATTGATTGCGAACAATCAATCCTTATTTTTTTTAGCGATTTTTGGATATTAATATAGAAAAATTATAGGTAAAATGATAGTATGATAATTGTTTCAGAAAGGATTGATGAAAAATGAGTATTCAAAAGGAAGCTTTAGACTTACATGAGAAATGGAAAGGGAAAATTGAAATAAAAAATAGAGTGTCGGTGGACAACAAGTATGACATGTCAACGGCGTATACACCAGGTGTTGCAGAACCCTGCAGAGTTATACATAAAAATAAAGAAGATGTATATAAATACACCTCAAAAGGAAATATGGTTGCTGTTGTTACAGATGGCAGTGCGGTTTTAGGATTAGGAGATATTGGACCTGAAGCATCTCTGCCGGTTATGGAAGGTAAAGCTGTTTTATTTAAAGCTTTTGCCGATGTAGATGCATTCCCTATTTGTATACCTTCAAAGGACGTGGATACCATTGTACAAACGGTCAAAATGATTGAGCCCGGATTTGGCGGTATTAATCTTGAGGATATCGCATCTCCAAGATGTGTTGAGATTGAGAGAAGATTGAAAGAAGAATTAGATATTCCTGTCTTTCATGACGACCAACATGGAACGGCTGTAGTGGTAACAGCAGGACTTATCAACGCATTGAAAATTGTTAATAAAAAATTTGAAAAGATTAAAGTGGTTATGAGCGGTGCGGGTGCAGCAGGCAATTCAATTACTAAAATGCTCATCAGTATGGGTGCTAAAGATATGGTGGTATGCAGCAGTAAGGGCATATTAAATAAAGATGAACAATACAGCAATATGGTGCATCAAGAGATTGCGGATATGACCAACCATGAAAACATTAAAGGCAGTCTTGCAGATGCAATGAAAGGTGCAGATGTATTTATTGGTGTATCGGCAAAAGACATTGTCGGTAAAGATATGGTTGCTTCCATGAACGAAGATGCGGTTGTGCTCCCCATGGCAAATCCTGATCCTGAGATTCTTCCCGACCTTGCAAAAGAAGCAGGTGCAAGAGTAATCGGAACCGGAAGATCAGATTTTGCTAATCAAATTAATAATGTATTGGCTTTTCCGGGTATTTTTAGAGGTGCCTTAGATGCTAGAGCCAGCGACATAAATGAAGAAATGAAAAATGCTGCAGCTTATGCAATCGCTTCATTAATCAATGAAGAAGAGCTGAATGAAGAATATATCATTGTGCCTGCTTTCGACCCAAGAGTAGGAGATGCAGTAGCTAAAGCTGTATATGATGCGGCGGTTCAAACAGGAGTAGCACGTCTAAAATAACGGCTTTATCAGAGGTTGAACTTATAGGGATAAACGAATAAGACCATTAAATATGGCTGCAGCTTTCTGGGGACTTGCGTGCCGCAGCCATATACAGGCAAAATAATGATAAAGAATAATGCTTACTTATTTATTCCGATACGGATGCATCAAATACAATGTTTCCATCTACAATAGTCATAGAAGGAGATTGATTCTGAAATTCTTCAATATCTATTTCAAAAAGATTATTCTCAAAAATAACCAGATCGGCTAGTTTACCTTCTTCAATACTGCCAAGATTATCTTCTTCAAAGTAAGCCCATGCGCCGTTAATGGTAGAGGCTTCAATAGCTTCTTCCAAGGAAACTCTTTCTGATGCCGGAGGGAGAGAACCTATTACATAGTCTTCAAGAGGAACATTGACATCCGTTGTTCTTGTAAGGTCGATGCCTTCAAACCAGGCATCAAATATATTTTGAGGTAACGTTCTTGTCAAAGAGCTGTAGAATACCCACATATAATCAGGTTCTGTTACAAAGAAATCTGAGTGAACGGTTACATTAACACCGGCATCGAATAAGCTTTTCATAGGATACATATTATGCGCTCTTTCTTCACCAAGGTAAGGAAGATATAAATCATAGTAATAATCATCTGCCACCATCCAATAAGGAGCGGTAACAGCAGTCATACCTAAATCAGCCATTCTTTGAACATCTTCAGGTTGAATACATTGAACATGGGCAAATGTGTGACGAGAATCTCTTTCACCATTGGTATCTCTTACATATTCAAGTGCATCCAGCGCATATTTTGCTGCAGCATCTCCGATCTGGTGCATGTGAATTTGGAATCCGGCTTCATCTATCTTTTGATAGGCATGTTTCATAACTTCGTCATCCCAAACTTTGATGCCATACCAATCATCATCTCTATGGGAATAGGGTTCAAGCATATAACCTGTTTCTTCTTCTATAACTTGATCACCGAAGAATTTAAAAGTATTCATTTGGAAAAATGGTGTCGTATAGTTTTTAGAAAGCTGCATACCTTTTTCAATATATGCATCCATTTCATCCCCCATTTTAGGATCTAAAAGCCAGCCGCCTTTATACCTTATGGTTAAGAGTCCTTCTTCTGCTAATTCTTGATAAGCTTCATATTGGTTAGGATTATCAAGGTCTACCCATGCATCAAATGCATGTGTAACGCCTATACTGTTAAACCATTCTTGTAACCACAAAAGAGATTCTTTATATTGCTCTTTTGAATATTCTTGTTTCAGTCCGTAGACTAATCCCATAGCAGATTCTTGAAGAAGCCCGGAAGGTTCTCCTGTAGCAGGGTCTTTTTTTATGACGCCGCCTTCCGGATCGGGTGTATCTTTAGTAATGCCTGCAAGTTCCAAAGCTTTGGAATTTGCCCATGTAGAATGGCCATCTACTGAAGTGATAATAATTGGTCTTTCTGAATCAATCTCATCTAACCATTCTTTTCTTGGACCTACTTCATCAAATTCAGAACGCATATAACCCGCACCTTGAATGACTTCCAGATGAGGATTTTCTTCTGCAAAAGTTTTTATCTTTTCAAGATATTCTTCTGCAGAGAATACATCGTATAAACTTACTTCGTATAAGTAGATCACTGCGCTCATTACGGGATGCATATGAGAATCAACAAATCCCGGTAAAACAAGTCCACCATTTAAATCAATGACATTGGTATCTTGCTCTATATAAGCCTCGGCGCCTGCTTGATCACCAACATAAATGATTTTGTTGTTTTGTACAGCAACGGCTTCTGCTACTGTTTTTTCAGCATCAACCGTGTAGATAACACCGTTAGTAAGAACCAAATCAGCAACTTCAGCAGTTACTTCTTCTTCTTGAGAACCACAACCCGTAACAAGTCCAAGCAAAAGAATTAAAATCAAAGCAATACCCATAAATTTTTTCAAAATCTCTCCTCCTTTTATTTTAGTTTATTAACTATTAGGATATAAATATCACCGCCTAAAGAGATAATGAAAATTTTTTTGAGAAATAAAAAAGAACGGCACAAAAAAATCATTTTTGTGCCGGTCTATTAAAAGCGCATGGTGTGTCTTTTAGTATGTGCGAATTCTTAATAAAGTCTAAAGCCATTTATAATCAACTAAAAATTTTTACATGTATGATATAATAAAAGCCATATGATTCTGTTTCGGTGCGTTTGACCTACGACGCAATTTTAAATTGAAACTGAAAAACTCTACTAAAATCAGAGATTATTAGAGTTTCTGTATCAGACCTGCATCAGAATCAAAGATTCTGTGTTAGGGCTTAATGTTAGGTCATAAAAGGAGAAATAAATGATAGAAGTATTAAAAGATAAATGTACAACATGTCAGCTTTGCATGAATGACTGTCCAAGTAAAATAATCAGAAAAGATGAAGATGGATTTCCCTATTTAGCTAAAAGGGCAGAACCATTTTGCATTGATTGCGGGCATTGCTTCTCAATATGTCCAACAGGGGCATTGAAGTTTAAAGGGGAAGTGTCAAATAAAAACACCAATAATAGTATTGGTATTAATGCAAAAGAACTTGAAGCCCTTATAAAACAACGACGGTCCATACGTCATTATAAAGAAGATTTGGTTCCCAAAGAGACTTTAGAATCTTTATTGGCATTGACACAATATACACCCAGCGGCAGTAATGCTCGGCCCGTACATTTCACCATAGTAAGTGGAAAAGAAACCACTGACCATCTGACTGATTTATGTTTGGAATGGGTAAAAGAAAATAATAAATATACTGAATTGATTCCTGAAATGAGAAGAGACAATAATTTGATCACATGCGGAGCACCTCATCTCATTTTTGCTCATGCGGAAAATAACACCGAGACGACTTATATAGAAGATGGAATTATTGCTTTGTCTACTATTGAATTAGCGGCTCAAGCGTATCATATTGGTGCATGCTGGGGCGGATACTTAAAAATGATTACCCAACAATCCAATAAAATAAGAAAGTATTTAAAAATAAAAAATGACCATAAAATATGTGGTGTTATCATGTTGGGATATTCTAAATTTCAATATAGACGCCTTGCCCCTAGGAAAATAAATCCAATAAATTGGGAGTAAATGGAAGAAAATTACATTCACAATTTTCTGAATTTTTGATATACTTCTCTTTAACCAAATTATTAGGGGAGGTTATATTAATGAAAAAAGGTTTATGTATTTTGCTGGTATTGTTGATGGTGTTGGCAGCATTTATAGGATGTACACCTGCTGCTGAACCGGAAGAAGCGGCAGAACCTGCTGTAGAACCAGAAGTGGAAGACGCTGAAAAGCTAAAGCCTGAATTTATTACTGCTAATGCAGACCTTGACGAATGGGGCGGCTCAGACAGCTATGACAATACAGGGGATAATCCTAACTCAAAATACTATGTAAATCCTGATTTCTATCGTATGACATCAGATGATGAATTAACAATCCTTGAAAAATTTGAAACTTATAATCAAACAACTGAATGGTCATGTGGAAGTTGCTCTATACTGATGGTTTTGAATCACTTTGGCTTTAATGATATAACAGAATGGGATATTGCTGTGACATCAGGATGCCATAGAGATTTAGAAACCGAAGGATCAGAACCGGGAAGTGCTAATAACGTAGGAGAATATGGCACATCTGTTGACGACATGATTCAATTTTTTGACGAGTTTGAAGGCGTAAAAGTTATTGAGTCCAGCTATAAAGCAGATTATACAGAAGATGACCTTATTGCAGAAGATGATGGGGCATATGTTGAAGCAGATAGAGGCAATCTGCCGCCAACTTTTTCTGCAAATGCTCTTTATACGACAGACAATGATGATGCTAGCGAAAATTGGGTAGAAGACGCAGCAGACTCATATTTTGTAAAATGGATAAAAGGGCATTTGGAAGCCAATCGACCCATTATGGTTGAATGGGTAGACTGGGATGGTCATTGGCAGGTTATTATTGGTTATGATAACAATGGAACACCGGGAATAGGAGATGACATACTCATCTTTGCAGACCCATACGATACATCGGATCATTGGCAGGATGGATACTATTATTATTCTCTTGAAAGATGGTTCTATATGTGGAAGGATCGTAATATAGCACCAAAGCCTTTCCAATTGCAGCCCTTTGTAGTAGTTGATGTAGAAGAATAAAGAAAAAGGCAGAACTCTCTTTCTCTTATAGGTTGTAGACAAATTGAATGCAGGTGTATAAATATTCGTTTGTGCATTCATTTGGAGAAAATTTGATGGCAGCTTAACTATAAAAGTCTAACCGCAGGAAATCGCCGTCCTTGGCTTAGACCTGCTCACAAACGTCCTGTTTGTGCACGACTTTTATAGCTAATCTACCACCTAAATTTTCTAACCAAATGAATACAAGAAACGAATATCTATACACCTGCATTCAATTGCGAAATATTTTGTCTTCTATTTTCTTCAAATTAATACTAGACAGATATATGTTAAAAACGCTTGACACATATATATTAATATATTAGTATAATCTTAAAGAAAGCAAATCATCTTTGGCAGGGCAGTTAAAATATTTTTAATAATATAAGGAGTTATGAAGATGGATAAATTATTTGAAATGACTCAACAATTTGAGCAAACTAAATATTGGAATGACTCTTGTTCCATAAGTGAGCTGAAATATGCCATCGAAAGAGGCGCAGTAGGCGCAACCACTAATCCTGTAATCGTAAAAAACGTATTGGACAAAGAATTGGATAACTACAGAGCATATATCACAGAATTGGTAAAAGATAATCCAACTTCATCAGAGGACGAGATTGCTTGGATGGTCATTGAACGAATGGCAATAGACGGTGCAAAGCTGTTAGAGCCGGTATTTGATCCGGCTAAAGGAACCGGAAGAATCTCCATACAAACCAATACCAAATACTTTAACAATGCTCAAAAATTAGCCGATCAAGCGATTTATTTCAGTCAATTAGCTAAGAACATGCAAGTCAAAATGCCGGTAACCTCAGCCGGAATCAAAGCAT
>JANQMT010000057.1:0-9387 GCA_028279945.1 Clostridia bacterium
CTTACGGCATAGCCGGATCAAGAAAGTCGGAATACAGAGGCGTATGGATAGATGGTTTAAAGATTTCTGCGTTAGGGGTACATCTTAAAAGATGGGTTACCTTTCATGGACTATCATTTAATGTGAACGTGGACAAAGCATATTTTAATATGATTAACCCATGTGGTATCACACAGTATGGTATCTCATCTCTTGAGGATTATACTGACTCTGTTGAGATCAATAAGGTGAAAAGACAGCTGGTACAAAATTTTGAAAAAGTCTTTCATATAAAACTTGAAACTATAGATATAAGTATATTGGAATAGGATGTGATTTTGTGACTGAAAATATAAAAAAACCGGAATGGCTTAAAAAAAGAATCAAAAACATAGAAAATATTGAAGAAACTGCAAAGCTGCTCAGGAACTTGAACCTTCATACGGTATGTGAAGGGGCCGAATGTCCCAATATTGGTGAATGCTTTGGTAATAGAACGGCAACCTTTATGATAATGGGAGATGTGTGCACACGTCAATGCAGATTTTGTGCTGTCTCAAAGGGATTGCCGCAAAAGCTTGACCCACAGGAGCCTATCAACATTGGAAAAGCAAGCAAAGAACTTAACTTAAAGCATATTGTAGTCACATCTGTGACAAGAGATGATATTCCCGATGGTGGCGCAGAACACTTTGCTAAAACCACATATGAGATAAGAAAACAAAATCCTTTATCTACAATAGAACTGCTGATTCCAGATTTGCAAGGTGATTGGGATGCCCTGAAAACCATTGTAAAAGCGAAACCTAATATTCTGAACCATAACCTGGAAACGGTTCCTGAACTTTATAAAGCGGTAAGACCTCAAGCCAATTATCATCGTTCTTTGGAACTGCTCAAGAGAGTCAAAAAATTAGATGATTCGATTTTTACTAAGTCCGGTGTTATGGTTGGATTGGGTGAAACCGATGAAGCGTTGTATCAAGTGATGGATGACTTAAGAGAGATTCAATGTGATATTCTTACTATTGGACAATACCTAAGGCCATCTCAAGACCATATTGAATTAAAAGAATATGTCCATCCGGATAAATTTGAAGCGTATAGAAAATCTGCCCTTGAAAAGGGTTTTAAATATGTAGCTTCCGGCCCGTTTGTTAGAAGTTCGTATAACGCATCTTTAGGAATGGATGAAGTTAAAGATTGAATCAATCCTGTAGCAGCAATAAAAAAAGTAGCCATGGCAACAGAAAAAAATGATTATTAATTGTAATATACGGTTAATAATCATTTTAAGGAGGCTGCAAACCAATGTTAGAAAAAACTTATAAATTCACTAAACCAGAGGAAAAGCTTATAGAAAAAATTATAGACGATGAAAATGTTGTGTTGAATCACATGATACTTACTAAAGACACAGGACTTCCTGAGCATTATTCTAATTCTAATGTTTACATGATTATCATAAGAGGCACCATGACCATTCAATTGGATGAGCAAGAACCTCATAGATATACATCGGGAGAAATACTTAATATACCGTATAATGTAAAAATGAATGTTAAAAATTTTGACGATGACATCTTAGAGTTCTTCGTGGTGAAATCTCCGAATCCTAAAGATTATAAATAAAAATAAGTAAATTATTTAAGAAATCCTAAATTTTCATGTTAGGGTTTCTTTTTTTATGCAGATGATGTTATAAAAATATAAATTTCCTTAATTTGAACAAATTATAATTGAGAATTTTTAGGAAAGTTATTTACAATTCACAAACTGGTATGGTAGTATGGTAGTATGGTAGGTAAAAAATAAATGCAAAAGAATGATCTAAGGAGTTATGTGCATGAGGATAACAGATATTAAAGCAACAACAGTAACCGTGCCGTTAGAGGCACCATTGAGACATAGTAATGGCGTGCATTGGGGCAGATTTGTAAGAACCGTTGTGGAAGTATTTACAGATGAAGGCATTATTGGTGTCGGTGAAATGGGTGGTGGAGGAGAAAGTACGGAAGCTGCTTTTGAAGGTTTAAAGAAATATCTGTTGGGTCATAATCCTTTTAACTTAGAAGAATTAAGATATAAAATTTGCAATCCAACTGCAAGCTTATATAACAATAGAACACAAATGCATGCTGCTATCGAATTTGCATGCTTAGATATATTGGGAAAAAAGTTGGGAGTGCCGGTATATGATCTGCTTGGGGGTAAACTTCGAGATGAAGTGCCCTTTGCCAGCTATATTTTCTTTAGATATCCAAATGAAGTTTCTAAAGAAGGGGAAGTTAGAACCATTGATCAACTGGTTCAACATGGAAAATCGCTAAAAGAAAAATACGGGTTTGTTTCACACAAGCTTAAAGGCGGTGTATTTAACCCCAAATATGAGATGGCGTGTTTTAGAGCATTAGCAGAGTCTTTGCCCGGAGATAGATTTAGATTCGATCCCAATGCTGCTTTAAGTGTAGAAGAAAGTATCAAATTTGGTATAGCGATTCAAGATTTGAGCAATGATTACTTGGAAGACCCAACATGGGGTCTAAACGGATTGAGAAGAGTACGAGAGCGTATTAACATTCCAATCGCTACCAATACAGTCATAACTAATAACGAACAGCTGGTGGAAAATATACTAAACCCCTCAGTAGATGTTATACTATTAGATACAACATTCTGGGGAGGAATAAGACCTTGTATCAAAGCGGCCAACATATGTGATGCATTTAATCTGGGTATAGCCGTTCACTCATCAGGTGAACTGGGGATACAGCTTGCAACCATGCTGCATTTTGGAGCGGTCATCAGCAATATGTCATTTGATATTGACGCGCATTATCATCATCTCACAGACGACATTATTGTTGGAGGAAAGCTGGAATATGTCAATGGTAAAATCGCTGTCCCAAATAAACCCGGACTAGGTGTAGAAATTGACTATGATAAGCTGGGAAAATACTCAGAGCTTTATAAAAAACTAGGTGGATATTCCTATGATAGAGACCCATATAGAAAAGATTGGTACCCATTAATACCAAATACCAAATGGGCAGACGAAACCATAGAAAAATAAAAGTCCGGTTTGTTGAATAATTGTGAAGGAGAAAAAATATTGAAACTAACCATTAATGAAAAAAAAGACAATATGACATTTGGAGATTATGTCTTTGACACCATTAGAGAAAATATTATCAGCTGGAATATTAAGCCGGGAACTAAAATAAGTGAAAAAGAGATTTCCGATGCCTTAGGGGTTAGTAGAACGCCTGTAAGAGAAGCTTTTATAAAGCTTGCTAAAGAGGGTATTGTGGAAGTTATTCCTCAAAAAGGTACTTTTATTTCGTATATCGACCTGGATCAAGTAGAAGAGAGCAGATTTATCAGAAAAGCCCTTGAAATAGCTGTAATAAGACTGGCTGCTAAGGAAATAAGTGAAGCGTATCTTGAGAAACTAAAAGAAATCCTTGATAAACAGAAAGAATCTGTCAAGACAAAAGCTTACGAGGTCTTTTATGATTTGGATGAAGAATTTCACAGACAGATATTCTTATCTGTTAATAAAGAAAGAACCAGCAACATTATTAACTTAACCGGGACACAATACAAACAGATTAGGATGTTAAGTTATTTAGAGGATGTTAACTGGAATAAAGTCATCGTTCATCATGAAAATATTTACGAAGCTTTAAAAGCAGGAGATGCCGAAAAAGCTGTACAACACACTGAAGAGCACTTAGACAAGATGTTAATAGACCTCATCGAAATAAAAAACAGCTATTCCCATTACTTTAAACAGAAATAATGAAATTTAGGGGGAGACCTATGAAAGTATTAATTACACCACGTTCTTTTGGGCAAAACAGTAAAGTTCCTTTTGAAATGCTTAAAGAAAATGGATGGACCATTATCAAAAATCCATACGGTAGAATACTGACAGAAGAAGAGATGGAAGATTTGATAGCAGACGCTGACGGTGTAATTATTGGTGTTGACCCTTTAAATAAAAGTGTTTTAAAAGCTGCAAAGAAGCTAAAAGTTATATCTAAATATGGCGTTGGATTAGACAATGTTGATTTGGAATATGCAAAAGAAAAAAACATCAAAGTATTCAATGTTAAAAATGGAAACAGCGATGCAGTAGCTGATTATGCCTTTGCCTTAATGCTGGCTGTGTCAAGAAAAGTTGTTTTAATTGACAGAGAATGCAGGAAAAATAATTGGAAGAAAATAAAAAGCTTAGAAGTATTTAATAAAACCATTGGTATAGTAGGCCTGGGTGAAATCGGAAAAGGCATGGCAAATAGGGCAAAAGGTTTTAACATGACTATCCTAGCTTACGATGTAGTCAAAGATGAAGCATACGCTAAGGCAAATGATATTCAATATGTTGAGCTGGAACCATTAATAAAAGAATCGGATTATATTACCATTCACTTGCCTTTACTGGAATCTACGAAAAATTTATTCAGTTATGAAGCCTTTGAGAAAATGAAAGAAAGGGCTGTTATTATCAATACTGCTCGAGGCGGTATCATTGATGAAAATGCATTATACGATGCTTTAACAAATGAAAAAATTTATGGAGCCGGTATTGATGTCTTTGAGGAAGAACCACCAAGAGATAAGCGCTTTTTAGAACTGGACAATATTGTATTGGGATCTCACTGTGCGGCTTCGTCATTAGAAGCTATAGATAATATGAGTATTCGATCAGTAGAAAACCTATTTAAAATATAGAAGGTGTGAAGTATGAATATTTTAGTCATTGAAGCCAGTTCTTCAGCTGCTAAAACTGCAATTTATAATAAAAAGGATGGAATCATTCATATTCATTCAGTTAATTATTCAAAAGACATCAGTAATATTAAAAATCAAAACCCGGAAGGTATCATACAGACGGTCTTGCAGGCAGTAAAAGAAATATTACAGGATAAGAGTTTGACGATCAATTTTATAGCCCTAGCCAGTGTATGGCATAGTTTATTGTATTTAGACGATGAACTAAATCCGGTAAGTGATATAAAGACCTGGGCAGATGTAGATGGGGCGTCTACCGCCAGAAAGTATAGAGAAAAAGAAATATTAAGAAGTAAAATTTATAAAAATACAGGATGCAATATTCACAGCAAGTACCCTGCATGGAAATATTTGCACGACAAAGAGCAAAATCTGCTGCCTTTAAAAGGAGCGATCAAGATATCATCACTGCCGGAGTATTTATTTCAAGTGTTTACCGGTGAAAGGGTCGTATCCAGATCATCGGCTTCAGGGACAGGATTCTTAAATATTCATGCTTTGGATTGGGATAAAGAAACATTAGACTTGCTCGGTCTTAGAAAAGACCAGTTTTCCAAAATTGTTGAAATAGACTATACAGGAAAACTAAGAGAAAAAATAGCCAAAGAATTAAATATCCCTATTGGTACCAAAGTTTTGGTGCCATCAGGTGACGGCGCATTGAATCAGATAGGAGAAAATGGCCTCACCGGTGATGTTATGACCATATCCATAGGAACAAGCGGTGCTATTAGAATGGCAGCCGATGAACCCATCCTTCCGGATAGCCCGGCAACTTGGTGCTATTACATTGGGGATAAAAAAAGAATAGTAGGCGCTGCCACTTCCGGAGCAGGCAATTGTGTTCAGTGGTTCAAAGAATTATTTGATACCGGTGAGTTGACTTTTGAAAAATTAGAAACAACCCTTAGTAAAGTCAATTTAAACATGCCGGACAATTTACCCATATTCTTACCTTTTATATCAGGAGAGCAAAGTCCGGGATGGAATGATGATAAAAGCGGCAGCTTTTGTAACCTAAAGATAGAAAACCGCTTAGGGGATATATATTTTAGTGTGCTGGCAGGTATTATATTTAACCTTTATCAAAATTATTTAAAAATAATAGAAATGGATAAAGAACCGAAAAAAATCGTACTATCAGGTGGGATCACAAATTCAAAATATTGGCTTCAAATGGCAGCTAATATTTTTAATAAAGATATCTATGTGTCAACGGTAGAGCACAGTTCCATATTAGGAGCTCTGAAAATTACCAGAAAAGTTACCAATGAAATTAAAAGTATATGTGAGATAGATCAAAAAGAATACCATATAGTACAACCTAATATTCAAGATGTTAATGCAATGCAATTATTATACAAAAAATATTTACAATTTTATGAATTGGTAAAATGAAGGAGACGATAATATGGAACTTACATTTCGATGGTTTGGTGATGATGATCCCGTAAAGCTTGAGTATATTAAGCAAATACCAAATATGGAAGGGATAGTGAGTGCTTTATACGATGTTGAGATAGGTGATGCATGGCCATTGGACAAAATACTTGAGTTAAAAAAGAAAGTAGAAAATGAAGGGCTAAAACTTTCGGTTATTGAGAGTGTGCCTGTACATGAAGATATAAAACTAGGTTTAGACACAAAAGATCAATATATAGAAAACTACATTGAATCCATTAGAAATATCAGTAAGGCAGGCATTAAAACGATTTGCTATAATTTCATGCCGGTGTTTGATTGGACACGTTCATCCATTGACAAAGAACTGGAAGATGGGTCCAAAACCCTTATATATGATCACAAAGAAATATTGAAAATGGATCAAAATAACGAGTCTATTTCTTTACCGGGCTGGGCAACCGATTATGAAGGCAGGGAATTGAAAAGGCTGCTATCCAAATACAAGGTCTTAACAGATGAAAAGATGTGGGAAAACTTAGAGTATTTTTTAAAGAAAATTATTCCTGTGGCTGAAGAAGCAAGTGTTAAAATGGCCATTCATCCGGACGATCCACCTTGGCCTATTTTTGGATTACCAAGAATCATCACAAACAAAGACAATTTGGAAAGACTCGTTAATATAGTAGACAGCCCAAGTAATGGGCTGACCATTTGTACCGGTTCATTAGGTGTAGATAACAAGAACGATATTATAGATATCATAAAATATTTTGGAAATAAAGAAAAAATTAATTTCGTTCACTTTAGAAATATAAAGCGATTTGAAGATAAAAATTTTGATGAGACTGCACATGCTTCAAATTATGGTTCATTAGACATGTATGGCATTATAAAGGCTTGTGTTGATTTTGGTTATGATGGTCCAATACGACCGGATCATGGGCGAATGATATTTGGCGAAACAGGTAAAGCCGGCTATGGTCTCTATGATAGGGCATTGGGTGCAACATACTTTAATGGACTGCTTGAAGCAATTGTAAAATCTTCTAATTAGGCATTAATGTAATGATAACCAATCATTGCAATGCAAATAAAAAATCCATGAGGAGAGAATAAAATGAAAACTAAATTCAAAATTGTATCTTGGTTAGTTGTTGCTTTATTGCTAGCTACTGCCTTAGTTGGATGCGGTGGAGGTGGAGCTGAACCCGATAACGGTGACGAGCCAGAAGTTGAAGCGCCAGAAAAAATTGTTTGGAAATTTGGTCACTTAGGTAATGAAGATCATATCTGGAATCAAACAGCTTTAAAGTTTGCTGAATTAGTAAATGAAAAAACAGACGGTGTTATTGAAGTAAAAGTATTCCCAAATGAGCAGCTTGGAAACGAAATGGAAGTACTTAATATGATTCAATCAGGTACTGCTGATATAGGAATATCCGGAGAATCCATGCAAAACTGGGCACCTAAAGCAGCTTTAATGGCAGTGCCTTATGCGTTTAGAGATACTGCACATATGAAGAGCGTTATTGACAGTGACCTTGGTGGTGAGATCTCAGCACAAATCGTTGAAAAAGTTGGCGTAAAACCAATCTATTATCACCTGCGTGCACCAAGAAATTTAACCACTAATGAAGCTGTGAGAACACCGGAAGACGTTAAAGGTCTTAAGATGAGAGTGCCTAACGTACCACTATTTGTTGATGCTTGGAAAGCAGTTGGAGCGCAACCGCAGGTAATGGCATTCAGTGAAGTATTTACCGGATTACAGCAAGGTGTTATCGGCGCTCAAGAAAATCCATACGACTTAATTTATAGTGCAGGATTTTATGAAGTACAAAAGTATGTTAACGAAACAGAGCACGTCAACGGATGGGTGTATGTCGTACTGGGTCAAGGACAATTCGATGCCTTATCGGATGATTTAAAAGCAGCTGTAACAGAGGCAGCAGCCGAAACTCAAGCTTTTGCTGATGATTTGTTCTATGATGAAATCGCAGGATATAAGCAAAAAGTTCAGGATGAAGGCATGACGATTGTTGATGATGTGGACAAAGGAGCTTTCCAAAAAGCAATGGAACCGGCAGTCAAAGAAAGCTTAGATGAAGAACAATTTGATCTTTACCAAAGAATCTTAGAATTTAAATAATTTGATTAAGTGATTATGCTGAATGGCTTTGCTGTTCAGCATAATCCTAAAATGTAAACTTTATTGATTTTAAAAATAATTCAGGAGGAAAAAATGAAAGAAAATAAAGGTGACGTAATAGAAAAAATCCTAAAAATTTGTACATTTATGTGTTTTTTAGGACTCATATGTGTCGTATCTTTCCAAGTCATAACTCGATTTTTGTTGCCTGACATAAGCCAAGTTTGGACAGAAGAGTTAACACGTTTTCTATTTATTTTTTCTGTTTCTTTTGCCGCTCCTTTAGCAATGAAAAAGAAGGAATATGTCAATGTAGATATTTTAATTAATTTGTTCCCAAAAAAAGTGAGAGAAATAATACAATTAATCATTTATGCCGTAACAATAGGTTTGTTTTCGATTGTTTTATTTTTTGGATTAGAGTTTGCAAAACTGGGGATTAATCAAAGTGCACCCACTATGAATATACCCATGGTGTATGTTTTTTCAGCCATTCCCTTTATGGCGACACTTGTAATGGGTTATACCATTTATAACGTTGTACAACACATTAAAGATATGAAAAAAAGAGGTGAGATTTCATGATGGCATTGGTCTTGTTTGTTTCATTTATTGTACTCATATTTGTAGGCGTGCCTGTAGCCTTTTCTCTTGGAATTTCATCCATTATATATTTATATATGACAGATATTTCTCTAGTAATCGCGGCACAAAAGATGTATTCGGGTATAGACTCTTTTGTCTTAGTGTGCATCCCAGGTTTTGTGCTGGCAGGAAATTTAATGAATAGCGGCGGCATCACCAAAAGAATTATTAATTTTTCCAATGCGATCATCGGTTTTGTAAGAGGTGGTCTTGCTTTAGCAAATGTAGCAGCATCTATGTTGTTTGCAGGGATATCGGGTACTGCGTTAGCAGATACGGCAAGCATTGGTGCCATTATGATTCCTGCTATGGAAGACGAAGGGTATGATGTGGATTTTTCTGCTGCTATAACGGCATCATCATCCACCATTGGGCCCATTATTCCCCCTAGTTTGCCTATGATTATTGCAGGG
>JANQMT010000089.1:0-28140 GCA_028279945.1 Clostridia bacterium
AGGAAATTAGAAGGATTCTCTTTTTGTCCCACAACTTGAGATACACGTGCTGCCATAGGAACTGCAGATACCCCTGCAGATCCAATTAATGGATTGATGGTCCCTCCTACTACTTTGTTCATTATTTTAGCCAGTATGACACCTGCTGCTGTTCCTACAGCAAATGCAAAAATACCAAGTACTATAATTTTTATTGTTTGAATTGTAAGAAATGCTTCAGCTGTAGCTGATGCTCCTACAGCCAGACCTAAAAATATGGTAACGACATTGATTAATGCATTTTCTGCTGTCTCAGATAATCTATTGGCTACTCCGCATTGTTTAAATAAGTTTCCAAGCATCAGCATACCTACTAAAGTAGCTGCCGGAGGTAAAATCAAAGAAACAACAATGGTTACCATAATTGGGAACAAAATTTTCTCTTTCTGAGATACCGGTCTTAATTGTTCCATCTTAATCATACGTTCTTCTTTTGTTGTTAAAGCTTTCATAATTGGCGGCTGAATGATTGGTACCAGCGCCATATATGAATAAGCTGCTACCGCTATAGCACCAAGAAGATCTGGCGCCAGTTTGGAAGCTAAAAATATTGCTGTCGGACCGTCTGCTCCACCAATAATCCCTATTGCTCCTGCTTCTTGAGCTGTAAATCCTAGAAATATTGCTCCCAAGAAAGTAGTAAATATTCCAAATTGAGCTGCTGCACCAAGTAAAAGTGACTTAGGATTTGCAATCAGTGGTCCAAAATCAGTCATTGCTCCCACACCCATAAAAATGATTGGCGGGAATAATCCCAGTTTATTTCCCTGATAAAAGTAATACAGTAATCCACCTATTTCTTTATCTGTTGCAGATTTCATCAAATCTGCAAAAGGGAGATTTGTAAGTAACATTCCAAAGGCAATGGGCACTAATAGAAGTGGTTCAAAACCTTTTCCAATTGCTAAATACAATAGCACAAGTGACACCAGTATCATAATCAATTGAAGCCAACCTGCTCGATCAGTAAATGCAGTAAAACCAGTGCTACTTAAAAATTCATATATCGCTTGTTGCATCGAAATGTCTCCTTTCTTCAACTTTTTCTCTAGATGAGACTAACCGATAACAACCAGCACGTCTCCAGCATTTACAGATGCACCTTTTGCTACATTAATGGATGCAACTGTTCCGTCTGCAGGTGCCATTATTTCATTTTCCATTTTCATCGCTTCTAGTACAAGCAACACTTGTCCATTAGAAACCTGGTCGCCTTCACTAACTTTTATATCTAATATGGTTCCAGGCATTGGAGCTGTAACTGAATTAGATCCTGCAGGTGCAGGCTTTGGCGCTGCAGGTGCTGGCGCAGCCTTCGGTGCTGCTGGTGCAGCTTTTGGTGCTGCCGCAGGTGCCGGTGCAGCTTTTGGTGCCGGCGCTGCTGCAGCCGGTGCAGGTACAGCTACTCCTCCAACTTCTTCTACTTCTACTTCATAACTCTTTCCATTTACAGTTATATTATATTTTTTCATTTTACTTGATTCCTCCTTACAGACATATTTAATGATTTAAAACCTTCTACTGTCTAATTGTTCATGTTTCGCTACATTCGCCCATGCCGGCATTCTATGTTCAGATCTTTTAATATTTTTTACTATAATGGTTTGTATAGGCCTTTGCATACTTGCTGCTATGGCTGCAGTGATGACTGCAATCAGTTCTTCATCTTCCTCTGTTCCGCTGACAGCTGTATCCTCGACGGGAGTTACTGGTGGTGCTGCCGGCGTAATAGCAGGCTTTTGTTGAACAGGCTTATACATCATCTTTGTCATAACAGCAATGAGTCCCCAAAGTATTAGCAATACAACAAATGTAATCAACATACCCAGTATAGTAACTATAAGCGCTCCTGCTAATTTATCAGATGTTGACATTTGCTTCATTAATTCAGGATCTGCCAGCCGTTCAATTATTCCTAGTTTATCCACTTTATCACCTCAATTCCTATTATTATTAAAGAGGTATATTACCGTGTTTCTTTGGCGGCAATGATTGTCTCTTTGAAGCTAACATATCAAATGCATTGATAAGTCTTGGTCTTGTTATGCTTGGCTCAATGATGTCATCTACATATCCTCTCTCTGCCGCTTTATACGGATTAGCAAATTGATCTTTATATTCTTGAATTTTTTCCTGTCTTTTTGTCACTGGATCATCCGAATCACTAATATCATTTTTAAATACGATATTTGCTGCTCCCTCTGGTCCCATTACTGCAATTTCCGATGATGGCCATGCCAATACAGTATCCGCTCCTAATTCTTTGTTACACATACCTATATATGCCCCACCATATGCTTTTCTGGTAATGAGGGTTAGTTTTGGTACTGTTGCTTCGCTGTATGCATAAAGCATTTTTGCTCCATGGCGTATGATGCCCCCATATTCTTGTCCCGTTCCAGGCAGGAATCCAGGTACATCTACTATGCTTAATATCGGTATATTAAAGGCATCACACCTTCTGATAAATCTTGCTGCTTTATCGGATGCATCAATATCTAAACATCCTGCCAATACTTTTGGTTGATTGGCTATTATACCTATTGTCTGTCCGTCTAGTCTTGCAAAGCATGTTACCATATTTTTAGCGTAATATTCTTGTACATCAAGATATTCTCCGTTGTCTACCAATTCTTTTATGATATCGTACACATCGTAAGGCTTGTTTGGATTCTCAGGCATAAAGCTGTCTAATTCTACATTTAGTCTGTTTGGATCGTCTTCAGTTCCATACACAGGAGGCGTTTCCATATTATTGGATGGTAAATAGCTTAATAGGTTTTTAATTTGTTCAATACAGTCTTCATCATTTGATGCAAGAAAATGTGCAACCCCACTAATACTATTATGTGTCATCGCTCCACCTAACTGCTCTGCCGATACTTCTTCTCCTGTTACTGTTTTTATGACTTGAGGCCCTGTGATAAACATTTGGCTGGTTTTATCAACCATAAATACAAAATCGGTTATTGCCGGTGAGTATACTGCTCCTCCTGCACAAGGTCCCATGATTGCTGAGATTTGTGGTATAACGCCTGATGAGATGGTATTTCTATAAAAGATTTTTCCAAATCCGGATAAAGCATTTACTCCTTCTTGTATCCTTGCTCCTCCCGAATCATTTAATCCTACTAACGGTGCTCCCACTTTTAAAGCATTATCTTGTACCTTTACGATTTTCTCAGCATGATATTCTCCCAAAGATCCGCCAAGAACTGTAAAGTCCTGTGCAAATGCATACACCAACCGGTCATCTACCATTCCATAGCCTGTAACTACACCTTCTCCAGGTGCTTCAGTGGATGCCATACTAAAGTTTGTACATCGATGTGTAACATAAGCGTCTAACTCGACGAACGTTCCTTCGTCAAATAGTAAATTCAGTCTTTCTCTTGCTGTTAACTTTCCTTTTGCATGCTGGGCATCAATTCTTTTAGCCCCACCGCCTTGTGTGATTTTTTCTCTTCTTTGGCGAAGCTCTTCTGTTTTGTTTTCTTTTTTGGGGTTTGGTGACTTTTTAGCCATATGTATAGCCTTTCCTTTCACTTTTTTAAGGTGCAAATTAAAAATTTGCACCTTAAAAAAAAATTTTTGTTATATTTTTTTCTAACCAAATATTGCCCTTATCAAAATAAAACCAATAGATGGACACAATAAGCTTCCTAATCCGGTAAAGAAAGTTGCCGTCATAGCCCCATAAGGCACTAACTTTGTATCTGTAGCTGCCAGCCCGCCTGCAACACCGCTGGTTGTCCCTATCAGTCCTCCATAAACCATTGCTGCCGTTGGATTGTCCAGCTTGATCTTTTTAGCAATAAGGGGTGTAACGATCATCGTTAATACAGATTTTACAACACCTGCTGCTATAGAAAGTGCAATAACATCTGAACTTGCACCCAGTGCTGTTCCTGTTACAGGGCCTACTATAAAGGTGACAGCCCCTGCACCAATCGTTGTAATATCCACTACATCTTTATATCCCAACGCAAATGCAATTACCGAACCTACTATAAAAGAAAAAAATACACCTATTAATAATGCAATAGTTCCAGGCAATCCTGCCTTTTTAAGGTTTTCAAGTTTAACTCCAAATGCTGTTGAAATGATGGCATAATCTCTCAGCATACTGCCGCCTAATAAACCTATCCCTGAAAAAATACCTATATCTGATAAGCCCTTGGTGCCCCCTGTATATTTTCCGGAAACATAAGCTAAAATTAATCCTACTATGATAGCAATTGCGGAACCCATTCTTTTTTGTTTGAGCATGACAGCTAGTGTATAGGCAACCAACATGATAAGTGCTACAACACCAAATGCGCCTACCAAAGCATACTTATCAAATAATTTAATTATAATATCAACCATTATTAATTCATCCTCCTCATTTGTCCCTACTCGTTATTCTCTTTAGACAATTTAGAAATTAGAGGTACTAGAAACATTGCACCTATAGTAGCAACTCCGCCGGCTGCAAAAGCTACGATACCGCCCTCAAAGGCAGCTACTACATTCTGTCTGGCTGCCATAGCAACTACAATAGGAATGTAAAGGGCACTAAGAAATTTTATACCGTTTTGTGTTCTTTCGTGGAATGCTTTTCCTTTTTTCTCATAATAATTACTTAATAGTACTAAAATCAGCATTGCAATACCTACGCCGCCAACATTGCCGCTAACACCTAGTACGCTCCCTAGCGAATGTCCTATAAACGAACCAACAAACATGCATATGGCAACAATGCCTAAACCATATATCTCCATTTTTTACCTCCTTATTATTTTCATTGACGCACTTTATGAAATTAAAAATTATTTCTTCTCGTAAAAAACTAGATAGCTCCTATTTCATGTAATTTTTCTATCTCTTCATCTGTTAAATTGTTGAAAGATTTTAATACTTCTTTCGTGTGCTCGCCAAGTATGGGTGCTGCAGTTTTTATAATGCCTTGGGTCTCGCTCATTTTAATAGGCACTCCGGGAATTTTCATTTTACCGGCTTCGGCATGCTCAATCTCTACCAGCATTTCTCTTGATATCACTTGGGGGTCGTTGACGACTCTTTCAACGTTGTTGATAGGCCCATTTGGAACACCTGCTTCATCCAATATCTTTTGCCATTCATCCGTGGTCTTTGTAACGATCCTTTCAGCTATTAATGGTCTTAATTCATCATAGTTTTCTGATCTAAGAGGATTTGTTTTAAATCGAGCATCATCGGCTAGATCTACAGTGCCCATTTCTTTGCATAGCTTTCTCCATAAGCTGTCGTTGCCGGCAGCAATCATGATCTCTCCATCTAAAGTATCAAATGGTTCGAAAGGAACAATAGAAGAATGTTTGTTACCTGCAGGCTTTGGCGAAACACCTGTTGTCAAATATCTTGCAATAGCGTTTTCCAAAATAGCTACTTGGCAATCCAGCATTGCAACATCTACCTTCTGACCTACTCCTGTTATATTTCTATAATTCAATGCGCTTAGTATTCCTACAGCAGTAAAGAGACCTGCCGTAATATCCCCTATTGATGGTCCTACCCGCGTAGGCTTTCCCCCCTTTGCTCCAGTAATACTCATTATCCCGCCCATAGCTTGCACGACCCCATCATATGCAGGCCTTTGACTGTAAGGACCTGTATGTCCAAACCCCGAAGCGGCGGCATAAATAATCTTAGGATTAATTTCTTTAAGTTGCTCATATCCAAATCCCAATTTATCCATTGTTCCGGGTTTATAATTTTCAACCACCACATCGACTTTTTCTATTAATTTAAAAAACTCTTTTTGGGCTTCAGGATTTTTTAAATTCATAGTAATACTTTTTTTGTTGCGGTTGATGCTCATAAAGTATGCACTTTCATCATTGACATAAGGGCCAAATTGTCTGGAGTCGTCGCCTTTTTTAGGCACTTCTACTTTAATAACTTCAGCACCTAGATCCGCTAAAACCATGGTACAGTAAGGCCCGGCCAGCACCCTGGTTAAATCCAAGACTTTAATACCTTCTAACGCTTGATTCACAAATATTACCTCCTTTATGCGCTTTAAACTTAATAATGGTATGCTTCAAGTGATGCTTTCCATTATTAGTGCCTCTCCTCTAGCCTAGGAGCAATTTATATGCCATTCTTATATCAATTGAAATTTCAATGTTTTTATGCTTTGAGACTAAATTGCATACAAAAGAAAGTGGTAACTTTTGAAATTTATATTTCAAAAGTTACCACTTTCTATGTGGATTATATTTATTTTTTCAAATCAAACTTTTCAATTTTTCTTCTCAGAGTTAATCGAGATATACCCAGTTCAGCAGCCGAAAGGCTTATATTCCAGTTATTTTTGTCTAATGATTTCTTTATGGTCTCTTTTTCTACTACCTCCAGAGCGTAACTGTCTTGGGTTTCATCTTTAACGTCAATGTAGTCCAATATTTCAGCAGGCAGATCATCTATTTCAATAGTACTGCCCTCTTTAAAAATCATAATTCTCTCAATAATGTTTCTAAGTTCTCTTATGTTTCCAGGCCAGTTATATTGAGTGAACATATTCAGTACATCATCTCCTATTGATGCTACCTCTTTATTAAGTTTTTGATTATAGATTTTTATAAAACGACTGACTAGTATAGGAATGTCTTCTCTCCTATCCCTTAAAGGCGGAATATTAATAGGAATAATATTCAAGCGATAATACAAATCTTCTCTAAAATTTCCATTCATTATTTCCTGCTTTAAATCTTTATTAGAAGCTACAACAATGGTAGCTTGGAATGTCTTTTCTTCCAAACCTCCAACACTTCTAAACTTTTTTTCCTGCAACACTCTTAGCATTTTGGCTTGCAGCTTCAAGTCCATATCTGCAATTTCATCTAAGAAAAGAAGCCCTTTATCTGCTCTTTCGATTAATCCTATTTTATTGGTTTGTGCGCCTGAAAATGCGCCTTTCTCATACCCAAACAATTCACTTTCCTGCAATGTCTTAGGAATAGATGCACAGTTAATGGCTACATAAGCGTTGTTGTCTTTAAATTTTAATTTATAGATTAATTTTGCAACGACTTCTTTTCCAACACCGCTTTCTCCTTGTAAAAGAATACATGTGTCATAATCCATTGCGCCAATCTTTTTTACTGTATTTCTTATGATCTCTATTTGCTTTGATTTACCAATTAAAGTAGTGCCTTCTTCTTGTGGCGTATCCTTTAACTTCTTCTTGATTTTTGAGTATTCCAGTGCATTGGATACTAATTTATTGATATTATCTAAAGAAAATGGTTTTGTTAAATAATCATAAGCCCCTAGCTTCATCGCTTTAACGGCTAGCTTTACTTCACTCAAATATGTAATCATGATAACCGTACAGGATGGCTTTCTTTTCTTTATTTCTTTTAGTACCTCTATGCCATCTATTCCGGGTAGTTTTATATCCACGATGGCAATATCCGGATCATGATCATCCAACATTCTTAATCCTTCTTCTCCTGTATCAGCATCCAGTACCGTGACGCCCAACTTTTTTATGTTGATCTTTAAGGATAATCTTATGCTTTTTTCATCATCTATTATGAGGATTTTCATTGTATCATCGCCTTCTTACTTTATAAATTTTAATATTATTTCTTCATGGGAAGTGTTATCAAAAATTTAGTTCCTTCGTTTTTCTGACTTTTTACTCGCACTTGCCCGCCATATTTCTTGATTTGCTTATAGGCAATAGAGAGACCTAACCCGGTCCCTTCTTCTTTTGTCGTATAAAATGGGTAAAATATCTTTTCTAATTTATCTTCATCGATGCCCATACCATTGTCTTTAATATATATGAGCGCATTATTGTCTTCACTTTTTATTGAAATCTTTATTTTACCATTTTCATCAACTGCATGGATAGCATTTTTGATGATGTTAATAAAAGCTTGCTTTATCTCTAGTCTGTTTATTTCTACAAAAATTGGATAGCGGCAATAGTCTTTTTTTATGTTTATTTTTTTATCAATTATTTCGGGCTTTAATAAGTTAATGATATTATCTATTAATAATAAAATATTTTCGCTTTCTTTTTCTAAGTTCGAATCATGGCTAAAGTCAAGAAAGTCAATGACAAGTCTATTAAGATCTTCCACTTCTTTTTCCAATACACCGAGTACTTGCGCTTTTGTTTCTTGGTTACATGACTGATCTTTAAGCACCTCAACTAAATTACTGATTCCGGCCAAAGGATTTCCTATATCATGTATAATGGAAGCTGATAACTCGCCAAGGGTTCTTATTCTATCTTCTTTTTTAAGCTCATCCTCCATAATCTTAATTTCTGTAATGTCCCTGAGTAGAAAAACGACGCCTATCCCTTTTTTATCATCGTCTAAAACTTGGGAAGCAAAAACACTGGTGCTTACTTCTTTACCATTTTTATCTTTTATAACAGCCTCAACATCTGAATATGTTTTACCTTCATCTAATACACTTTTACTCATGTATTCTAGTTTTGCAGACGTTTTAATCCACAACTCATCAATTTTTTTGTTAAGAAATTCTTCACTTTTAAAACCTGTCAGACTTTCTGCCTCTTTATTGAATACCGTTATTCTGCTTTCTTTGTCGATTACAATAATGCCGCTTTTAACACTTCTTAATATATTATTGAGATACTGCTGGAGTTTGTTTTCTCTGATAAACGATTCTTCCAACTCCGAAATATTCTCCTGTAGTTTTATACTCATATCTTTAAAAGCTTTACTTAATTCCCAAATCTCATCCTTCGATTTCAAATTAACCTCTATAGGCGGCATGTCCTTTATGCCTTCACCCACTCGCCGAACTTGTTTCACTAGACTTTCTATAGGATTCGTTATTTTTAGAGCTATGATTAAACCAAATATTAACGCAATGATTGCACCCAAAATAATAGCATCTTTTAATTTTCCTTTTAATTGAAATATTTCTGAAAAAATTGCACTCTCACTTTGTTCAACCACAACCATCCAATCTGTATCAGATATAAATGTTACCGCACCATAATATTTTTTGTCCTCCATAGTATACTCACATATAACGTCCTTTTTTTCTTTTAGTATTTGGTTAAAATCTGTTTTTACATCATGTATATTGACTTCCCTATTGATTAATTTAACCAGTTCTAATTCAATATTTATGTCTGGATGTACAGACATGTTGCCATTAGCATCTGCCAGCCATATATTCCCATCAAAGTTTTTCTGGGTTTTTTCTATTACTTTTTTTATATTGCTTAGTGGTAGTCCCGCACCTATTAATCCAATTCTCTCCTGGCTGTAGTTATAGACCGGAGCAGCGATTATAAAATGGGGTTTTTTTAATACGCTGCTTATCAAAAGGGGGCTGATTGTAGAGCTCTTTCCTTTCATAATATCCCAAAAATAGCTTCTATCATAATATCTTCTTTCTTTTACATGTTCATTGGAAGGCTTAGAAAAGACCATTTCTGCTTGAGAGTTTGTAAAAAATATTAGAGAAAAGTAATGAAAATTATCGTACATTCTAAATATCTCTTCTTTGATACGCTCTAAATCACCATTGCTTTGAGAAGAAAAATTACTAGCTGTAATGACCGTACTTTTCGCATCCTCTAGATATAAGTGAATCTGATCTCCTATCATTTTTGATATAATCATGTTTTTATCCATAGCTTTTTTCTCCAAATTATCGGATATAATAAATTGAAGTAAAAACCCTGTGATAAAAACACAACATATTGCAAAAACCATGATATAAAAAGGTATTTTAAATTTTAAACTATTTTTTTTCATATCAAACTCCCAGCCAAATCAAAAACTCAAGGTAATTATGTCTATTTTACATTATTTTGATTATTAAAAAAATACTTGTGGAAAATTTGTTCAAATAGTACGGTCTATTTTAAAAGTTCTAAATATTTTCCATCTCAAAAAAGATGGGGTCAGATGAGTTTTTTCGTGTCAAAAAGAACCGTCCCCAAAATTTGTTTTTTTCAATATATTACCGACCGGTATTATGGATATAAATTAATATTTTCTTGATACTATTTAGTAAAGGAGGTGTGAAAATGATAATAAATGATTACCAAGTGAATGGAATAACAGCTGACAAGAATACTCATGGCATAAAAATAGTATACGACGGACTGCTTTCAAAATCTGGAGCCGATACTGTGTACGCTTTTTATGGTTATGGAGATATGTGGTCAAATCAAAGCGTTCAACAAATGAACAGAAGCATTAATGGTTTTGAAACAATTATTCCTACAAATACCAATGTAAATTATGTTAATGTAGCATTTAAGGATAGTGCCAATAATTGGGATAATAATAATTATAGAAATTATTCCTTTGTAGTTGACGATGTTACGACACAGTCTTATTTCACATAAAAGATAAAGTTTCGTCATCCTTAGGGCTCATCAAATATTTTCATGTATGTCAAACGAGACAGTTTGACGCTTCTTTCTAAATATTGAAAATAAATTGCACCGATAACCTCATCGGTGCAATTATTCCAAATTGTCTTTATTTAATTTCTTTATAAATGGTTTAATGGTTAAATTTATATAATTCTACTGCCTTTTCACTGTTAATATCTCCGGTATACTTAATACTTAAATTTTTTAATCTTGTATTACGGCTGAGAAATATAATAAATTCAAAGGAATATTGATCTATATATTCAATATTTTTTATTAATATATTAAAATCTTCTTTAAGGGTGATTTGCTTTAATAGGTGTTTTACTGCTTGGTATATTCTGATTTTTTCTAAATCAACAGAATATATTGCAGTTTCTCCGGTACGGTCATATTCAATTAGTGGATTGACTTTATTTAATTCTCTTAATATCTCATTATCAAATTCAGTAAAGAAGTTTTTCCCATATTCATCCATTATTTTATCCATTAAAGCGGCAAGAAAAAAATAATTCAAATTGGTAAATCTACCGCATTCTACAACAACACTTCGGATATTTGATTTTTTGTTGTGTTCTATGGTTTGGTTTAATTCGGCATTACTCATATATTTTAAATTGTAATCAAAATCTTTTTGTCGTTTAGTTGCAGCTGGTACGTTTACCTTTTTATTATTACTTTCCTTCTGGTTTTCTATTTTAACTTTATGTAACAAATTCTTCGTGCTGCTCTTTGGCGCAATGTTCAGCTGTTCTCTTAATGTCAGCTCACATCGATTATATTGCTTTAAGGCGGCTGTTATATCTCGTTGATTGATATAAATGTTGATGAGTTCTACATATAATTCTTCATCTAAAGCATTAATCCTTATCATTTCTTCTAATATCTCTATTTGCTTCAAGTAATTATGCTCTTTTTCATAATATGCTTTCATTCTATAAAGCACATCAAAATATGTTTTTTGTCCTCTTTCTCGCTCATAAAAAATCCAATCATTAAAGGTTAAGCAATTTTTTAAATAAAAGCTTTCTAAAAAATCCCCTATATATAGTTTTTTTAGTGTTATTAAATCCTCGATTTGGATTTCATCATCTGATTGGTATATTTTTTGAAATTCATGTATATCGGAATATAATTCTATATCCTCAGAAAATTTTATTTGACTTTTATCACATATGATCAGAGATTTTTCTATCTCGTGTTTTTCTATTCGAATAAGTTTATTGATTGCCCATAGGTTATATCTTAAATTGTACTTCGCAGCTTGGTCTTTACTGGTTTCCCAAAACATATTAGCAACTTTTTCCCTATTGATGCCGTCTTTTCCTTCCACAAGAAGATAACTCAATAGACCTATTGATTTACTGCTTAATTTTTCTGTTATATCTTCTTGGTTATATTCAATTTTAGGGTTGCCTAATATATTTATTTTTAATCTATTCAAAATAACACCCCAATTTAAACTTCTGATTCTAGTTCAAATATTTTATGTCCTTCTTTATACGTTTCTAATACTTGAATATGAATGATATCTTCTTTATTTACTTCAAGTGGATTCTTGTCTAAAACAACAAAATCAGCGTATTTATCTACCTCTAAACTGCCTTTTATTTGTTCTTCAAAGCAAGCGTATGCGCCATTAATAGTAAACATCTTTAAGGCATCTATTACAGAAACGGATTTATCTTTTTTGGGATGATTGACTGCGCTGTAAATGCCAAGTATTGGATTCATTTCTGTGACATCACTGTCTGAGCCTCCGCATAAAACAATGCCCTTGTCAATCTGAGTTTTAAAATCATTGGTTTTATTGGCAAGTTCTTCACCTAAACGGTTGACATACATGCCCTCCGACATGCCCCAATAATACTCAAAAGCCGGTTGCACAGAAATAACAAGGTCCATTTCTTTTGCCCGATTTATTTGTTCTTCTGTTGCCAGTTCAAAATGCTCAATTCGATGTCTATGATCCCTTTTAGGGTGTTTTTTTAGGGCCGTCTCAAAAGAATTCAAAACCTGCTCAATGGCTCTATCTCCAACGGCATGTAAAGCAATCTGCAAACCCATTTCATGAGCTTTTACAACAAAGTCATCCAACTCTTCTTGACTAAAATACAGCATACCCTTATTATCCTTTGCGTCTATATAATCCTTGGATATGGCAGCTGTTCTAGAGTTGAATGCGCCATCGATAGATATATCTCCGCCTATATGTTTTATGCCGTAATTTGAAATCTTATCGTAAGAGAAGGACTGATAGTAAATTTCAATATCAAGGGGAAATGATGTTTTATTTTCCAGTAAGAATAGGACATCATTTTCATGAGATGTATATCCGCCTTCCATTGCATTAATGGATGTAATCCCTTTGGATAATGCAAATTCAACGGCTTTATTGACACCTTTCATTCTTATTTTCTTATCCATAATATTTAACATTTTATTTCTAATAAGTGCACTTGCTTTGCCGGTAAAATATCCCAGAGGCAAATTCCGTTCGTCTCGAGCAATTCCACCAATATTCAAAGGTAAATTAATGACGTTGACGGCTAAAGAATTCAAGGCACTGGTATGAAACTCTATACTATTGATCCATATAGGGTTATTAGGGGCAACTAAATCTAATTCGTGCCTGGTAGGAAATCTCCTTTCCTTGATCTTAGTCACATCATAATGGATGCCTCTAATGAGCTCTTCTTTTGTTACGGTCTTGGCTTTGTTTTCAATAAGCTCAAGGGTATCCTTAATTGAAGTCGTATTTATAAAATCTAAACCTTCAAAGTTCAACCCTGTTTGAACAATATGTACATGACAATCATAAAATCCAGGTACAATGGTTTGCCCTCTCATATTTATTTTATCGGCATAATCGTTTAAATATTGCTCATATCCACCATTGGTCCCTATGTTAATAATTCTTCCATCTTTTATGGCCATCCAATTATATTGGGTGTTATTTCTATCCATACTGAGTATATCTGCATTGTATATCAACATCTTGTTTTCGCCCACTTAATCACCACCTATCTGCTTTTAATTAATTTTAGCATTATTTAAAACACTTTTACAGAGTTATACCCTCTCTGCCTATTGTTTATGGAGAGAGGGTATATGCCTAGTCAAGTAGTTCTAATAAATAATTATATATGACCTTTGCCGTATCCACTACATCATCTACATTCACCCATTCATCAGCACTATGAAAATTTTGTCCTCTAGGTCCAAATACCAATGTCGGCACTTTTAATCTGGACCCTAAATAGTTATAATCTCCAATACTGCTAAAGTAAGCTATGTTCGGTTTCTTTCCTATTGTTTTTTCTACGGTGTTTAAGAAAATTTTGGCATAAGGCTCTTCTTCATCTACCGTATAGGGCATAAAGCCATCGGATTCCTCGGAAGGTGCTTCTCTAAACTTAATTTCATAATCACATTGAATATTTGCTCTTTTAGCCGCTTCTTTGATTTCTTTAATAATTGTGTTTTTGTCTTCTGAATTTACGGTATGTCTAAATACATTTACCGTTGCAGTGTCAGCAACAGAACATGCCTGACCGCCTCCGGTAATACCAATAACACAAATGGATCCTTTCCCAAGTTTTTCATCACTGATTAAATCTGTATGATTTAATTCAGTAATCAATTTAGAAGCTTCTAATATAGCATTTAAACCCAATTCCGGTGTAGCAGCATGTGTTGAATTGCCACGAAAATGAATATCATATTGATACCCTCCTCTGGCGCCCAAACAAACACAAGGAAATTCTCTTCCTGTAAATCCGGCACTTGGCTCCGGTACAATCGCTACATCTACATCCTTGGTAAGATTATCTTCTATTATATAGTGAGTGCCCAGTCCATAAGGCCCCTCTTCATCAGATACAAAGGTATAAAGAATACTTCCCTTGAAATTTTGTTTTGTCTGTTTAAAAGCTTCTAAGGCTAACATAATTGCACACACACCGGATTTCATATCTAGTGATCCCAGCCCATATAGTCTATTGTTCTCTAATTTTGGCTCCAATGGATTTCGAGTCCACCCTTCACATACCTGAACGGTATCCACGTGCCCATTCAGTAAAACCACAGGACCTTCCTTGTTTTGACTGATTTTACCGATTATATTTGCACCTTTGAATTTGGTGATTTTACCTTCTTCATAATAATGATATTCAGCAGGTAACCCCTTTGATTTCAGCCAATTATAAACATAATTCAAAATAGAGAACTCATTATAATATGGACTATGGATGCTGACCAGATCTTTCAAAAGCGTAATTGTGTTTTCTTTATTGATGATTTGATCTAATTCCTTCATTTTGCTACCTCCAGCTAGTTGGCCTTACTATAAGTTTTTGTAGACTCAATATCTCCTTCTTTAAACATAAATTTACCGGTATATCCATAAATCAATGTAATGATTGGCGCTAAGTATGCAAGAAACACATACGGTAAATATTCAAGGGTAGCAACCCCAAGTGCTCCCGTAAAAAATACCCCGCACACGCCCCACGGAACCAAAGGTGACGTTACAGTCGCTGAATCTTCGCAAACCCTAGAACAAACCTGTGGTAATAATTTTTTTTCCTTATAAGTAGGTATCAATAGTCTACCGGGGATAATAATTGCCATATATTGACTGGCAGAAAATAAGTTGACAACAATTGCTGAGAATACATGAGTCGTAACAAGTCCACCTGTGGTTTTAACCAAACGAGATATTTTTTCCAATAAGACATCTAACATTTGAGTCTTTTCTAATATACCACCAAAACTTAAAGCAATAAATCCTAAAGAAATGGTCCACATCATACTTTGTAAGCCGCCCCTTGATAATAACGCATCAATTTGCTCAACGCCTGTCTCTGATTTAAACCCATAGTTCATAATGCTCATCATTTCTCCCAGACTATACCCTTGAAAAATCATTGCAAACGCTAAACCAACCAAAGACCCTATGATCATTACAGCCAGTCCGCCTACTTTTTTAACAGCTAGTACGATAACTATAATCGGTGGAATGAAAGAGATGATGCCTATATGGTAACTACTTTTCAATCCCTCAAGAATAATATCAATCTGGCTTTTATCAATAGATGAACTGGAAAATCTCATCCCTAAAACTAAGTAAATAATTAAAGAAATAATGATTGCCGGCCCTGTGGAATAGACCATACTTTTTACATGATCGAATAAATCAGCTTCGGCTACACCTGCAGCAAGATTTGTACTGTCTGACAAGGGTGACATTTTATCGCCAAAAATAGCGCCGGAAATAACTGCCCCTGCCGTCATTGCAGCCGGTATTTCAAGCCCTGCTCCAATACCCATGAATGCAACGCCAAAGGTAGCACCTGTTGTCCATGAACTTCCGGTAGCTATAGAAGCTATTGAGCATATCAAACAAACTGAAAATAAAAATACGGATGGTGATAATATTTTTAATCCATAATAGATAAGTGCGGGTATGGTGCCTGATGGTATCCAGCTGGCAATTAACATCCCTACCATCATCAGTATTAACATAGGTAACATTGCAATCTCACATCCATATAAAATACCTTTTTGAATATCATCCCATGTAAAACCACTTTTAATTGCAACCAACGCTGCCACAACCGAAACGATGATTAAAGTGATATGGGTCACCCATTCTTGTTTTAAAATGAATATCTGTGAATACATAGCAACAATTAAAAAAATAAAAACAATGAGTACGCCTAGAAAGCTCGGTCTTTTTGAATTTGAATCAGACATTTTGAATTCCTCCTTTTTATACAATAATACCAACAAAGTGGTTTAACACATGTTTTAAATATGGGTTTATTCATAATTTATTCCCAAACAAAAGGGACGGTTCTTTTTGTTTGGGATATATTACTTTCCTTATTCCTGAGTAATTTTTTTAATGTTCCTTAATTATACCAAACCTATGTATCAACATTTTTGAAAAAATATAATTTTTAATTATGAAGAATTATGAAGTTTATTTTCTTTATATTGATTTGTAACATACCTTCTGATAAATTTGATAAATGAAGTCTGAACATGATTATCACTATCAATTAGAGTTAGTGTTTCTTCTTCGGACTCGCTATTTTATTTTTTTATTTAAGAAATTGTATCCATACAATTTCCCAACAAAAGGAGGATAATATGAACAAGTGCTACAAAAGAATTATATCTGTTTTAAGTGTTGCATTGATTTTGGTAATTTCATTATGTGGATGCTCTCAAACGGATCAAACCTATTCGGATTCAACACCGGAAGCTGAAGAGATAAAAGACGAACTCGTTATTTGCATGGGTACCAGACCACCAGGAGAATTTGATCCAAGAAAAAGATGGGGATTATACAGCCAATCACAAATTCTTCACGACACTTTATTGACAAGAAATGCCGATTTAGAAGTTGTTGGAGATTTTGCCAAATCATATGAAGTAAGTGATGATGCGCTTACATGGACTTTTCATCTAAGAGATGATTATAAATTTTCTAATGGAGAAGCTGTTACGGCAGAAGATGTAAAATTCTCTTATGAAATGTTAAAGGAAGACGGCATCCATTGGGACCTAACATTTTTAGACGATATTGAAATAAAGGATCCCCAAACTTTAATCTTCCGTTTAAGTGAACCTCGTTCTACTTTTATTGCTCAATTGACGGAAATTGTCATCTTACCCAGAAATCATTATGATGACAATTATTCTGAGAACCCAATAGGTTCAGGACCATATAAATTGGTACAATGGGATAAAGATCAACAAGCCATATTCGAAGTCAATCCATATTATGCAGGAAAAGAGCCTCATTTTAAGAAATTCACATTATTATTTTTAGATGAAAACGCTGCCCTTGCAGCTGCAAAAAATGGGACTGTGGATATGATATATGTACTTCCTGAATTTGCAGGCGAAAAGATAGATGGATGGAAGCTTTATTCTTACGAAAGTAACGACGTAAGAGGGGTTTCTTTACCGACACAAAAGAGTGGCTATGGAGAAACGCCCGATGGCTATCCCATTGGAAATGACGTCACTGGCGATATAGCCATACGAAGAGCACTCTACATTGGATTAAATAGGCAAGCCATTTTAGATACTGTCCTTAACGGTCATGGTAAAAAAGCGTATTCTCTTGTAGATAAAATGCCTTGGTGGAATGAAGAAACAGTTGTCGAGGACAACCAAGTAGAAGAAGCCGTCAAGATTCTCGAAGACGCCGGATGGATTGACAGTAACGGAGATGGCATAAGAGAAAAAAATGGACTTGAAGCAGCCTTTGATCTTTATCATCCTTCAGCGGATGTCATCAGAACAAATATTTCTATTGTTGTAGCTGAGCAAGCAAAACAGCTTGGGATAAACATTAATTTGGTAGGAAGCAACTGGGATGAAATTAAAACAAAAATGCATTCAAATGCAGTATTGTTTGCAGGTGGCCGACATCATCCTCATCAGTATTATTATATGCATCACCCTGAATCAGCAGGTATCGCTTATTGCAATATCGTTTATATGGATAATCCTATTGTAACAAGCTATTTACAAGAAGCAATGCACGCTTCTACCCAAGAAAAAGCCAATGAATACTGGAAATTATCCCAATGGGACGGCAATACCGGTGCAAGTGGTTTGGGGGATGCGCCTTTTGCATGGCTTATTCGATTAGATCATCTATACATGGGCGATGCAAGAATTAATGTTGGAGAACAACCAATACACACTCACGGACATGAATGGTCATTATTGGCAAATGTTGGAGAGTGGACTTGGGATAAAGACGCAGTAAGTAACTAAAAATCTAAATAGCACAATGTACTTTAAAATGCACTCGTACATTGTGCTATTTTAACAAAGGATGTGATTGGGTGAACAGTACAAAGTATTTTATAATTAAATTTATACGTGGTTTTACATTATTAATTGGTCTATCCATTCTATCATTTATTATGATGCAATGCTCTCCCATTGATCCTATAAGCGCTTATGTCGGTGGTGATACCTCTCTTACACCAGAACAACGGCAAGCAATAGAAGCCTATTGGGGGTTGGATCGTCCGGTCAGCGAACAGTACTTTACCTGGTTGGGCAATATGGTAAGAGGTGATTTTGGCATTTCAAAAATTCATCGAAAGCCTGTACTGGACATCATACAAGAAAAAGCATGGGCTTCAGCCGCACTGATGAGTGTTTCGTGGATTCTTTCAGGCATAATAGGATTTATATTAGGGGTAATTTCTGCTATAAAAAAAGGTAAATTATTAGATAGAGTCATTAAATGGATCGCTTACTCCCAAGCATCTATACCAACTTTTTGGCTTGGTTTAATGCTGCTCATTATTTTTTCTGTGTGGTTAAAATGGTTTCCTATTGGAATTTCTGTTCCCATAGGTGTATCCAGTGCTGATGTAACGTTAATCGATAGAATTCATCACCTGATTTTACCTGCATTAACTTTAAGTATTCTTGGTATTGGTAATGTTGCACTCCATACCAGAGAAAAAATGATCGACGTACTCAACAGTGAATATGTCCTTTTTGCAAAAGCCAGAGGAGAAACCACTTGGCAAATCATTATGCTTCATGGCCTGCGCAATGTGGCGTTACCCGCCATTACATTACATTTTGCCTATTTTGGTGAGTTGTTTGGTGGTTCGGTCCTTGCCGAACAGGTTTTTTCTTATCCGGGGCTGGGCTCAACCCTTACTGATGCCGGTTTAAAAAGTGATTTACCTTTACTAATGGGCATTGTAATGATCAGTGCCGTGTTTGTTTTTTTAGGCAATACCATTGCTGATTTATTAAATGCTGCAATTAATCCAAGATTAAAGGAGGGCATCTAATGGCGACTCAGTATAATGCGAGAACAAAATTGCTTGTCTCTCTCTCCATATCATGTGGCGTTATTCTTTTGACCATTATTATCGGTTGGCTTTTAAGTCCTGAAAATATGGTTACCAATTTTACAAAAAAAAGTCTTCCCCCTACAGCCTCCCACCTATTTGGTACCGACTGGCTGGGAAGAGACATGTTTACCAGAACACTAAAAGGGCTTCGTTTATCACTTTTCGTAGGTTTTTTGGGTGCCTTTTTTGGTGCTGTTATCGCTACAGGCCTTGGTATTGCAGCCGCAACCTTAGGCAAAAAAGTGGATTCGTTCATATCCTGGATGGTAGACATGTTTATAGGAATGCCACATTTAATTTTTATTATCCTTATTTCCTTTGCCGTAGGAGGGGGCATAAAAGGTGTTGTCTTTGGCGTCGCCTTTACCCATTGGCCGTCTTTAACCCGTGTTATTCGTGGCGAAGTCTACAGTATTAGGAATTGTGAATATATACAAATATCTAAAAATCTTGGAAAATCAAATTGGTATATAGCGAGAAAGCATATTCTGCCTCATATTATTCCACAAATTCTGGTAGGCTTTTTACTGCTTTTCCCTCACGCTATTATTCACGAAGCTTCCATTACTTTTTTAGGGTTTGGATTATCCGTCCAAACACCCTCTATCGGCTTAATCCTTTCAGAGGCAGTAAAACATATTTCAATAGGGGATTGGTGGCTTGCCTTTTTCCCGGGAATTGTTTTAATTATTGTTGTTAAAAGTTTTGATAATATTGGAGAGCACTTTAAGGTACTTATTAATCCTGCAAGTGCAAATGAATAGAGGTGTAAAATGAAGAACAATCAAGAAATCTTAAACGTAGACAATTTAACCATCTCTTTTACTCAATACGTAAAAGGTCTTAGAACTAAAAAAATTACACCTATTAAATCCTTGAACGTTAGCATTAACGCCGGTGAAATATTGGCAGTCATAGGGGCAAGCGGTTCAGGTAAAAGTTTACTTGCCCATGCCATCCTTGGTATTTTGCCCAATAATGCAACCTGCGGCGGTAATATAACCTATTGTGGTGAACCGCTGACAGAAAAAAGAAAAGCCTCCCTTAGGGGTAAGGAAATTTCCTTTATCCCTCAATCGGTTAATTATCTTGATCCTCTAATGAAAGTATCGGATCAAGTTAAAATCGGTCTGCCAAAAAAAGAGGCCTCTCAAAAGCAAAGGGAGTTGTTCATTCGATATGGTCTAAAGGAAGAAGATGGCAATTTATATCCATTTCAATTATCCGGCGGTATGCTCAGAAGGGTTCTTTTCGCTACCAGTGTCAGAGATAATATTAAACTGGTCATTGCCGATGAGCCAACACCGGGCATTCATCCCGAAGCTTTAAGTGCCATCCTTAATCAGTTGAGAACATTTGCTGATGAAGGTGCAGCCGTTATGCTCATTACCCACGATATCATCTCTGCCCTCACAGTATGTGATCGCGTGACTGTATTAAACGATGGCTATACTATTGAAACCACTCTTGCTGAGAATTTCTCCGAATATGGGGAACGGTTACAGCACGAATACAGTCGTGCATTATGGAATGCATTACCCCAAAATAGTTTTTCGACATATAAGGAGGTAAAAACTTGTCTATCAAAGGAAATAATTTAGGTTTTTATTATCGTAAAAATGATTGGTTATTTCGTCACTTGAATATCGAAATTTCCCACAAGGAGATATTGGGCATCTCCGGCTACAGCGGAAGTGGAAAAACCAGTTTATCAAGAATTTTATCGAATTATATGTTCCCTTTAGAGGGTACCGTAGAAGTTGACGGCAGGCCTTTTAGAAAAAATGAAGTTCAACCTGTGCAGCTTATTTTCCAACATCCGGAAAAAGCAATCAACCCAAAATGGAGAATAAATGAAGCGCTGGTAGAAGGCTATCAACCGGATAAAGAAATTTTAGAAAGGTTTGGTATTAAAAAAGAATGGTTCACAAGATTTCCCATAGAACTGTCCGGTGGTGAACTGCAAAGAATTTGTATTATAAGAGCATTGCATCCGAATACTAAATATATTATCGCTGATGAGATGACCACCATGCTTGATGCCGTTACCCAAAAGGTTATTTGGAAAGAATTGATTGACGTTTGTGAAGAACGAGAAATAGGCCTTGCAATTATTAGTCACGAGGCTGCTCTGCTTTCAAGATTGTGCCATAAAGTCGTTTCATTATAATAGCAAAAATACTTTACATCAAATACTCTATAAAACCCTTTTTATATTACAGACCTTTATTATGTATTGGAAATCTAATAATTGTACGGTAGCAATTATTATCAGAATAAGTTAAAAATTCGCCTCCATGGAGCGTCATAATTTTTCTGCAATTCATTAAACCAATACCGGTACTATTGGTAATATACAAAGGGTTTTTGAGATTAATTCTATTGCATATTTCATATTCTAAATAGTTTTTTTCAATTTTTGAAACAACATTAACTTCTAAACGATGATCCCCATAACGAATGACATTGGTAAAAACATTATCAAGGAGTCTTTCCACCAATCTCATGTCGTAAACCAATGCATATTTATAAGCTTTTAATGAAGTGGTATATTTAAACCCATTGGTTTCTAACATCTCCAGACGCTGATAAATTAAGTCTATTAATGTTTGGGACGAGTTGCATCTTAATAGCGGCGTACTATCAATTTTTTCACCATTTAAATAGAAATGCTCAAATGCTGTATTGACCAAATCCTTTAACTGTTCTCCACGACTCAAACACAGTTGTATATATTCCTTACGTCTATGATTGTTCTCAAAACCATCATCGGATAATATTTCCAAATATCCAATTAAACTGGTTAATGGTGTCCTGAGATCATGAGAAATAGATGCTAATAGTGAATTATGGTCTTTTCTTTGCTGATTCTCAATATTTTTTTTACTTTGTAACCCTTCTCTTAACTCATTTATGGTCATACCAAGATGTGCAATTTCATCATTGCCTTCAACCAGAATATCAGTATCCATATGACCACTATTCAACTCTTTAATACAAGCAATCATATAATTTAGATCAGCCAATCTTTTTTTAAAAAACACAACAAAAAAAGTAAAATACACAAGAAAGCAGAGAACCATGTTTGAAATGAAACAGATGGCTTTTAATCTTTGATACATTTCTGTTGTCATTGATGTATTGTTGATATAACCGCCATATATATCGACACACCAAATGGATAATTGATATAATAAAAAGAAAGTTATCATTAACAGCAATAATAATTTAGCGGATAAATATAAAAATTGTTGTATCATGCTATTCCATTGTTGTTGCTTTTTAATAAATTGCATACCCTTTCCCCCATATGGTGTGAATATACTTATACTCTGGGTCAACCACTTGTAATTTTCTACGAATATTTTTTATATGAACCACAACTGTATTTTTCGAAGCCAATATATATGTTTCTTTCCATACATTTTCAAATATTTCTTTTGTGCTTACACCCTTTCCTCTATGATCAATAAGATAAAGCAATGTTTTATGTTCAATATCCGTGAGTTCAATTTGTTTGTCCTTCACAAATATTTCATTTGAATTCTTGTTTAAAAAGAGATTATGAATACGCACGCCAAAAGAACTCCCATTATTTAAATTGGAGCGCTCCCGTCTTAATAAAGCAAAAACTCTTGCAAGCAGTTCATTTGATGAAAATGGCTTTATCATATAATCATCGCCGCCACATAAAAGTCCCTTTATCATATCATCTTCACCGGTTTTTGCAGTCAAAAAAAGAATAGGTACCATAGAATACTTGCGAATTTTTTCACACAGCGAAAATCCATTTTCCCCTTCCATCATAACATCTAATATAATAACAGAAACTTCGTTGTTATTTAATATATCCAGTCCTTCATTTCCACTCATAGCTTTATATACCATATATCTGTTCTTAGTAAAATGATAATCCAAAATATCTAATATTTCAGGATTATCATCTATAATAAGTATTGATTGCATCCTTTTTCCCCCATATTACAGGTTTGTTATGAATTGCGAATGATTCTCAACTCAATCATACATGAAACTTATTATAATTTCAACCACAAATAAAAGGAAGAACCGTTGCCATCAAAATATATTATCTATCTGTTTTTTGCCTTTTTCATCCCGTCTAAGCTTCCGGTCATTTGAATGATCTTTTTCTTTTCTAACTGCTTAGCATTTAGGACTTTTTTATCTTCAAAATACTCTAATTCCTTTTTTAATTTTTTATAGCTTCTCAACCTTTGCTCTGTAATTCTTCCCTCTTTAATGGCCTGTTTTACTGCACATTTAGGTTCGCTTTCATGCTTGCAGTCAGTAAAATGGCATGATTTTGCTATCTCTTCTATATCATTAAATGACGTATCAATGTCAGCGCTAAATATCTGGATTTCTCTCATTCCGGGAGTATCTATTACAATTCCCCCTGAAGGAAGCTTAATAAGCTCTCTATAAGTCGTCGTGTGCCTTCCTTTTTCATCTTTTCTTATCTCGTTAACCTTTTGCTTCTCGTCACCTAATAGTGTATTGATTAAGGTGGATTTTCCGATTCCAGATGATCCTATAAAGGCAATAGTCTCCTTCGGCTTTATATAAGCCAGAATATCATTGATCCCTTCTTTTGATATAGCACTTACTACCAAAACATCAATGCCTAATGCTACTTGTTCAACCTCAAAAACTTTCATACTTACATCATCACATAGGTCAGCCTTTGTTAAAATAACTACCGGGTTTGCGCCACTCTCCCAAGCCAGACTTATATACCTTTCCAATCTGCTGATATTATAATCATTGTTTAATGCCATACATATAAACAATGTATCCACATTTGTTGCAACAATCTGCTCATCGCTTGTTTTACCTGCTGTTTTTCTAGAAAATACACTTTTTCTTGTTAATATGCCATGTATGATTGCATCTCCATTTGAATCATTTTCTCTGTCCAGTGCCACCCAGTCTCCCACAGCTGGGTAATCTGACTTTAAACTGGCTTCGTAATCAAGTTTTCCTGAAATTCTGCTCATTACTTCACCGTTTTGAGTCAAAACTTTGTATGAGTTCTTATATTCTACCGATACTCTTCCTAAAAAGAATCCTTTATATTTTTCCTCGAATTCATCTTTTATTTTTTTGTTTAGACCCAGTTCATCTAAACTTACTGTCTCATTCAAATTTTTTTCCTCCTTGTTTCCAAATAGTTCATTTCATTGTTTGTTTAATCCAGCTATATATCTATACTTTCTCAGATAAAGCCATCTTATCCCCCCTCAAAAAATAAAGGCTATAGGTAGACAAAACACACCTATAGCCTTATTCATTGCATGCTTAAATATTTACATAAAAAAAACCGCACACAGTACGGTTTAATAGCAATATAAATATAAAAAAATCAGACTACAATATTAAAGAAATATTTTTATAATATCAGCTACCTGTGTTCTTAACCTTATTACATCTTAAATGCATGACCAATAAACCCAAAATGGGCTTTCACACTTCTAAGATACTTATTAAATTGATTTAGTTAAGAACAACCCTGCTCATAAAACATTCTCCATTTATAATCAAAAGATATGGTTATTTTACACTAATCAATTGTATAAAGCAACCCCGAGCAAAAGGAACCCTTTTATCCAGATTCATACTCATTGCTTACCTTCTCAGGATGCTCATTGTTTTTGTTCATTTCACTTATAAATATTGAGCCGAGCAGCAGCACAGCACCAACAATCTGAAGCACTGTCATGCCCTCGTCAAAAATAATTAATGAAACAAATACCGCTGTTACGGGGTCTATATAGCTCAACGCCGCAATGCTTTGAGCTTTTAACTCACTCATCCCGGAAAAAAATAAATAGAATCCCACTCCGGTATGAATCACGCCTAATATAATGATATTAACCACGGAAAAACCTGTTACTCGAAATAGGTTCACGCCTTCTGTAATAAAAACATAAGGTATCAGCATTATGGTAGCCAAAGCCAACTGAAACAGCGTCGTTTCCAAACCATTCATATTTTTAATGAATTTGTTTATCAACATCAACGCTGCATAAAATGCTGCTGCAATGATGGCGTAGAGAATTCCTAATAGATGATTATATTCTGTACCGCCATTTCCCCTGCTTTGCACAATTAGAAACATTCCAAGTATTGAAATGCTTATACAGGCAACCTTTTTGATTGAAATTTTTTCCTTTAGTACAATAGGCGACATAATAATGAGGAAAACAGGGGCAAAGTAATAAATTAAAGCTGTATTTGCAATGGTTGTATGCTTATATGCCTGAAAAAGTAAAATCCAGTTGCCGCCTAATATAAAGCTTGATAGCAGCAATAAACGAATATTTTTCTTAATGTTTTCCCACGATATTTTTTGCCTGGTTAAAATAATGCTTGCTAACAAATATATGCTGCCAATAAAACCTCTAAGGAGCGCTATTTCACTTGAAGCTAAGTCAATGTATCTAATGAAAATCCCAATGGTTCCAAAGATAATCATGGACAAGCTAAAATATATTCTTGATTTCATTGTAAGTTCTCACTTTCTACCAATATGATTTTTTTAATGTAGTCAACTACAAACTTTCTCATACAGTAGAATCTAAGCTATTATTTAGAGAACTTTTTGCAAATGCCTAACAATAATGATAGATTCTACTGTTTTGGCATTGCTGGCGGGGAAAGTCTTCTTCCAATTAAATTGACCATTTATATCCCTCCTTCTTTCAGTTTATTATAAAGTTTTATTTTAACTTTTAAAACATTTTTTTTATAAGTCATCTTTTATCACCAGACCTAATAATCCGGCTAAAAATACTGCTTGGAGCGGTGAAATGATAGCTCCTTTAATATCCTCAATCCCAACACCTACCCCCTCAATATTACAAGTACTCATATCAATACCTTCTAATTGAGTTCCTGACATCTGACATTGTTGAAAATCTGTGTTAATCAAGCTGACATCACTGAACTCAGAACATTGTAAATCAGCAAAACTAAGTAACGATTCTTCAAATCCGACTCTTTTATAACGTGAGAATCTGAAATTTGCATACTTGCCATTACATTTTCTCATGACTACGTTTTGGAATGAAGATTCACTTAAATTCGCCCCTAATATTTTACAGTTTTCAAGTTCTGATCTATGAATGATTGACTCACTCAAATCTATGTTTGATAAATCACAATTCTCAAACCTTACATCTTCAATATCCGCCCTGCTCAATGCTACATTTTTAAAAATAACATTTCGAAATATAACTTCCTTAAAACTAACTTTCTCAGCATTTTGGTTGTCAATAATACAATTAGAAATCAACTTCCTATAAAGCTGGTCTTCGTCCTCAAATTGTTCTTCGAAATTTTCAATTAATGTCAGTTCTTTAGGTATTCTAGGTAGTAGTATCTTAAAACTCTTTTCGGCTTTTTTCATAAATAATCCCTTCATAAGCTGTTCCATCATTAGCTATTAATACTATAATACACCATTTAACCATGAAAAACATGTTATTTTTTGCCCAAACAAAAAGAACCGTCCCTATTATTTGGATTATTATATAAAAGCACCTTCGCATTTGAAGGTGCTGGGATTTTTTATTTTTATGTAGTTATATCGCTACAAATCCAATAATTAAATATCCTACGGAAGCAATTCCTGACGCCAATAGTGCATAGGGTATTTGGGTCTTAACATGGTCGATATGATCTGAAGCTGCTCCGGTGGAAGCAAGAATGGTTGTATCTGAAAGTGGTGAACAATGGTCTCCAAATACGCCGCCGCCTGCTACTGCCGATATAGTGGCCAATACCAATGTAGTCACTTCATTGCCGGCAAAATTAAAGGCCAATGGTGCTGCTAAAGGCATGACGATAGCAAATGTTCCCCAGGATGTTCCTGTAGAAAATGATATAATGGCCGCAATGATAAATGTTAAGAATGGAAGCAGACTTGGTGTCAGCCAGCTTTGTGTAACAGAGATAATATAATTAGCTGTTCCCATTTCTTTACTGAGGGCATTAATGGTATAAGATAATGCTAGAATAATGATTGCAGGCATAACGCCCTTCATGCCGGACATGGCCGTCTTCATAATATCTTTAAATGGGATGCCTTGAATTCTCATAATTATTCCAAGTGTCACTGATGCAGTGAGGAAAGCTTCCATTGTTTTGGCTGATTTCATTGTAATGAATGTTCCTATGGCTATGGATATGACTATTAATACAGGCAATATAAAGTTTAGAAAGATATTGGGCTTATGGCCTTCATACATAGGTGTATCCGTTAATTCTTCTCCTACCAGCGGCTCAGCGCCATCTCTTAATACCTTTCCTTCTTTCAGTGCTCTTTCTTCTGCTTTCTTCATGGGGCCAAACTCTGGTATGATGCCAAAGGAAAACAGCCCGACTAATAGTACCGCCGCTATGGCATAGATGTTAAAGGGAACTGATCTAGTAAATACTTGAATCGCTTGCACCTCATCCTTTACAGGCCCCAGGCCTACAATAAGCCCTGAGATAAAAACTGCCCATCCGGTTATTGGAGCAAGTACACTAACTGGAGCTGAAGTAGAATCCGCAATGTATGCAAGTTTTTCACGAGAAATTTTTGCTTTATCGGATAAGCTTCTCATGGTTGATCCAACAAATAGTGGGCTAAAGTAGTCGCTGAAAAATACAAACATACCCATTACCCAAGACGTAAGCTGAATTTTTACTCTGCCAAATTCCTTATCCTCCATAATCTTTGTGAATCCTTGGATGGCACCTGTTCTTTGAAAAAAAGTC
>JANQMT010000100.1:0-4397 GCA_028279945.1 Clostridia bacterium
CTCTGGCTGGCTAAGAGTTTTTCAGTTGAAGCCCTAGCCAGAATCTTTGATTCTGTTTGCAGGTCTCATACAGAAACTCTCCAGCCTCTGGCTGGCTAAGAGTTTTTCAGTTACAAAGAACCGGACATCATTAAATAATCTCCTTCATTTACACCGCCTTGAATAGGAGAAAGACGGCTGTGTACAAAACAACTTCTTATAATAGAAGCATCTCCATATTTACGGCGAATGGCATCTATAGCCGTATCCAACTGTTTGTTTTTTTCTTTATTAAAATCATCAAAAAAAGAAAACTGGTAAAAATCATCCGATACCAATTCAGAAACGCGAACGCCTAAGTGGCGCAGCGGATCTTGATGCCATAATTCACCAAAGAGCTTTTTTACAACTTTAAAAATTTCTGTAGTAGAATTAGTGGGTGATTTTAGCTTCATTTGATGAGATGAATGAGAAAAACCATCTGTTTTAATGGAAACACTGACTAAAAAGCAAAGACATTCCATGCTGCGAAGTCGCATGGATACTCTTTCTGTCAGGGCGAGTAATATCATTTGAGCTTCTTTTTTGTTTGAGACATCAAAAGGAATGGTCGTACTATTACCAAGACCTTTTTGAATAATTTCATTATTATTTTTAACCGCAGCCGTATCAATACCATTGGCATAATTCCAAATAACAACGCCATGGGTTTTTAAAAGCGCTTTTAAATAATTGACATTGGTACAAGCGAGATCACCTATGGTATTGATATTAATTTTTCTAAGTTTTCTTGAAGTTGCTCTGCCTACCATAAAAAGTTCTTCTATAGGAAGGGGCCAAAGTTTTTCTTTTATTTCTTCCGGGAATAATGTATGAAGCGCATCCGGTTTTTTAAGCTCAGATGCCATTTTAGCCAATAACTTATTAACAGATACACCAATGTTGATGGTAAAACCCAGTTGATTTTTTATTTTTTCTTTAATTTCAAAGGCAGTTTTTACCGGGTCTCCAAATTTTTTTTCTGAATCTGTATAATCTAAAAAGCATTCATCCACAGAGTACCTTTGGACCTTTGAGGAATAAGAACATAAAATATCATACATGCCTTGACTGCATTTCAAATACAAATCATAATTAGGAGGCACCACGACTAAATGGGGACATTTTTGTTTTGCTTCGTAAAGTGTCTCTCCTGTTCTAATCTTATATTTTTTAGCTGGAATGGATTTCGCCAATACAATACCGCTTCTTTTTTTGGGGTCACCCCCTACAACAGAAGGAATATTTCTAAGATCTATTTTACTTCCATTTTCAAGACGATAAGCTGCTTCCCAGCTGAGATAAGCCGAATTCGCATCAATATGAAAAATAACCATAAATACATCACCCTGCTTTTAGTATATTCATATTAACACGAACATATGTTCTTTATCAACAGGTATTTTTTGTATTATAGCGCGGTTAAAGCGGTTAGCGAGATTTGGTAAAGGAGAAATCAATAATTGGATATAAAATAATTCGATATAAAATAATTGGACTTTTAGAGGGTATGGAGTATACTATATACAAGTGACAGGTACAGATGAGGTCAATAAGTTAATTTTGAAATGTTGAGGTAAATCATGTGTATGTAATTTATTTTTTTATTGCTTTGTTGGCAACCTCTTTAGGAGCTTTGGCCGGTTTAGGTGGCGGCGTGATTATTAAACCGGCATTGGATTTTTTAAATCATTACGATATTAAAACAATCAGTGTACTATCATCCTTTACGGTTTTATCAATGGCAATCGTATCTACTATAAAGCAGCTAAGAGCAGGTGTTGAATTTCAAGGGATGACATCTGTTCGTTTAGTAGTGGGCGCTATTATAGGGGGCGTCTTTGGGAAGATTATATTTACTTGGTTTGTAGATGTACTGGGCAATGATTTAACCGCTAAAAACATCCAATCTATTATGTTAGCTTCTTTATTGATGCTTATTTTGTATATGACCAATCACAAAGAAAAATTTCATGAGCTTTATGTAAGTAATAAGTGGTGGATGATAAGCATTGGATTTATATTGGGTTTGGTTTCAGCATTTTTAGGTATAGGAGGAGGACCACTCAATGTAGGGGTTTTATCTATATTCTTTGCAATGGACCCTAAAATTGCAGCTGCACACTCTGTTTTAATCATTCTTTTTTCTCAGTTGTCAAAGCTGATAAGCATTGGAATCAGTACCGGATTCAGTATGTATGATTTAAGTGCATTATACGGCATGATTTTTGGTGGAATTCTCGGCGGTTTTATGGGGGCGTTTTTCAGCAAAAAGCTTGAAAATGAATCTGTAAAACGCATTTTTAATATTATGCTGTGTTTCTTAATTATACTTAATATTTATAATTGCTTTCGAACAATAGTGTAGTACTTAAATGAAAATAAGTATGAATCTTAAACTCAAAAAAATAGGGGCGTATTGAATACGCCCTTATTTATTAAACTCATAACTTACTTAATTTATATCTTACTTTAGATTCTCAGGATTTAAGCCTTCCAATTCAGGAATAACGAAATGACCGTCTTTTCGGATTAAAACGTCATCGAAATAGATTTCACCGCCGCCATATTCCGGCGTTTGAATACATACCAAATCCCAATGAATAGCAGATTTATTACCATTAAAAGCATCTTCATAAGAAGAACCGGGTGTAAAGTGAAAACTGCCCATAATTTTTTCATCAAACAGCGTATCTTTCATAGGCTTTAAAATATACGGATTGACACCGATAGCAAATTCGCCGATATAGCGTGCATTATCATCCATGTCCAGCAGCTCATTGATACGTTCTGTATTATTGGCTTCTGCTTTAATAATTTTTCCGTCCTTAAACTCAAATTTAATATTTTCATAAGTAAATCCTTGATACTCGGAAGGTGTATTATATGAAAGGGTACCATTGACAGAGTCTCTAACGGGAGCCGTATAAACCTCGCCATCCGGAATATTTCTCTCTCCATCACATTTACGAGTAGGAATGTCTTTTATAGAAAAATGAAGATCAGTTCCAGGTCCAACAATTCTAACTTTATCCGTTTTATCCATAAGAGTTACTAATGCGTCCATGGCTTTAGACATTTTGCCATAATCTAAAGTACAGACATCAAAGTAAAAATTTTCAAAGCTTTCTAAGCTCATATTGGCCAGTTGAGCCATAGCATTATTGGGATATCTTAAAACTACCCACTTGGTATTATTAACCCTTTCTTCTAAAACGGGTTTCAAAGTTCTATTGTAAAGATTAATTTTTTCAGAAGGCACATCAGACATTTCTGAAGTATTGTCAGCTGCACGAATGGCGATGTACGCATCCATGCCTTCCATTTGCTTTAGTTCATAATCTCTTAAATATTCCAGTTGGCTTTCTTCACAGTTCATAATGATTTCTCTGGCGATAGCAGAATCTTTAATATCATAATAAGGGTAGCCGCCTGCATTGTAGATTTCTTTTATAATTTGGCGAACTAAATTCCTAGAAGAACTTCCTGTTGAAGAAACGAAAACCCTTTCATTTTTTTGAACATTACAGGAATAATTAACCAGTACTTTGGCAAGTTTCTTTATTCTTGGATCCATAATATCTCCTCCTAAAATTCATACATATTTCATAGTATTTACAAATATGACTAAATTAAAACAAATTTAAATGATTCATTGAAAATGAAAAAGAACCCATTCATTATTGTTGACTAAGATGCTTTTTCGTTAGAATGCTTATCTAATACAGCATTTTGAAAAAACATAAAAACGCCTGCCATAATAAAGAAATCTCCAATGCTGAGCATTTGAGGAAGGGGGTAGGGTTTAGGTATAGGAATAATATCCGATAGAAATGCCAGACGTGTAGAGTCTGTTATTAATGCATGAAACGTATCCAACCTTACAGATGTAATATTGGCCATGTCATATCCTGCTATTTCAAGGCCTTTTGAAGATACAGGCATAAAGCCTTGATTAAAAGCAATGACAACAGCATTCATAAGAGTACCTATAAAAGCAATGACCATAGAAAGCTCACGAAAATTCAATACCAAGCAAATCAGTATTAAAAGATAGGAAAGAACCACAATCGGGTGAAAGAAGGTTTCCAGATACCCTAATTTTAAAATAATTTGTAAAATACCTGCAATTAAAAGCAGATACCAACCGGATATATAAGCATTTTGCAGATTTTTTAATTTTCCTTTGCGAAAAAAGCAAACCAATATAGAAGCACTAGCAGTTTCAACTAACATAACATTTCTTCATCCTTTTCAGATAAATTTTCAAGAATCTTTATAAAAGATTCAGTTAATTCAGGATCGAACTGTGTTCCTGAATTTATTCGAAGCTCTTCAAGGGCTTCTTGTTTTGACATAGCATGGCAAGAGCGGCGAGT
>JANQMT010000114.1:0-2714 GCA_028279945.1 Clostridia bacterium
TACTCATAAAAAATCTCCTCTCTGATTTTAATTATTATTCTAATTATTACCAGAAAAGAGATTTGTTTTTCACTAAAGCACAGATTTTTTTACATTCCCTATAAATATTACTTTGAAAAAGAAAAATGTAGGAACTGTTCAAAAAGAAATGTATGTAACCGAAGAACTCAAATTGCTAGAGTACTTGAAGTAGGGATAAACACTCCTGAATTCTATGGATACAGCCAAGAACAAAAATCAGAAGAATTTAGAGAAAAATACAAAAACAGAGCCTGCCAAGAATGGAAAAATGGAGAAATGAAGAATTTTCATGGATTAGACCGTGCCCGGGGGTATGGTTTAAGAAGCATGGCTACACAAGCAAAATTGACTGCATTAGCAGTAAATTTAAAGAGGATAGCAGCCATACTATCCTCCAAAATGAGTAGTAAATTTTACTTTTTTGCTTTTGAATGTACGATTACCAGAAATTTAATATTCATTTAAGAGGTAGAATACATAGGCTATTTTATTAGCTTAATATCAACCTAAAAATGGTACTTTTTCAGTGGTTTCCCCTGTCCCCTCGTCTGTGTGTTGCTCTCTAATGTGAAGCATCCAATCATGGTTAAATGATCGTACATTTTTATTGAGCTCATCATCTACTACAACTAATTCAACTTTATCCAAATATTTTTCTATATCTACTTATTGCCTTATTAACATTTAATTGCACTATGAGGCTATTCTCCATCCTCGTGCTTTAGTACGCCTTTCCCAGAAGCGTTTATATAGGCCATCTTTATCAATTAATTCTTGATGTGTACCTTTTTCCATCAATGTTCCATCATCTAGCACCAATATCTGGTCGGCCGATTTAATAGTGGATAAACGGTGTGCAATGATTACCAGGGTTTTTTCCTTTACAAGCTCCATTATCGCTTCTTGAATATATTTTTCATTTTCAGGATCAACACTTGCTGTTGCTTCATCAAGTAGAATAATCGGTGCATCCTTTAATATTGCACGAGCTATAGAAATCCGCTGTTTTTCTCCACCTGATAAAGTGTCACCACTTTCACCTATAACAGTATTATAACCATCCTTTAGCTTTAATATAAAGTCATGACATCTAGCTTTTTTTGCAGCTGCAATAACTTCTTCCTTGGTTGCGTCGGGTTTACCCAATCGGATGTTGTTAAGCACAGTATCATTAAATAAGTACACTTTCTGGAATACCATACTGATATTTTCCATTAAATGATCTACCGACATATCTTTTACATCAATGCCGCCTATCTTTACACTGCCCTTTTGAACATCCCAAAATCGAGCAATTAAGTTTGTAACTGTCGTTTTTCCGCATCCTGATTGTCCAACTAGGGCTGTCATACTTTTTTCAAGTATTGTAAAGCTCATGTTTTTAATCACATTTTGATCTTCCTCATATGCAAATGATACGTTTTCAAAGGCTATATCATGTGAATTAATTTCTTTTGCATCTACCTTTTCCTGTAATGGCTTTAGACTAGTTACTGCATAAAAACGATCAAGAGATGCATCCAATATACGGATAACCAATGCCGCTACTATGGCTGCACGTGCAGGCAAAAACATCTTAAAAACATAGATTACTAGCATAAACAACAATGGAATGCTTATAGATGTCTGTAGTGCAAAAGCACAGCCAGCGAATATCAATACTCCAATACCGACATCAAATACATAGCCATATTTACTAATAGACGGCAGCATATGCTTTTCTAAATCAAGAGCATTGTCACGGACAGTATTAATGGTATCATGCATCTTTTTAGCTTTTTCTCCAGTCATATTGTAAGCTTTAATGACTGACAGCCCTTGTATGTATTCCAAAGCCGCTTTAATCAGTTTTCCTTGTGTTTCCTGCCTTCGTTTACTTAAACGCTTAGCTATTTTTTGATTGTTATTTAATGCTATAATGGCACCTATGGTAACCAATGATAATATAATAGTTAAACGCCAATCAATGATAATCATATATAAAAATGCTACAATTATGCTTAAAAAACCATTCAATACCGTATCCAACATCTTAACTGAATGATTTTCAATAAATGTCAACTCAGTAGTTACAACGGCTGATATATCACCAAGATTTTTTTCTCCGAAGGCACCCATGGGTAAACGTTTTAGATGGTTCCCTATATTTATTCTTTCATTTGCAACATTTTCAAACCCTGAAAGACCTGCAAATTTGAAAACAAGATAATTGAATATATATTGTAAAATTAAACTTGCTGCAATCATAATAAATGTTAGCCATAAATCATTTATTTTCAATTCACCATATTGTTCAGGCGTTACTATTTTGACAAGAACATATAATATGGCAGCTATAGGCACAGCAGTAAAGAGCCTTGCGAAAAAGCTAAATATATAGGATATCTTTATTCTCGTCGCTCTGTCTTTTGAAAAAAACAATATGCGTTTGAATATTCTAAACATTTTCTATCACTTCCTTAGTTGTAATATCCCAATTCATTGCTTCTTTGTGTGTTTTCCACATTGACTTATACTTAGAACAACTGTCAAGTAATTGCTGATGTGTTCCTTGATTTAAAATTTTGCCTTCCTCTACAACTATAATGTTATCTGCATCAACAATTGTTGAAAGTCGATGTGCTATAATAATGACGGTTTTCCCTTTTATCAATTCATTAACCGATTCCTGGATTTTATCTTCACTTTCAGGG
>JANQMT010000141.1:0-17941 GCA_028279945.1 Clostridia bacterium
AAAGGACTGAGTCATTTTTATGAAAAATATGATGAGATTTTAGAGAGATCCACAATAATATGCGCATCGGGAAGCTTAAGTCAAAATATAGAAGACAATATCTATAAAGAATTAATTGATAAAGCAAAAGAAAAAGGCGTGATGTTTCTATTAGATACAAGTGGAATGCCATTGAAGTACGGCATTGAAGCAGCACCATTTTTAATAAAGCCCAATAAGGAGGAGTTGGCCTTTTTGACGGGTAGAGCTTTAGAGACCGAATCTGACATTATTTATGCCATAAGGGATTTAATGAAGTCAAGGGTGCAGGTGATCGTAGTCTCTTTAGGGAGTGAAGGCGCTATTGCAGCCTATAAAGATACTTTATATAGAGTTAAAATTCCTAAAATAAAAACGGTCAATCCCGTAGGGTCAGGAGACGCCATGATTGGAGGATTTGCAGTAGCTTTAAATAAAGGATATAATATTGAAGATATGCTTATATATGGTACAGCATGTGGTATTTCAAATGCAAAACAAACAAAGACCGGTATTATTGATACCGATGATGTAAAGAAATTCGCCAACCAAATTATTATTGAAGAATTGTCTATATAAAATATTCAGGATGATGTACTAAAATAAGCGAATAAAATTTAAATAGGAGTATAGAAATATGTATACGGATAAAGTCATAATAAAAAATGAAACAGGATTACACGCTCGTCCGGCCAGTATGTTTGTAAGAGTGGCAAGTAAATATAAATCAGAGATTACTTTGATTAAAGAAGAAAAAGAATACAACGCAAAAAGTTTAATGGCAATATTGAGTATGGGAGCAGGAAAAGATACTGAAATTACAATAAAGGCAGAAGGCGTAGATGAGAAGGAAGCAACTGAAGATCTAAAGACTCTGGTAGATAGCAATTTTGGCGAGTAGGGAGAAAGAAGGTTAGGTTATCCATAACCTTCTTTCTATTTTTTGTGTACAGCTTAGCAGTTACACAAAATAAAACTATTTATGGAAAAAGTATTAGCAAAATGAATACAGGTGTATGAATATTCGTTTTTTTGTGTTCATTTGGTCAGAAAATTTAGGTGGCAGATGAGCTATAAAAGTCGTGAACAAACAGGACGTTTGTTAGCAGGTATAAGCCAAGGATGGCGGTAATATATTCAGCTAATGTTTATCTAAATATGTGGTAATATATAATAGAGACTTAAGGAAAGGATTTGCAAGTGTATGTATAGAGTGTTAGTTGTAGGTGGTGGAGCTTCTGGAATGACAGCAGCCATAGCAGCTGCAAGACACGGGGCGAAGGTGACTTTAATAGAAAAAATGGATGATGTAGGTAAGAAGATATTAGCCACCGGTAATGGTCGGTGTAATATGAGCAATATCAACGCTCAAGAATATGGGTATAATAAAAACAAATCCTTTGTATCCTCTGCTTTGTCACAGTTTAATGTGGAAGACACATTTACGTTTTTTGAAGAACTGGGTGTGATGCATAAGGTAGAAGCTGAAGGAAGGGTGTATCCTTATTCTAACCAAGCAGCAGCTGTATTGGATGTTTTAAAAATGGAAATAGAACGTTTGTATATCCATGTGTTACCGGGCAGTACGGTTAGGACCATTAAAAATAGAGCGGATACTTTTTTTACTTATTTAAAGGATGGATCGATTTTAGAAAGTGAAAAAGTAATTTTAGCTTGTGGAGGCATGGCCGGACCACAATACGGTTGCAATGGAGACGGGTATGCGATAGCTGAATCAATAGGTCATAATATTAAAACACCAAAACCGGCTTTGGTACAAGTTGTACATAATGAATGGTATGTTAAAAAATTGAAAGGCGTACGGGTAAAAGGAAGTGTGAGCCTTGAATGCAATGAAAAAGTCATAAAAATTCAAAGCGGTGAAATACAATTTACAGAAGATGGCCTTTCAGGTATCTGTATTTTTGATATAAGTGGAGAGGTGAACAATTCTTTAGACCTTGGAAAATCATGCAGCATAATAATAGATATATTTTCTGATATAACAGATGAAAATTTAATAGAAATATTAAAGAAAAGAAGGGAATTTTGTTATAATAAACCAGTAGACAACTTTTTAATTGGAATGGTAAACAATCGATTGGCACCGGTATTATTAAAATTATCTGATGTTGATCATCATAAAAATTGTTCTGAGTTAACCAATAAAGAATTATACCGGCTGAAAAACGTGTTAAAGAAATGGAAAGTGCCGGTGGTTGCTACCCGCTCATGGAAACATGCTCAAGTCACTTCGGGTGGAGTAGATACAAGAGAAATTAATCCTAATACCTTAGAATCAAAACTTACTGAAGGTCTATATTTTGCCGGGGAATTAATAGATGTAGATGGATTGTGCGGAGGATATAATTTACAATGGGCGTGGTCATCGGGATATTTAGCAGGAAAGAGTGCAGCAGAAGCATGTTTTTAAATAGAGGATGATGCAGTATGGGTCGGCTTCATGACGAAATCAGAGATTTCTATTTCGCGACATCTGACCTACGACGCAATCAGAGATTGCTGTTAGGTCATGAGAGGAGCAACTTATGTTACGAGTTAATGAAATAAAACTGTCCATCAATGAAGCGCTGGACAGGATTCCAGATAAGATAAAGAAAAAACTTAAAATCAAAGAGGAGGATTGGATTTCTTATTCTATTTTTAGGGAATCTATTGATGCAAGAAAAAAAGAAATACACTTTGTTTATACAGTAGATATAGAAGTTAAAAATGAAGAAAAGGTCCTAAAATACAATCCTAAAAAGGTGACTAAGACACCGGATTTGTTGTATCAATACCCTCAAAGAGAACAAGGAGCCTTAAAGCATCGGCCTGTTGTCATAGGTTTTGGGCCTTGCGGCATGTTTGCAGCACTTATCTTAGCAGAATTGGGCTGTAAACCTATTGTATTGGAAAGAGGAAAATCGGTTGAAGAAAGAATACAAGATGTGGATTTGTTTTGGAAAGAAGGTTTGCTAAATACTGAATCCAACGTACAATTTGGTGAAGGCGGGGCGGGTACTTTTTCAGACGGCAAATTGACCACAAGAATAAAAGATATCAAACGATGTAGAAAGGTACTTCAAACGCTTATTGAGGCAGGTGCACCGGAAGATATTTTATACAAACAAAAGCCTCATATAGGAACTGATATTCTTAGAAACGTAATAAAAAATATAAGAAATCAGATCACCAAACTAGGCGGTGAAATAAAGTTTAATAGTAAGGTAACGGATTTAATAATAGAAGAAAATAGTATTTCCGGTGTTAAGATTAACGATAGAGAAGAAATAATGACGGATACGGTTATTTTAGCATTAGGTCATAGTGCAAGAGATACCTTTGAAATGCTGTTTGAAAAAAGTGTTGCTTTAGAACAAAAACCCTTTTCAATGGGTGTACGTATTGAACATCCACAGAAGTTAATCGATCAAGTTCAATTTGGAGAATATGCAGGACACCCTAAATTAGGCGCTGCTGATTATAAGTTATCTTATCATTGTCGGAATGGAAGAGGCGTATATTCTTTTTGCATGTGCCCGGGAGGACTGGTAATCGGCAGTGCATCAGAAGCGGAAGGCGTGGTAACCAATGGCATGAGTTATCATAATCGTTCAGGAGACAATGCTAACAGTGCGTTACTGGTGGATATTAAAACCCAAGACTATGATAGGGGACATCCTTTAGATGGTGTAGCATTTCAAAGAACTTGGGAAAGAAAAGCATGGGAAGCAGGTGGAAAAAACTTTACTGCACCTGTTCAAAGTGTCGGAGATTTTTTAGGGAACCCATCTAGAGTGGATCAAAAGACAGTAGAACCGACCTATTTACCCGGCACCAAATATACTGATTTAACTAGATGTTTGCCCTCATATGTAACGGAATCCTTAAAAGAAGCATTGCCTGAGTTGGGTAAGAAGCTGAAAGGATTTGATATGAATGAGGCAATGATGACAGGGATAGAGACTAGGAGCTCTTCTCCTGTAAGAATATTGAGGGATCAATATTTTCAGAGCAATATTAAAGGATTATTTCCTTCAGGGGAAGGGGCAGGTTATGCCGGCGGGATTATATCAGCTGCTGTGGACGGAATTAAAGCTGCTGAATTCGCAGTGACTAATAAAAATCAAAAGGAGAGGGTAGAATGAGGAAGATATTGGTTATAAAAGGAAGCCCAAGAAAGCTGAGCTTTTCAGCGTCTTTAGCAGATAAAGCCGTTAAAGGGATAAAAGATGCCGGCGGAACTGTAGAAGAAATTGTTCTGGAGAATTATAATATAAAGCCTTGCAGAGCTTGTAACGGATGTGAGAAAAGTGAATCAATATGTACTGTAAAAGATGATATGGCATTTTTATACAATAAAATCACAGAAGCAGATGGATTTATTTTAGCAAGTCCGGTATACTGGTTTAACATGACAGCACAAATGAAAACTTTTATTGATAGATGGTATGCTTTATATATGAAAGATGAAAGCTTTTTAAGAAATAAAACGGCAGGAATTATCATGACTTATGCGGATGAAGATGCCTTTTCATCAGGTGCAGTTAATGCGCTGCGCACTTTTCAAGATATTTTTAATTATTGCCAGGGTCATGTTATGGATATGGTACATACATGTGAAGAAAATTTAAAAGATAAAAATCATCCCATATTTGAAAAGTCGTATGAGCTTGGGCAAAAGCTGGTAAAAGACTCGAAATTTTAAGCTATATAGTGGAGGAATACAAAATGACAATCAATGCGCCTATTTATGAGTTTTTGATGAACCATTCTAAGAAGAATGCCATCTCATTTCATATGCCGGGCCATAAAGGCGGAACACTTTTTAAAAAGTATGGCTACGAAGGTTTTTTAGAGAATATTATAAAATACGATGTAACAGAAATACATGGTGCGGATAATCTATACCATCCTAACGAAATCATTGATAAAATACAAAAAAAATATGCGACACTTTATGATGCAAAGCGTTCTTTTTTGCTTGTTAATGGAACAACAGGAGGAATTCTTGCCAGCATTTTATCATGCGTTGGTCCAAACGAGAAATTAATTATGGCAAGGAATAGCCATAAATCTACTTTTAATGCACTGGTACTTGGCGATATTAACCCAATTTATATCCAGCCTGAACGAGTTGATGATTATCATGTTTCCGGACAGATTCATCTAAGAGAAGTTGAAAAGGCTGTAAAGCATCATCCTGATGCAAAGGCTGTAATATTACCAAGTCCAAATTATTATGGAATTTGCAGCGATATTCAAGAAATATCGCGTATCATACATGAACATAATATGATACTTATTGTTGATGAAGCCCATGGCGCACATCTTCACTTTTCAGATCACTTTCCGAATAGTGCATTAGCACATGAAGCGGATATAGTGATTAACAGTACACATAAAACTTTAGCTTCTCTGACACAAAGTGCAGTCCTTCATGTGAACTCAAACAGAGTAGATATGAATGCATTAATGGATAAATTACAAATGGTACAGAGCACCAGTCCATCCTATATATTAATGGCCTCCTTAGATATTAATGCAGACATAATGGCAAAGCATGGTGAAGAGCTGATCTGTAATTGGGTTAAAAACTTAGATGAATTTTATGATAAAATGAAATCAGCAAAACACACAAAAATTATGAACGGATCAAAAAAAATTAAAGGATTTGATCCTACAAAGATTAATATAGATATGACCGGTATTGGTATAACAGGTAAAAAGCTGGAAGAGATATTAAGGGAAAAGTATAATATATATATGGAATTGGTTACACCCAATATTGTAATGGGGATGACAGGCATTGGTACAACTAAAGAGCATTTGGACAAGTTAGCTGAAGCATTATTAGAGATAGAGACTCATTACAGTGGAAATGAGAGCATACATATACCTCTCGTAGAGTATGAAGAAAACCAGGCTGTTTTAAAACCATCCCAAGCGGCCCAAAAAGAAAAAGCATGGGTTAATTTTGAAGACAGTATTGGAAAGGTATGTGCCATTGCTGTAACACCATACCCTCCAGGTGTTCCAATGATTTATCCTGGAGAAGTATTTACAGAAAAAATTATTTCAGAAATTATAAAAATAGAAAAAGATATTTTAATTTTGGGACTGAAAAATGAAAAAAAAGTAGCCATTGTAAAAGGGGACCACCATGGACGAACAAAAGTATGAAGTAGACAAGAAAAAAATCTTTTATGCCGATATGGCATTGATTATTGGAGCTATGCTATGGGGAATGGAGTATATAGCTATAAAATATGCTCTGTTAGAGTTTTCACCTATATACGTTAATGTATTTAGATTTGGATTTGGGTTTATAGCGGTTGGGCTGGTTTTTTGGAAAAAAGCAAAGCAGCTTGATAAAAGTTATGTGAAAGTAGGCTTGGTTATCGGTTTTTTTTCTTTTGTTGCGTTTGCTTGTATGACATCGGCCATGCAGTATATTTCTGTGGCAGTCAATGCTTTCCTTGTGGCAACTTATACGGTGTGGGTACCGCTTATCACTACGATTATATATAAAAAACGCCCTCATTGGACGGTTATGACAGGCTCTTTATTGTGTATGATAGGGATTTATTTTCTTACTTTAGTAGAAGGTGAAATACATATAGGATTTGGCGAGGCCCTATCATTATCAGCGTCCATTCTTTTTTCCTTTGTCATCATTATAAAAGCACATTATATAAAAAAAATGGATCCCATTGGTATAGCTATTTCTCAAACCGGTGGAACAGGTCTATACTATATTATTGCGGCAATAGCCTTTGAACCCCTTCCGGTTTATACCGGACATACGGAAAGTATTCTGGCTATTATATATATCGTCATAGGTGCAACGGCGGTTGCTCATGTTATTGTTAACATGAGCTTAAGATATACCACAGCTACTCGGCAGGTGATTATTATTTCACTGGAATCGGTTTTTGCTGCAATTTTTGGTTTTTTAATACTAAAGGAAAGCCTAACCCTTTCAGTATTATGGGGAACATTACTGATATTTTCTGCCATTATTTTAATAGAAACAGAGTTAAAATTTATTCCTTATTTTAGAAAAAAGAGTATGAATTGATAGCATTAATTTAAAGAATATTATTGACAAAGTCACATTATCTAATTATAATTAATACATTAATAAATAAAGTTCAAAGTAAGGCAATGGTGTCGTTATTAAGAAAGTTTTCTTAATCCGATGCCGTTTTTTATTTTGAATTCAAGTATACAGCTGTGTAATATAGAAGAAAAGGATGTGATGGAAAAATTCTGAGAAAAATCTGCAAAAAAAATATAGTCAAATGGCAATGGCGCCTTAATACAGTAGAAAACTGCTATTAAGGTGCCTTTTTGTTTTTCTGAAGGATTTATTTAAGTTTATAATTTATATTTATACTATAATTCAAAACCAATTAGTCTCTTAGGGAGTCGAGAATATTAAGAATGTAAATAACAATCTTTAAACATATAGATTTTTTTCTTCAGAATCAATACTTGAATAAAAAATTGGAGGTACAAAAATGGAATATTCAATTGCAATCGATACGATGTGGGTATTAGTGGGAACAGCTTTAGTTCTGTTCATGCAGGCTGGATTTGCTATGGTGGAAACAGGATTTACACGTGCAAAAAATGCCGGAAATATAATAATGAAAAATATTATTGATTTGTCTGTTGGTTCAATTATGTTTTGGACAATAGGGTTTAGTATTATGTTTGGCTTAGATATGGGGGGATATATAGGTCAAATCGATTTGTTTTCCTCAGGAAGCTTTGAACATCTGGGATTAAACATTCCAAAAGAAGCATTTTTAATTTTTCAAACGGTATTTTGTGCTACTGCTGCTACCATCGTTTCAGGGGCTATGGCAGAAAGAACAAAATTTGTTGCATACATTGCCTATAGTATAATACTGTGCACTATTATTTATCCTGTGGCGGGTCATTGGATATGGGGCGGAGGATGGTTGGCACAACAAGGCTTCCATGATTTTGCAGGATCAACAACTGTACACTCTTTAGGAGGATGGGCAGCATTAGTAGGAGCAAAAATCATTGGTCCGAGAGTAGGTAAATATAGCAAAAGCGGTCAATCAAATGTTATTCAAGGTCACAGCATAACGTTAGGCGCTTTAGGTGTATTTATATTATGGTTTGGATGGTTTGGATTTAATGCAGGATCAACTTTATCAGGTACCGATTTTTCCAGTATATCTCACATATTTTTAACCACAAACTTGGCTGCAGCAGCAGGGACTGTTTCAGCTATGGTGATATCATTTATCCGGTATGGAAAGCCGGATGTTAGTATAACGTTAAACGGCGCCTTAGGCGGTCTGGTTGCAATCACAGCAGGAACGGATATTGTAGGTCCGACAGGTGCGGTTATCATAGGAATTATTGCAGGGGCAGTCGTTATTTTTTCTATTGAGATGATCGACAAAGTTCTGAAAATCGATGATCCGGTTGGAGCCATAGCGGTTCACGGTTTATGCGGTGCTGTTGGAACTGCATTGGTTGGTATATTTGCTGTTGACGGCGGATTATTATACGGAGGGGGATTAGAACTCTTAAGAGTACAGATTATAGGGATAATGGCGGTGGCATTTTGGACATTATTGACATGTACTATTATGTTCAAACTCATAGATTTGACTATTGGATTAAGAGTTGCAGAAGAGGAAGAGGAAAATGGTCTGGATATTGTAGAACATAACTTCGAAGGATATGCATCTTAAAAAAAAGTGTTGAAGAATCAGAGAGGAGGAATTGTAATGGATAAAATCAAAAAGATTGAAATTATAACAAGAGTAAGACTCTATGAAGAATTGATTGAAGCATTGAACGTCATCGGTGTTACAGGAATGACGGTTACTCATGTTATGGGTCGGGGAAACCAAAAAGGCGTTATCCAGAATTACAGAGGCGTTAACTATACACCCAAACTGTTACAAAAAGTAAAAATCGAAATTGTTGCTATGGAAGAGTGTGTAGAGACTATTTTAGCAGAAGCTGAGAAAGTGTTAAGGACCAATTATCCGGGGGATGGAAAAATTTTCATATATGACATTACCAATGTCGTTAGAATAAGAGATGGAAAACAAGGAAAGGAGGCGCTGGAATAATATCTTTGAAAGAAAATTTATGGATTTATTCGAATAATTAGAAAATTATAATTTGAGCGTTTAATATTTCTAATGAATGAGAAAAATAAAATCATGCATTAATAGCAAAAAGACTTGACGAATGCGTAAAATACTTTTAAAATGATTTTAAATTGAGAACTTAATGAAGATTAAAACCATTATTAAAGACTATGAAGAGAAGAGTAAGCTTACTGGAAAGTTAAAGCGAGCCGGTGGTGGTGAAAGACCGGTAACCGGATGTATGCTGAAGAACATCTCTGAGTTTCTAACCAAAATCACGAGTAGTGAGAGTAGACTTAGACGGCACCAATCCGTTATCTATTGGACAGTATAAGATTTTATAATTCTGTACTGAATAGAGTGAGCTAAATGCTAACCAGGGTGGTACCGCGAATCAACCTTTCGTCCCTATACAGGGATGAAAGGTTTTTATTTTTGTTAGAGTAAAACTGTAAAAGAAAAAAATAGGAGGGACCTATGGAAAGAAGTTTTATATCACAATTGACGACACAATCAGAAAATGTATGCTTGCAAGGATGGATACACAAAATAAAAGAATTTAAAGATTTTGCTTTTGTTATTTTAAGAGATTGCTCTGGTGTTGTACAGCTGGTGATTGACAATGATGAGACTCTTAAAGCATTACAATTGGAAATGTCTGTGGAAGTGCAGGGGAAAGTATTAGAAAACAAAAAAGCGACGGGCGGGGTTGAAGTAAAGGTAGACGCATTAAAAATACTAGGCAAAACATATTATGACTTGCTTCCATTTGCTATTAACGGTAAAGAAATACAGACGACATTAGAAACCGAGTTGGATTATAGGAGTATGAGTTTACGCAGACCTGATAGAAGAGCAGTCTTTAAAGTTCAAGAGGAAATCGTAGAGGCTTTTCGTACTTATTTTAGAGAACATAACTTTTCTGAAATTCATACGCCTAAAATCATTGGCAGCGAAACAGAAGGCGGTTCCGAGGTGTTTACCGTTAATTATTTCGACCGCAGAACTTTTTTAGCTCAAAGTCCTCAGTTTTATAAGCAGATGATGGTGGGCGCCGGATTTGAGAGAGTATTTGAAATTGGTCATGCCTATCGAGCGGAATCACATAACACATGGCGCCACTTAAATGAATATGTGAGTTTAGATGTGGAAATGGCATTCATTGAAGATGAATATGACTTGATGAATCTGGAAGAAGATTTGATGAAACATATTTTTTCTCATCTAAATGAAAGCTGTGCAAAAGAGCTGGCTATGTACAAGGTAGAATTGCCAAAAATAAAAGAAATACCAAGGATTCCGCTGGCAGATGCTCAAAGAATACTACTTGAAAAGTTTGGCAAAAAATCTCCGGTAGGAAATATTGACGCTGAGGGAGAGAGCCTTTTTATGAAACATGTAAAGGAAGAATACCAGAGTGACTTTGTATTCCTAACCAAGTATCCTGCCTCAAAGCGTCCCGTATATACCATGCCGGATGATCAATTGGAAGGCATGACCAAAAGCTTTGATTTAATCTATAAGGGATTAGAAATCACTACCGGTGGACAAAGAATTCATGACTATGAAATGTTAAAGCAAAATATGATTGACTTTGGGTGCAATCCTGATGATTTTGATTTTTATTTAGATAGTTTTCGCTATGGTATGCCGCCCCATGGAGGATATGCCATTGGGCTGGAACGTATTACCATGATGATTTTGGGTCTAGATAATATAAGAAAAGCTACTTTATTACCAAGAGATATGAAGAGGATAACACCATAAGGAGGGATAACATGAAAATAAGTAAAGAAGAAGTACAATACATTGCAAAATTGGCGAAATTATCTTTTTCGGAAGAAGAAATTGATCAACTATCCGGTGAATTTGATGCTATACTAACTCATTTTGATAACTTGAATAAGGTAGACCTGGAAAATATGCCTGTCTATGAGTTTAAAGAAAAAGTGTCCGTATTAAGAAAAGATGACATGAAGATATTTCATGAAAAACAAGCATTGTTTAAAAATGTGAAAAAAATGCGTGAAACCTATATTGAAATCCCTAAGATTGTAGAGTAAGGAGGAGATCATTTTGCCAATAGAAAATATGACAATTTCACAAATTAAGTCACGGTTAATCGACAAGCAGTTCTCCTGCAAAGAACTAACGGAAGCATACCTAAACAGAATCCATGAGATAGACAACAAAGTAAAAGCATTTTTATCCGTTCATAGAGAAAGCGCTTTACAAAAAGCAAAAGAAGTAGATGAAAAAATAGCAAAGGGAGAAAGTTTAGGGAAATTAGAAGGCATCCCTATAGCATTAAAAGATAATATTTGTACCAATGGAATGAAAACCACTTGTGCATCAAAAATGCTTGAAGATTATATACCACCTTATGACGCTACCGTAACAAAGAAACTAAAAGAAGCAGGCACTGTACTAATAGGCAAGACCAATATGGATGAATTTGCTATGGGGTCTTCTACAGAAAACTCTTTTTTTCAAAATACACATAATCCCTGGGATCTAAAGAAGGTCCCAGGAGGGTCTTCGGGAGGATCTGCAGCAGCAGTAGCAGCAGGGCTAACGCCATTATCCTATGGTTCCGATACAGGTGGGTCTATCCGTCAACCGGCAGCATTTTGTGGCCTTGTGGGGATGAAACCAACCTATGGATTGGTTTCTAGATTTGGGTTAATTGCATTTGGTTCCTCCTTGGATCAGATTGGCCCTTTGGCAAAGACGGTAGAGGATTGTGCCCTTGGACTTGAGGCGGTCGCAGGCCATGACCCAATGGACAGTACCAGCGTAAAAAAGCCCATAGAACCGGATTATACAACGGATATTTATAAAGGCATTGATGGCATGAAAATTGGTATTCCTAAAGAATACTTAGGGGATGGACTTTCCGGTGAGATTAAGGAGAAGGTACTGGACAGTCTAAAAACTTTGGAAAGCCTAGGGGCAAAAGTAGAGGAGTTTGATATGCCTTTAGGGGAGACAGAGCTGTCGGCTTATTATATTGTTTCATCGGCAGAAGCCAGTTCTAACTTAGCACGTTATGACGGAATACGCTATGGATATCGCACTGAAAACTTTGAAGAAACAGAGGACCTTATATTAAAAACCAGAACAGAAGGATTTGGAAAAGAGGTAAAGCGTAGGATTATGTTAGGAACTTATGTGTTATCCTCCGGATATTATGATGCTTATTATAAAAAAGCATTGCAGTATCGAAATAAACTGCGTGATATGTTCCAAGACGCTTTTAAAAAATATGATTTAATTGCCGGACCAACATCCCCTGTGCTGCCTTTTGGAATAGGAGCAAAAGTGGATCATCCATTGGAAATGTATTTGGCGGACATCTATACGGTCAATGTGAACTTAGCAGGAATTCCTGCCATCTCCATGCCATGTGGCATGAGTGATTCCAACCTGCCAATAGGATTACAGCTATTGGGCAATCATTATCAAGAGAAAAAATTATTCCAGGCAGCCTATGCCTTGGAACAAGAACTGGGTCTTTGCCTGCAAATACCGTCGGTAAAGGAGGCGTTATAATGGGTTTGGAGATAATTGTTGGTTTAGAAATCCATGTGGAATTGAATACTCAATCCAAGATATTTTGCTCGTGTTCTACGAAATTCGGAGCAGAACCAAATGAAAATACTTGCCCTATATGTATAGGATTACCGGGTACTTTACCGGTACTGAACGAGGAAGTTGTTAATCTGGCTATTCGTGCGGGAAGGGCATTAAACTGTGAAATACAGCTGGTGAATAAGACCGATAGAAAGAATTATTTCTATCCGGATTTGCCAAAGGCGTATCAAATTTCTCAGTTTGACCTGCCTATATGTACCAATGGACATGTTACGATTAATGTGGGAGGTAATACTAAGAATATTCGATTAACAAGAATTCACATTGAAGAAGATGCAGGAAAACTCATCCATCTTGAAGATGAACCTGTATCTTTAGTGGATTATAATCGTACGGGGGTACCCTTGATAGAAATTGTATCAGAGCCTGATATAAGGTCAGCTGAAGAAGCAGTTGCTTTTCTAAAAACTTTGAAAGGCGTATTAGAATATGGCGAAATTTCCGACTGTCGAATGGAGCAAGGTTCTCTAAGATGTGATGTCAATATTTCAGTAAGGGAAATCGGTCAAGAGACCTACAATACAAAAGTGGAAATCAAGAATTTAAATTCATTTAAAGAGGTTGCTAAGGCTATTGAGAAGGAAGAAAAAAGGCAAAAGGAACTATATTCATACGGAGAAGGACATAAGGTCAAGCAGGAAACGAGAAAATGGGATGCGGCAAAAGGAAGAACTGTACCCATGCGCTCAAAGGAAGATGCGCATGACTATAGATATTTCCCTGAGCCCGACTTGCCACCGGTGTTTATTTCTACGGAGCAAGTGGAAAAGATTGAAGGATTTATACCGGAACTTCCTACAGAAAAGAAGAGACGATTTATGGAAGAGTATGGTTTAGGAGAAAAAGAAATCGAGATTATTATCACAGAAAAACGGCTGGCAGACTATTTTGAAAAGGTTGTATCCCTAGATTGTAAACCTAAAGAAGTATCTAACTGGATAACTGTAGAAATGTTGCGAGTTCTTAAAAACGTTGAAGAAATTCCTGTTAGAGTAGAAGGTTTAGCTAAGCTCATTCAATTGGTTGAAAAAAAGATAATCAGTCGTTCTGCTGCTAAAGAGGTTTTTGACGAAATGGTATATACAGATATGGACCCAGAAGAGATTGTTAGAGACAAGGGGCTGATTCAGATGAGCGATACTGGAGAATTAGAAAGTATTGCAGAAGATGTTCTAGCTCGGAATTCCAAAGCAGTAGAAGATTTTCGCAGTGGAAAGACTCAAGTTATTGGTTTTCTGGTTGGCCAAATGATGAAGGCAACCAAAGGAAAAGCAAATCCTGCATTAGCAAAGGCGCTGTTAGAAAAAAAGCTATAATGAAATACGAAAGATAATGACAGAATATAAAAAAAAGATTGACATTTTACTTTTTCAGGGACTATAATATATTATAAATTAATATTATTTAGGCAATGAAGTCTACATCAATGGAATATTTTGTTCCATTTGTTGTGGACTTTTTTTATTTTCTGAATAAAAAGGAGGATTATTATGAAAAGTAAAAACTATACCAACGAGGAGATACTAAAAATTGCAAAAGAGTTAGAACTGGAATTGATTCATTTACAATTTACTGATATTATGGGGACAATGAAAAATGTATCCATAACACAGGAACAATTAGAAAAAGCATTAAATGGCGAAATCATGTTTGATGGTTCCTCAATTGATGGATTTGTTAGAATAGAAGAATCTGACATGTACCTAAAACCTGATATTTCAACTTTCACAGTTTTCCCTTGGACACATACTGAAAAAGAAGCAAGAATAATCTGCGATATTTATAAACCTGATGGAACGCCTTTTGAAGGGTGCCCAAGAAATGTGTTAAAGAAGGTTATTGAGGAAGCTAAAGAAATGGGGTTTATTATAAATGTTGGTCCTGAATGTGAGTTCTTTCTTTTTCAAACAGATGAAAAAGGTAATCCCTCTTTAGAGACTCACGATAATGCGGGTTATTTTGATTTAGCACCTGTGGATTTGGGTGGCAGTGCAAGAAAGGATATGACCATCACCCTTAAAGAGATGGGATTTGAAATAGAAGCATCACACCATGAAGTTGCTCCGGGACAGCACGAAATTGATTTTAAATACGAAGATGCATTAACAACAGCAGATAACATCATGACTTTTAAAATGGTGGTTAGAATTGTCGCACAAAGACATGGATTACATGCTACATTTATGCCAAAGCCTAAATTTGACATCAATGGATCTGGTATGCATACCAATATGTCCTTAGCAACGTTAGATGGAAAAAATGCTTTTTATGATGAAAAAGGTGATATGCAGCTTTCAGAAATTGCTTATCACTATCTTGGAGGATTAATCAAGCATGCAAAATCCTTTGCAGCATTAACAAATCCTACTGTTAATTCATATAAAAGATTAGTTCCGGGATATGAAGCACCGGTGCTGATTGCATGGTCCGCAAGCAATAGAAGTCCTTTGATTAGAATTCCTGCAAAAAGAGGCAATTCTACCAGAGTTGAACTTAGGAATCCGGATCCATCTGCTAATCCATACTTAGCATTAGCGACTGTATTGAAAGCAGGGCTAGACGGCATTAAGAATAAACTCGAGCCCCCTGCACCGGTTAACAGTAATGTATACAATATGAATGATGAAGAGATGGAAGAAAAACAGATTTATAGCTTGCCTTCTAATTTATCTGAAGCAGTTGCAGAATTATCTAAAAATGAAGTGATAAAAGAAGCACTGGGAAGTCATGTTTATGAAAAATTTATGGATGCTGCACTTTATGAATGGAATGAGTATTCCAGATGTATTTCTCAATGGGAAATTAAAAGATATTTAAGGAAGTATTAATCTATTTAACTTGGAAGTGGTTTTATGAAGGAATATCAAATTCTGGTTGCAGACAGTGCCGAGAGTACTAGAGAGAAAATCTGTAAGCTGCTTAATAGAAAAGGATATAAAACATATCATGCAACTGATGGTGCCGGAACAATCAGAATGGCTAGAAAAATCAGACCACATATAGTCATATTAGATACTAATATCTGGGGGATAAACGCTTTTGAGGTTGCAAGAATCATTGAAGCAGATAAACTTGCTGTTGTGGTTTTTATGACCAATAATCCTGGTCAAAATCTGTATGAAAGGTTAAGAAAAATGACCATCTTTGCATATATAACAAAACCCATAAGTCCGGATCAATTATACCAGATTACAGAATTTGCGATTATGAATTCAAACAGAATAAAAGTATTAAATCAAAAAGTAGAAAAGCTTGAGAATACCCTGGAGGGCAGAAAGAAAGTTGATCAAGCGAAAGGTCTGCTCATAGAAAGATTAGGGATAAGTGAAAAAGAAGCCTATGAATATATTAGAAAAAAAAGTATGGACCTGTGCAAAACTATGGATAAAGTGGCAGAAGAAATTATTAAAAAATTCTAGATAAAAGGTATCTTTATGAGTTATCCACAATCATAAACTACGAACATTGTGTTGTCAAAACCTGATATTAAACGCGTGTATGCGGACAAAAGCATACACGTTTTTTTATGAAAAGAAGTTGGTATTTATGACTGTGGAAAAGTCAATAGGTTCAAATATTAAAATCATATGCCAAAAGAGGTCTAACAAAAATCTTTGCAATTCATATTTCTTAATTTTCTAGATATTGTTGAAGGTGATACCTTTAAAGCATCAGCTGCTTTTCGTTGACAACCATACTTTTTTACGGCTTTAAGGATAACTTTCTTTTCAAATTCATTTATAATATCCTTCAGGGAACCTTCTGTTTCTTCATCAATATTTAAATCTATGTCCTTAAAATCTAAATTATTTTTTTCAAAATGTAATTCCTTAACAGCAAAATTTGAATAGATTAAATCTTCAGGAACAATGATGTTTTTGCCTGATATTAATACCAATCTTTCAATATTATTTCTTAATTCTCTCACATTCCCAGGCCAATTGTAGTTCAGAAACTTTCTTATAACATCTCCCGATAACTTCTTATGGATATTATACTTTTTGTTATAGAAATCTAAATAAAATAAAGATAGTATGATTATATCTTCTTTTCGCTTATATAAAGGAGGCAAAATTATAGGAATCACATTTAATCTAAAATACAAGTCTTCCCTAAAGCTTCCTTTAGCAACCAGCTCTTTTAAATTCTTATTAGTAGCTGATATTATTCTTATATCTGTTGATAATTCTTTTTGTCCACCTACCTTTAAAAATTTGCCATCCTGTATAACTCTAAGCAGTTTAGCTTGTATACTTAAAGGCATCTCGCCTATTTCATCTAAAAACAAGGTCCCGTTCTCGGCTAACTCCATTACCCCTTTTTTGCCATATCTTGAAGCTCCGGTAAAAGCGCCTGCATCATAGCCAAAAATTTCTGATTCAAACAAACTTTCCGGGATAGAAGCACAATTTAGCTTTATTAACGGTTTTTCAGATCTCTTACTGTTTTTATGTATGTGCTCGGCTATAACTTCCTTACCAGAGCCCGAAGGTCCATAAAGTATAATTGAAGCTTCAGATTCTGCGACTCGTTTGGCTAAAAGTACTATATTTTTCATTTCTTTATCCTTAGTTATAATGTTTTCAAATCTGAATGGTGTAAAATCATTGATCGCTATACAACAATTATCTGTATCAATGTGTTGACTATATAAAAAATCATTCATCTAATTCCACCTCAGTATGTTATTAAAAATAAAAGTCCATATCTTTAGCTACGTCCTCAAACTCATTTAATCTTTTTAGGGTATATTCTTCATTAAGCTGGCTGATTGAAATGACTAAAGTATTGATTAAACACATGGGTGCAGCAAAGAAGTCTGTAAGCGAAAAAGACTCGCTGGATATAATAAGGTGCTGATTGGATAGTGGAACTAAAGGAGATAAGTCACTATCTGTAATCCCAATTATATTAAAATTTCTCTTCTTAAAAAAATTAAGGACTTTAATAGTCTCTTTGGGATATCTTGCAAATCCAAAGGCCAGTACCAAAGCATTTCTATTAGTATTAGAGAGAAAATCAAAATTTTCCGTACATCCTGAAATCATCTTTCTTGCTTTCACACCAATCCTATTAAAAATATATTCCGTATATATGGCAAGAGAAGATGATGTTCT
>JANQMT010000143.1:0-96667 GCA_028279945.1 Clostridia bacterium
TATTGTGAAAATAAATATAAATATTTAAAAAATATATACAATAATGTAAAATAGCTTAAGTAATGCTTTTGATATACATATGTGATAATATTAATAATAAAACAAAAAGACATTTAGTTAGGATGATATTAATGAAAGTAAGAAGTGGATTCATATTTGTAATAATCATATGTTTAACTTTAATAGGCTGTAATGAGAAAAGCCAAGTTCATGTGGATGGGGAAAATTATAAAGAAATGTATGAATCAAACTTAGGTGAAGTTGAAGCGCTGCAAAATAAAATAAATGAATTAGAAAAAGCTAAGGAGGACTTACTGCTAAAATTAAATGAATCTGAGAATTCAAGTAATACAATTAATAAATTAAAAAAGGATATTAAAACATTAGAATTGATATTGGAAAAACGAGAAGTTAATATTGGAATGAGTGAAGTAAATGATGCGCCATCAACGAAAGAATTAAGAAAAATAGTATTCAGTGGTGCCAAAATGTATCAAAAATTCTTCTTATTATCTGATGTAAGAACGCATGGAGATAAAGAAAAAGAACAAAATGATGACATATATAAAATAGATGGAAAAGAAAATGAACAATTAAAGGGGTATTCCTTGGTTACTGAAGAAAATATTAATACACTTTTAGATTTGACCGAGGTTTTAGAAAAAACATATACAAGAAAAGCGATAAATGATTTCTTAGATATTTATAGAAAAGATAATATGACTATATTGAATAACGGAAATTACATTGAATACAATGAATTGCTATTTTCAGCACGTGGAGCAGTTGGCATATTACATGATAAGCAAGTACATATTGATAATGCGGAATTTCATTTATGCGGCAGCACAACGGATGGTAATAATTTAGTTTATAAAATGATACTACCTATGGTACAATTAGATCTTGACGATCAAGTTGAAGATGTAGATTTTAAAGAAAGCTTTATTGAAATGGTTAGAGATTATGAAAATATATGGAGATTAAATGATTTTATTATAATAGAAGATTATATATATAGTGAAGAATTTGAAGAGTGAGTATTTTTGTTTAATACAAAGATATTAAGAAAAGGAAAATTATGAAACACATTAAAATAAGTTTGATATTAGCATTATTTTTATTATCAGCATGTGTTCAGAATGACATCAATAATGGTAATCCAGAACGATCAAGTGAAACAAAAAATGAACATACAACAGAGGCTTCAATCAATAATAGCGAATCAAACTTGGAATTATCAAATAATGACAAGCCAAGAAAAGATAATCAACCAATAGAAATAGAATATCTAACTTTTCAAGATAAAAGGCTTGAAAATAAGATTATTAATTATTTAAAAGAAAATAAAATAATTAATAATGACACTAGGAAAATCAAAAAAGAGTCCTTGAGCAAAATAAAAAAATTAGATTTAAAAACATGTGGTTTAATAAACTTAGATGACTTAAGTCAGTTTCAATATTTGGAATATATAGATTTATCAAACTACGAGTTGATGGAAGAAATGGGATTTTTTGATGATTATGATTCAAATAAAATAAATGATTTAACACCATTAAGGAAGTTAAATAATATTAATCATTTGGACTTAAGCAATCTCAATAAAAATAATCAAAAAAATCTCGCTGAGAGTAAAAATATTGCTATAATATCAAAGTTAACAAAGCTGGAATATTTAGATATATCCAATACTGGTATACAAGATATATCATTTTTAAAAAATAATCCTAACATAAAAGTCTTAAAAGTTAATGGAAACGATATAGAAAATTTTAGTGTGCTTGAACAACTAAAGAATTTAGAAATTATAGAAATGAAGCATAACAACATTAAAAGTGTAGATATAATAACGAAGTTGGAGCACTTAAAAGAAATTAAAATTTTGGGTAATAATGCAATTAAAGACTATGAATTATTGAATAATATTTCAGATAAAGTAAATGTTGATGTCAAATATGACTTTATAGCCCATAACACTGTTGTTGATATCAACAATGAAGAAGTTAAAGAATTTATTAAAAAGGAAGCGGATATAAATGGTGAAGACATTAAAAAAAGTGATTTAGCAAGTATTACATCTTTATATTTACCATCCTGTCAAATTCAAGATATTTCTTGGATTAAACACTTCGTAAATTTAGTTGAGTTTAGATTAGGGGATCAATCTATATCAGATATTTCTAGTTTTGAGAATCTAAATAAGTTGAAATTTTTAGATATATCATATAATAATATTCAAGATATCAATTGTGTAAGGAATATGGAAAATTTAACGGAGCTAATAGCATATGATAATCTGATTGAAGATATAAGACCTATTATAGAAAATGATAAGATTAAAGAATGTGATATTACTAAAAATAGAATCCAAGCTATGGATTGTTTACGAGATAGAGAGGCGCCTTTAAAGTTAGATGTGAGGCAGAATCCTTTGGAAAAAAACGATGAAATATTTGATAATTTACGTGAGATAAGAGATGGCTTAAATGAAGAGGTATATGTTGAGTTAGATATACCTTAAATATATTAGATATTTTAGTGCAGCTGAACCTTCTTATAAAACAATTAGTTAGGATGATATTTTATGAAACGAAGAAGTGGATTCATATTTATAATAATCATATGTTTAACTTTAATAGGCTGCAATGAGAAAAGCCAAGTTCATGTAGATGGAAAAAATTATAAAGAGATGTATGAGTCAAACTTAGGGGAAGTTGAAGCGCTGCAAAATAAAATAAATGAATTAGAAAAAGTTAAGGAGGACTTACTGCTAAAGATTGAAAAATGTTTTGTATTTAATACTCAATCTATACATAAGAGGTGAACATTTGTATGTATAAACTATTATTTGTAAGCGTTTTATTAGTTAGTAATATGCTTATTAGTGGTATTATTTCGGATGATATCACGCCAAGTGATATATATGGCAACACTTCATCTAATATAATAAGTATGAACGGTAGGATATGTGAATATGAAGGAAATATGTATTATCCAAATATTGAAGATGACAATAAGCTTTATAAAATCAACTTAGAAACAGAGAAAAAGGAAAAAGTAACTGATGATGTAGTGGGGAGCATTAATATTGCAGAAGGCTGGATTTATTATATCAGTCGAAATAATAACGATGGCATTTATAAGATGAAATTAGATGGAAGTGAAAAGAAAAAAATATCAGATATAATGCCGTCAAAAATGATGCTACAGGATGAGTGGCTGTATTTTACTGACTGGTATTCCGAAGATAGAGGGACCTACAGAATAAAAGTTGATGGCACAAATTTTAGCAGAGTATTAGGATATGAAAGCAAGAACGCTATACCTGTAGGAGAATATGTATTCGTGAATGTGCCGATATATGATGATGGTGGTATTTGGAGAGTAAAATCGGATGGATCAAATCCTAATGTCATCATAAAAAAGAGTGTATATAATTTACAATATCATGACGGATGGTTGTATTATCAATATGGATATAAGGGCCATTATGGTATTTATAAAGTAAAATTAAATGGTATGGGTGACACCTGTATTTATGAAGGTATGGTAGACGAAATGGTAGTTACCAATGAGTATGTTTATTTTATAGATACTTCCAATATAGAAAAAGATCAAAATAAAAATTATAAAGGTGCTAAAATATGTAGGCTTAATCAAGAGACGAAAAAAGTGGAATTTATTGATGGAAGCGAAGAAATATTAAATTTAAGCAGGTTAGGGATTGTTGACCACTATCTGGCATATTCTCAATATTTTAAAGATGAAAACGGAAAATATAAAAGTTTTACAAATATTATTGATATAAATAAACAGAACTTCATGGAAAGACAAAACTGAATATACTAAAGAAATTCAGTAGACATTAATAATACTGTAGAAGAATGTTATGAAGGCAATATTGAAGATGTAGACTTTGAAGAAAGCTTTATTGAAATGGTTAGAGATTCTGAAAATAAATATAAGATTGAAAATTGCTTTGCATTTAATATATACTTTTGATTAGATTTATCATTGGGTTTTCTTATGATAATCTAGTCAAAAGTTATTTTTGTTTTAATACAAAGGTATATACTTTTGTAAAGGAGAAATTGAAATGAAGAAACTGGACAAGTCTTTTTATTTACAGGACACATTGACAGTTGCTAAAGAACTGTTGGGAAAGTATTTATATATTTGCATGGATACTACCCCTATGATAGGCAGGATTGTGGAGACAGAAGCCTATATAGGACCTGATGATAAAGCATGCCATGCTTATAATGGAAGAAGAACATCCAGAACAGAAGTCATGTATAAGAACGGAGGACATGCTTACATCTATCAAATATATGGCATGTATTTTTGCTTAAATATTGTTACAGGAGATAATACAGCAGGAACGGGAGTTCTAATCAGAGGATTGGAACCCATTGCGGGTATGGAACAAATGGCTGAAAATCGATACAACAAAGAATGGGATCAATTATCTGTCAAAGAGATTAAAAATATGACCAATGGGCCGGGTAAATTGTGCAAGGCTTTAAATATTGATAAGAAATATAATGGAAAAGACCTGCTTGGAAAGGAAATCTATATTTGTGAGTGGGATAAAACCGATAAATTTGTAATTTCCTCCGGTAAACGCATTAATATTGGTTACGCAGAAGAGTATAAAGATGTAAATTGGCGTTTTTTTATAGAAAACAATTCATATGTTTCAAAAAAATAGAAAATAAAATGGAATATTACAGAAATACAACCTAATGCATCCTCTATAACCAAGTATTGAGGGTTGGGTTGCCCCCTAATAGCTTGTTATAATGGCACTCATAGAAAGGAGGACGATAATATGAAATTATCAAGATATGTCCTGGCAATATGTGTTCTCGTACTCGCTTTCACACCATTCATTTCTAATGCAGCTGAAATCGGCAGCTGTAATCAGCCAAGTCAAGTTTTGAATAACGATTCACTTGGTAAGAGTGATTTACGAGGAATGCTAAACGGGCTAATCAATAACGGCACTTTAGACCCTCAACAAAATACATGTACTGATAATACATGTGACCTAAACGGGTGCACTCAAGCTGAATGCGATCAAAGTGTATGTGAAGAAAATACATGTGACTCAAATACATGTATGGGTGAAACATGCAATTTGAATTCTGATGCATTCAACATGAATGATATATTGTCTCAGTTAAAACCAACTTGTACTCAATAATAAAATGAAAAGGAGAATAGAAAATGAATAAAATATCAAAATTTGTATTGACGATCTGTGTTCTTTTAATCGCTTTCACTCCAATTCTTGCAAGTGCAGCAACTAATGAAGGTTGCGGCATAGACCCTAACGTTCTTGCTTCAGCAAATGGATGCAATGTAAATTCTGAGGCGCTTGCTTCATTAAATAAAGGTGATTTAGACAGAATTTTAAAAGACTGTAACGTAAAATTAGATGACAAGAATATGAACGTTAATGATGTTCTTGCTAAAATTAAGGACAAATTAGGTGCAGATTTCCAAATGCCTAACATGGAAACTGCAAAGCCGGAAGCTCCAGCTAAAGAAACTCCTGCTCCTCCGGCAACTCCAGCTGAGCCACAAGCTCCGGCTAAAGAAACTCCAGCTCCTGCAGCAAGCGGTTCATATGAAAAGCAAGTTATTGATTTAGTAAATCAAGAAAGAGCTAAAGCTGGACTTTCTCCATTGAAAGAAAATACAGAATTAGCTAACGTAGCTGAAGTTAAAGCAGAAGATATGAGAGATAACAACTATTTTTCTCACACATCTCCTGTTTATGGTTCACCATTTGATATGATGAAACAATTTGGAATCAAGTATTCATATGCTGGTGAAAATATTGCAAAAGGTCAAAGAAGCCCTGAGCAAGTTATGAATGGATGGATGAATTCAGAAGGTCACAGAGCTAACATTCTAAACTCTAATTTCACTGAAATCGGTGTTGGATATGTGACAGATAGTAATGGAGGCACTTACTGGGTTCAAATGTTCATTAGACCTTAATGGTAACTAAGAAAAATTTAATAACATGTTAATGACTGAATCGGCGTTTTAAACGCCGATTTTTTTTGTCCGGTAAACTGTCGTGTGAGAAAGAGTAAATGTATATAATAAGTTAATACTAATATTAAAAGATAAAAAAAAATTGACTGTGATAAAAGTGTATGATATGATACAAGTAAACAATATAGGTGTGTAATTAATATGATAATAAAAAGAAATATTGCTGATCAAGTTTTTGAAGAATTGAAAAAAAACATAGAAACTGGAGTGTGGAAGGAAGGCGAAAATATTCCATCCGAGATAAAATTAACTGAAATATATGGAGTTAGCAGAGTTTCGGTTAGAAATGCTATCCAAAGATTAGTATCACTGGGATGGCTTGAAACACAACAAGGGAAAAGAACAATGGTAAAGACGAAACAAGTACAAGATATTTTTAATGAAGATATTCCAGTTTTTTCTTTAAAGGATGTAGATATTCTAAAAGTCCTTGAGTTCCGGAAAATTATTGAAGTGGAATCAGCTGAATTAGCTGCGAAAAATGCCACTGAAAATAATATTAAGACGTTAGAAAAATATCTAACGGAGATGGAAAAAAATGAATTGGATAATGTAGTTTTTCCTATGGCTGATTACAATTATCATGTTGAAATTGCAAGAGCTTCTGGAAATGAGTTGATTCAAACAGTTGTTAAAATGTTAGGAAATACACTAATTAGAAATCAAAATCGTTTAAATGATTTATTAGGCTCTACAGGAGGCTTGTATTATCACAGAAAAATTTTTGAAGCTATAAAATCGAAAGATCCAGTTTTAGCTCGAAAATTGATGAATGAACATATGGACTATAATTTAACTGAAGTTAAAAACAAAATATAGTTATGCATGTTAGAGAATTTAATAAAAAATCCTACATATACTGATAAAATGATTTATAATTTTTTATACAACAACTTGTATCATAAGTTACAAGATAACAAGTTTCTTTAAACAATTTAAGCGTTAACGTTAATGTTAAAAATATATGTATTAATTAATACTTAATTAGGCAAAACATTTTTAACCAAACTTGTATCATAAGATACAAGTTAGTAAAAAAAAACTATATTCCCAAATAATTCTATCATTTATTTATACACCTAATAAGCTTATGAATTATATTACTATCATTGTAACAAGAAGTAACTATGTATTTTGTTTATCTTTTTTCAAGTGAGTTAATGCTATGATGTTGGTCCAAGCCTTTAATGTTCTAAACGACAACATTACAAAAAAGTAGAGCACATTAACGGATAGTCTAATATATAGACAAGACAAATTATAATTTAATAATAATAAGTTCAGAGAATATTTAAAGAAGGAGATATTAAGTTGAAAGAACTAATAAATAATGTTAATAAGTTTTCAAATCCATCAGAGCTTAGAATTACAGATATGAAATTTGCAGATATTGTTGGTGCACCAATGGATTGTACTTTAATGAAAATAGAAACAAATCAAGGAATTGTTGGGTTTGGAGAAATAAGAGATTTTTCTAGTAAAACTTATGCTTTAATACTAAAAAGTAGAATAATGGGAGAAAACCCATGCGACATTGATAGAATTTTCAGAAAAATCAAGCAGTTTGGTGGTCACGCTCGTCAAGGTGGAGAGGTTTCAGGCATAGAAGTAGCTTTATGGGATTTAGCAGGAAAAGCTTATGGTGTACCCGTTTATCAAATGCTTGGAGGAAAATTTAGAAATGGCATTCGAATGTATTGTGATACAGATGTAGAAGGAAAGCATTCGGGAACAGATATGGGCAAAGCATTAAAGAAAAGAATGGAAAAAGGGTTTACTTTCTTGAAGATGGACTTAGGAATAGAACTTCTAATAGATATTGAAGGTGCTTTATCAGCACCCCTTGGAACACTTGATCAATTGAGGCAATTTACTCAACAAGAGTTATCTTATGGGATAATGGATGATAAGTATGCAGATTTATTTAATGTACCTCATCCGTTTAAAGGGATACAAATTACTGAAAAAGGATTGGATATATTAGAAAAATATGTTGCTGATGTAAGAAGTGAAATTGGATATGAGATTCCTTTAGCTGTAGATCATGTAGGACATGTATTGGTAGAAAGCTGTATTAAGCTCGCTAAAAGAATTGAAAAATATAATATAGCATGGATGGAAGATGCAATTCCGTGGTATTTCACAAATCAATATGAAAAATTGTCTCAACAGTGCAACATTCCTATTTGTACAGGTGAAGATATTTACTTAAAGGAAAATTTTAAACCTTTGCTTGAAAATAGAGCAGTTTCTGTTATTCATCCTGATGTTTTAACTGCTGGAGGAATAATGGAAACAAAAAAAATTGGAGACATGGCAGAAGAATATGGCGTGTCAATGGCAATTCATATGGCAGAAAGTCCAATCGCCTGCATGGCAGCAGTACACTGTGCGGCTGCAACTAATAACGTTTTAGCTCTAGAATTCCATTCAAATGATATACCTTGGTGGAATGACTTAGTAATGGGATTACCAAAACCATTAGTCAAAGATGGATATATTAACGTTTTAGATAAGCCGGGGTTAGGAATAGATGATTTAAATGATGAGGTAATAAAAGAGCATTTAGATTCTAGAAGACCAGGTTTATGGGAGGACACCAGTTCATGGAATAATGAATTTGCTCACGATAGGATATGGAGTTAACTTGTACAGATGAGATTTTATTATCATTTAATAATTTATATATGTTCAACAAATACTTAGAAGATAATTAATTTAATAAAATTAGCATTTTTTTTATCTTTTTTAAAAATATTATAATTATTACAAATCATTAAGATAAAAAAATGCTGTTTTTATAGGTCAAAACCAAAAATAATTTAGGAGGGATAAAAATGATTAACAATGAAAAGGTTAGGTCTATCTTAAGTGTAATTCTAGTTTTAATGTTATGTGTAGGATTATTAGCGTGTGGTTCTAATGAAAATGCGGCTGCACCAGAGGATGACAGTACTGAAAAAGTTTTTAAAATAGGTGCTGTTTCTCGTGATTTTAATTCACCATTCCAAGCAAGATTAAAACTCGGTATGGAACTTGCTGTTCAAGAGTTATCTGGAATTGAATTAGATATTAGAGATGGTGAATCAGACCCTAATGTACAAACGAATATCATTGAAACATTTATTGCTCAAAAAAAGGACATGATATTAATTACACCAGCACAACTAGATGCATTAGTTCCCGTAGTGAAAAAATGTAATGAAGCAGGAATACCAGTGATAACAGTGAATACTAAGTTAGGAGAGGGCGGAAAAATCTTAACCTACGTAGGTGCTGACGATGTTGATGGTGGAAGGGTTCAAGGCAAGCTTGTTGATGCCATGTTAAATGGAAAAGGTAATATAGCATTGATACAAGGTACGCTGGGAAGTTCGCCACAGGTTATGAGAGAACAAGGATTAGAAAAATACCTATCACTAAATGCTCCTGATATTAAAATTGTTGCAAAACAGAACAATGATTGGGACAATGCAAAAACAGTAACGATTGTACAAAACTTATTAACACGTTTTCCAGAAGGTGAATTAGACGGAATAGTTCTTCAAGGTCCATACGATGCTATTGCTGCGGCAGATACGTGCAGATCAGTTGGAAGAACAGAATTACTGGGTAAAATTGTTGCATTCGACTTGCCTCAAGAAGTAATTGACGCAATCAATGAAGGTGCTTTATATGGTTCAGTATTGCAAGATCCTCAAGAGCAAGGAAGCTTAAGTGTTAAGATTGCATATGAGTATCTTACAGGAAAAAATGAGAACATAGCTCTGGAGACCTGGACTGCATTACCAGCTGTAGATAAAAATAATGTACAAAGTTTTGGTCCGGCATGGTAAATTAAACCTTACTTATATGATATAGTTTCTTAATAGTTCTTCGTCAATGCATAGTAATATTAACTATGCATTGGCGATGTGAAAAGCCAGCTATTAATATAAAAAAATGATGGAAGAGTTTAAGAAAGAAGGAAAGATGGAATGAATACATTAATTAAGGCAAAATTTAGCTTTATATTTGGGCGAAAAGAATTTACAATGTTTTTTGTCTTACTTGGTATGATAATAGTTAGTGCAATAATATCACCTACTTTTCGTTCAATAGATAACATATTAAATATTTTAAATCAAAATGCCATTATTGGAGTTATGAGTATAGGGATGGCATTTGTTCTGATAACAGGCGCATTCGACTTATCGGTCAGTTCGACTGTAGCGTTAACTGGGATAACATCAACCTATTTTTTTAGAGAATATGGTTTTGTAGCTGGAATTGTAACAGGACTAACAGTAGGTGTTTTAATGGGTTTGGCCAATGGACTTTTAGTTACTAAAATTAGAATCAATCCTTTTGTTGCTACTCTTGGAATGATGACCATAGGACGTGGTATTGTGTTTATTGTAACAAATGGATTTCCAGTAATGGGAGTGCCTTCAAAATATGGTGTGATTGGTATGGGAAAAGTTGGTCCAATTCCAATTGCAGCAGGTATTTGGCTCATTTTCGCTGCTATTACATATCTCGTAATGAGATATACCAAATTTGGACAATATATTTATGCAATTGGTGGAAGCGAAACTGCCTCATGGCTTTCAGGTATTAATACTGTGAAAATAAAAATATTGGCATTTGTGATATGTGGGGTATTTGCATCTTTAGGAGGTATTATACTAACTTTAAGAGTATTAATGGCAACAGCTGATGGTGCAACAGGATATGAGTTAACGACAATAGCATCTTGTATTGTTGGTGGGATATCTATTGATGGAGGTCGTGGCAGTATTCTTAGTGCTGTTGTTGGAACCCTTATTCTTGGATTAATTCTAAACATGTTACAGCTTACAGGGGTATCAAGCTTTTGGCAATCAGCAATAACTGGTTTAATTATTTTAGGTGCAGTAGGCATTGATAGCGTTTCAAATAGAAAAAGAGATTAAGGAGGGTTTGATTTGGAAGAGAATAAGATCCTTCAAATGAAAAATATTATTAAAGAATTCAATACAGTTAGGGTATTGAAAAAAGTAAATTTTGATCTGAATAAAGGAGAAGTACATTCAATAGTTGGAGCTAATGGTGCAGGCAAATCCACTCTAATGAAAATATTAAATGGTATTCTAATCAATTATGAAGGTGAATTGATACTTAATAGTGAAAAAGTTCAGTTTTATAATCCAAGAGATGCCTTTAAAAAGGGAATTGTGATGATACATCAAGAGTTGGATTTAGTTGAAGAACTTGATGTTAGTGAGAACATATACCTTGGCAGCGAATTGTGTCATAATAATCCACTGTCTACTATTGACAGACGCACTATGAGAGCTGAAACACAAAAACTATTAGATTCTTTAGGATTTCCAATAAAATCAAATGAAATTGTAAGTCAACTTCCAATAGCAAAAAAACAACTTGTTCTAATTGCAAGAACGGTTGCAATGAAAGCAAAGGTCATTGTTATGGATGAGCCGACTTCATCACTATCTAACAAGGAAACTGAGAGATTATTTAAAGTCATTAATGATCTTCGTGATAGAGGCGTAAGCGTTATATATATATCACATTTTCTTGAAGAAATATTTAGAATTTCGGATAGAGTAACTGTATTGAGGGATGGGGAAAAGATAATTACTATTGAGGCATCAAATTGTACTCAAAAACAGTTAGTCGAGTGGATGATTGGGAGAGATTATGATGCCGATAAATGCTTTAAACGTCATAATCATTCAGATGATAAAATATTATCGGCAAGAGGGTTAACACGAAAAAAAGGTTTGGTAAAGGATATTTCATTTGACTTAAATAAAGGAGAAGTTCTGGGAGTTGCAGGTGTCGTAGGATCTGGAAGAACTGAATTGGCAAGAATGATTTTTGGTATCGATGAGAAAAGTGCGGGTGAGATTGTTATGGATGGTCAAGTTATTGAAATCAACAGTCCCACGAAAGCAGTAAGTTTAAATATGGCATTTATACCTGAGAATAGAAAGCAAGAAGGATTGGTACTTAAAAGAACCATAAGGGACAATATATCGATAGTGGCAATTAAAGATCATTTAAGCTTTAAAATTATAAATTATAAAGCTTTAGGTAAAATTGTTAAAGATATGATTGAATATTTAAGAATAATATGTTCGTCACCGAATCAAGAAGTCGCATTTTTAAGTGGTGGTAATCAACAGAAAGTTGTTATTGGGAAATGGCTTTCCGTAAAACCAAGAATACTTATTTTAGATCAACCAACAAGAGGAATAGACGTAGGAGCAAAAGAAGAAATATATGAATTAATTAACGCTTTAGCAAAGGAAGGCACTTCAATTATTTTTATTTCTGATGAGTTGGAAGAACTTATCAGCCTTTCAGATAGAATTGTAATAATGAAAAAAGGAAGAATCACGGAAGAGATTAATAATAAAGAAAGGAATCTGAGTAAGGAAGATCTTCTATCTCCGATGGTTAGTTAATAATATATGTGAATGATAGTGACTTATAAGCTAAAAGAGTAATATTTAATATTTTTTTAATAATGGAATTGAAGGAGGATTTTTGATGAGCAAGGAAAATACTATGTACGATGAAGCAAAAAAATACTTGGTTGGTGGCGTTAGTGCAGCAGGCAGATATTGTGGTGTCTTAGGTAAACCAGTACTCTTAAAACGGGCTTATGGCTCAAAATTGTATGATATCGAAGGCAACGAATATATTGATTACCATACATGTTCAGGCGCATCAATGTTTGGATATGAACATCCTAGATTAAAAAATGCAATTGAAAAGTCGGTATCAATGGGATTTTTTATGAATTTTGATACGCCTTATCATGCTGAATTAGCAAAACTATTAAAGGATGTATTTCCTAGTGCAGAAAAAGTTCGGTTATGTAACTCAGGAACAGAAGCTACTTTAGGTGCTATTCGTATTGCAAGAAGTTTTACAGGAAAAGATTTAATAATAAAATTTGAGGGACATTTCCATGGGATGCACGAAATGATTTGGTATAATCACAATGATACAGCACAAATTGATGAATATGGAGAAGTAGAGACGGTTCCAGATACTTCAGGTTTTCCTAGCAATGCAAAAGAAATGGTTAAAAATGTGATATTTAATGATATTGATGCTTTAGAGCATGCTGTTAAAAAGTATAAAAACCGAGTTGCTGCAATAATCCTAGAGCCTATTAGTTATAACTGTGGATGTTATCCGGCTAAGAAAGAATATTTAGAAAAAGTTCGTGAGCTGTGCGATAGAGAAGGTATTGTATTAATCTTTGATGAAGTTATTGCAGGACTTCGCTTAAGACCTGGAAGCGCACAAGGATACTACGGAGTTACACCTGATATTACAACTCTAGGTAAAGCAATTGGAGGAGGATTTTCAATAGCTGCAGTTGTTGGTAAAGAAAAATTTATGAGCAAGCTTAATCCCGTTGGAAATACAGGAATGAGTGGCACTTATACAGGTGCTTTAATGCCGGTATTAGCTGCTATTGAATGCTTAAAAATGAGCAAGGAACCTAGCTTTTATGATCATATTGATAAGATATCTAATAAACTTTACGATGGAATAAATGAACTTTTTAAAAAACATGGAATTCCTGGGCATGTAAGAGGTATGGGTGCTAGATTTGGTATTTATTTTGGTGTTGAAGATCCTGAAGATGACTATGACTTTAGAAAAGTTGCTGAGAAATATGACAAAGACCTTTATAAAAAATTTGTAGCTAAATGTTTAGAAAATGGTTTATTTTTTCATGATACATCCGGAAACAAATCCCCTGCTCATTATGGATTTACTACTCAGCATACATTAAAAGACATTGAGATAACTTTAGAAAAAATTGATGAAATTTTTGCAGTAATTAAATAATATATTTCTTACTCTTTGGATAATTAAATAAAATACGAAATCTATTGGTGTTAAAGATTTTTACTAGAATAAAATCAGTGATAATATGTGAAAAATAAAAATTATATTATTAAAGGAGGTCAAATAATATGAGAAAAGTAAGAAGAGATAAAAAAGTTTATATGTTTGATAAGGATAATAAACCTGCTATTGAGGTTGAAGTTGGAGAAATTTTTATGCTTGAAACTCAAGATGCACAAGATGGAAAGGTTACGAGTCCGGAGCAAATACTTTATGATGGAGTAGATCTTGACCATGTTAATCCATGTACAGGACCGGTATATGTTAAAGGTGCGGAACCAGGTGATACGGTAGTAGTAGAAATTATAGATATTGAATGTGTTGGTAATGGCTTTGTATGTATATTACCTGATGATGGTGTTTTAAGAGACTATACCAAACCCTATACTCACATTTTTAATGTCAAAGGTGATAAAGCAATCTTTGATGATAACTTAGAAATTCCAATCAAACCACTGATAGGTACTATAGGGACTACGCCACTAGAGCCAATACCAACAGGCCGCTCGGGCATCTATGGTGGAAATTTTGATTCTCCTACAATGGGGGCTGGAGCAAAGTTATATCTCCCTGTATTTGTTCCGGGCGCATTAGTTCAAGCTGGAGATTGTCATGCGGCACAAGGAGATTCAGAGTTTTCCATGGGATTAGAAATCTCAACAAATATTACTATGAAAATAACTGAAGTTATAAAAGGTGTTCAAATCCCAGGGCCTATAATTGAACGTGCGGACACTTGGGCAACTATAGCTACAGGCGACACAATTGCAGAAGCTGTTGTTGAAGCTTCAAAAAACATGGCAGACTTCATAATTGAAAGGTTAGATATTTCAATGAGTCAGGCAGCGGTAATACTAAGTTGTGCTGGAAATTTAAAATTTTGTCAAGCTGCAGGTATAGATATTTATACGTCTACTATACGCATGGAAATACCTAAAACCATTGATAAACTTGGTAGACTTGATAGTTTTTAAAATAGGAGGATAAACTTGTGGATAAATTTAATTTGCAAGGCAAAATTGCATTAGTGACAGGATCCAGCAGGGGCATTGGTTTTGTATTAGCCCGAGGGCTGGGTAGAGCAGGTGCTGCTGTAGTTTTAAACAGTAGAAATGAAGACGCATTGAATAATGCTGTTGATATGCTCAAAAATGAGGGAATTAATACTTATGGCAGTGTTTTTGATATTACAAAAAAGGATCAGGTTCAAGTAGGAATTAAACAAATTGAAAATGAAATAGGACCAATTAATATACTGGTAAACAATGCAGGAATTCAAAGACGTGCTCCGTTAGAAGACTTTAATGAAGAGGATTGGGAGGCTGTAATTGAAACAAATTTGTCGGGAGTGTTTTTTACAAGTCAGCAGGTAGCTAAAGCAATGATAGCTCGTAAAGAAGGAAAGATTATTAATATTTGTTCATTACAGAGTGAATTAGGAAGACAAAACATTACACCATATGCTGCATCAAAAGGTGGTGTTCGAATGTTAACTCGTGGAATGGCTGTTGAATGGGCCAAACACAATATACAAATTAACGGAATAGGTCCGGGATATTTTATTACAGAGATGACAAAACCTCTTGCAGAAGATAAAGAATTTAATGCTTGGATTTGTGCAAGAACGCCTGCAAATAGATGGGGAGACCCTGAAGAATTAGTAGGTGCTGCAATATTTTTGGCATCATCAGCATCTGATTATGTTAGTGGACAAATCATATATGTTGATGGAGGAATACTTGCAGCAATTTAAACAATTATTTATGGATACATTTTTGGTAATATTATATTTAAGAATATTATTGAGAAATGTATATATTTTAAAAAACAATCCTCTCAGCTTAAGAGGATTGTTTTTTAATAGATAGCAAAAACCATCTTTAATCATTATTCAGCTTGTCTTTACTTAATGCTTCTCTGGTTAGATAGATATTTTCAATATACTGTTCTTGCTTTATCAGAGCGACGTAGGTTACTACGATATCCATGATAGACATCATGGCAATTCTTGAACTGGATGGTTCTTTCTTATAACGTATTTCTTTAGCTTTTGCACTCAGTACATAGTCTGCTAATTTAGCCAGAGAAGAAACGGGTGAAGAGGTGATTAAAATTGAACTTACCTTTCTCTTCTTTGCTATCTCTAATAGATTGATGAAGTGCTTTGTATTACCTGTATTGGAAAAGATGACAATGGTATCCTCTTGGTTTAATAAAGAAGTACGCATCAATTGGATATGCGAATCAACATAAGCATGTGTATTTAGACCCGTTCTCAAAAATTTATTTTCCACATCAATGGCAACAGTACCAGACCCTCCAAGCCCATAAAAATCAATGCTTTTAGAATTTGTCAAAATCTTAATAACCTGAGATAGAGTATCAAAATCCAGCTGTTTAAGGGTTTCGTTAAGAGCAATAATATGAGAAGTAATAACTTTATTAGCCACCTCTTTGATGGTGTCATTGGTGTCAATTTGTTCATGGATAATGGCAAGGGGTTTCTTTTTGATTTGAGCTAATTGTATTTTCATATTTTGATATCCGCTCAAGCCTAATTTTTTACAAAATCGTATAATAGTCGGCTCGGAAACCGATACTTTACTGGCTAATTCACTTATAGTCAGATGAATGATCTCTTCATGATGGTTCAATACATAATCTGCTACTTTCTTTTCGGACTTTCTTAAACTTTCATAATTGGTTTGTATGGTTATAAGAAGGTCCGAGTTTTCAGCAATTTTGGTTAAATCCATAATACTACCTCCTAGGCATAGTTTCTTGGATGATCTCAGTAACACAAGTTTATTGTAATCTTCTGATTTTATCAGGAGATACTTCATTTTAACTGTTTTTCCTTTATTTTGAGACTGCATGACTATATTATGACATAAATCAGCCCAGTTGAAAAGTAAAAAAATGTAGTGAAATTACAAGGAAAAAGACATTGAAATATAATTACAAAAATGATATACTAATTTTGTAGTTAAATTACTAAAAATTGATTGGAGGAGATATAAATGGTTTTACAGCGTAACTTTAAAGGGATCATTGTCGCAAACCTAACGCCATTTCTTGAAAATGGTGATATTGATGAAAAAGCCTATCGGGAGCATATTGAATTTATGATTCAAAGAGGTATACACGGGCTTTTTCCAATAGGGACTATGGGAGAAGGCATTAATTTATCCCTGGATGAAAAGAAAAAAATAGTAGATATACTTGTAGATCAAGTGAAAGATCGTATTGACATAATGGTTCAAGGAACTTGTTCCAGTACTTCCGAATCTATAGAATTTGCAGAATATTGTTGCAATAAGGGTGTTCATGCGTTAGCATTGATTACACCATGGTTTTATCCGTATGATGAAGAAAATTTATATATTAATTTTGCTTTGATTGCACAAGCTGTGCCCCAGATGCCTATTTTCATTTATAACAATCCGGGGCGAGCAAATAACAAGGTAAGTGTGAAATTATACAAACGTTTAGTAAAGGATTTTGACAATATTATTGGCATAAAAGACAGCAGCAAAGATATGGTGCTGTTCCAAGACTATGTCAGCCAAGTTCCGGATGATGCTATTGCTATTAGCGGCTCAGATGGATTGTTTTTTCCATCGTTATGTGTGGGAGCAAAAGGCATTGTAACAGCAATTGCCAATTCACATCCTGAAATTTTTGTAGCTTTATGGGAGGCTTTCAATCAAGGAAAAATAGATGAAGCACGAATGATTCAAGAAGATATTAATAAAATGAGAAGTATTTTTAAAATTGGACCGTATGTGTCGGCTTATAAGTATGCAATAGAAAAAAGAGGGTTAAAATTTGGGGGATTTAGAGCACCTGTGAGAGATTTGACCAAGGAGGAATTTGAAAAGTTTGAAGCAGCATATAAAAAAGCTGATTTCATAAAAAAATGGGAACTTTAAATTACCTTAAATCCTAACAAGGGAGAAATGATAAAGAATTGACATTAGTACTAAAAAGCTGCTAAAGATAAATATATTAATTTAAAAGTTTTTGGAATGTTTAATAAAAAAATAGACCAGATTTATTAAATATTCTAACCATAAATTAAGAGGAGGGTTTAAAATGAAAAAAACAATAAGTATTATCCTTGTGGCACTAATGTTAATGGGGGTATTATCAGGATGCGCTTCTACTCCTGCAGAGAGCAGTGAATCTCAGGAAGATGCAGCTAAAAATAAAGAGTATGTGGTGAAGGTAGGGTACGGTACCAACCCTGGCCATCCTATTGATTTGGCGTCTGTCAAATTTGAAGAAGATACAGAGAAAAAAGCAGCAGATTTGGGGTATCAATTAGACGTCCAATTGTTCCCATCCGCTCAACTTGGCTCAGAAAAAGAAATGGTTCAGCAGTTACAAACAGGGACACTGGATATGTGTCCAACAACAACAGGACCGCTTGGTTTGTTTGAGAAAAAATTCCTTGTTTTTGATTTGCCGTATATTTTCTTAAGTGAAGAGCATGTAGACTCTGTTTTGGATGGAGAAATCGGTCAAGAAATGCTAACAAGCCTTGAGGGACAAGGGATTATTGGTCTTGCTTGGTGGGAAAATGGTTTTAGACAGCTAACCAATAATGTACGAGAGATTACTAAACCATCCGATTTAGATGGGATTAAAATAAGAACAATGCAAAATGATGTACACATTGATTTCTTTACGAATATGGGTGCATCTCCAACGCCGTTAGGTTTTGGCGAAGTCTATACGTCCTTACAAGCTAAGATCATCAATGCACAAGAAAACCCATTTTCCATTATAGCAACCAACAATTTCCATGATGTTCAACCTTATGTAACGAAGTCAGATCACGTTTATTCACCGGTTGCGGTTTTATATAGCAAAGCTTCAATGGAGAAATTACCTGAAGCGTTACAAACGATTATAAAAGATACAGCTTTTGAAGTCAGGCTCTATGAAAGAGAACAAGGTCGATCACAACAAGCGGATTATATCAATACCATTGAAGAAAAATCAACCGTATATTACTTAACAGAAGAAGAAAAGAAAGCCTTTCAAGAAGCAGCTATGCCGACGTACGATAAATTCAAAGAGGTCATAGGGGTAGAACTATTTGAAAAAGTATTAAACAGCAGCAAAAAATAATTGCCGTAGTCAATGACTGTAACATAGTTGAGATGCCATATGGGAGAGACTCCCATATGGCATAAAATGGAGGCACAATATGAAGGAAAAACTTTTAAAAATAGAAAGCCTTATTTTGTTATTATTGGGCTTAGGCATGACACTCATTATGTTTGTAAATGCTACCGGCAGGTATACACTGGGCAATACATTTCTATGGGCTGAAGAAGTCATAAGAATTCTGTTTGTCTGGGGGATGTTTATTGCTATTACGGAACTATTCATTAACGACGGACACATTGGATTTTGCGTCATCAAGAACAAAAACAAATATACATTGGCCATAAGTAATTTGATAAAAAATATAGTATTGATTGTACTGGGCATTAACCTTGTATGGTTCGGTGTTCAGATTATCCGGACAATAGGAAAGGTACCTCTTCCGGCAACTAAGTTACCGAACTCCATATTTTTCTATCCGGGAATTATATCAGGCGGCGTTTGGATCATTATTGGTACTTATAAGCTCATTGAATCATTATTAGCAAAAAGAAGAGGTGAATAATAGATGACAATTCTTGGCATATACTTATTGATATTTGCAATATTTTTCACCATAGGACTCCCTATTGTTTTAGCGTTGTCTATTTCAGCAATTCTTTTGTTGATTATTAGTGATATTAACTTATTAACTTTTACTCAGGAGTTTTTGATGTCCATAGATAGTTACAGTCTGACGGCTATTTTCTTTTTTGTCTTTGCCGGTGAGTTAATGAATTCAGGCGGTATGACCAAAAGAATCATTAGTGCCGTATCCAAGAGAATGGGCAACGTACCGGCCGGTTTAGCAATCGTTGCGGGCATTAGTGCCATGATCTTTGCAGCAATAAATGGTTCGGCTATTGCAACCACTGTGGCAATAGGATCCATTATGGTTCCGGCCATGAGAAAAGAAAACTATGGCGCCGCTTTTAGTGGTGCAGTAGTTGCTGCAGGCGGCGTTATTGGACCCATTATCCCACCCAGCATTCCTGTTATTCTATATGGAGCGATTACAGCTTCGTCTATCCCAAAACTATTTATTGGAGGATTAATCCTGGGTGTGCTCATTGGCATTGGTCACGGGATAGTCAGCTTTATCACCGGGAAAAAAAGAGGCTATTATCGAAAAGCGGTAAGTGCTGCAGCTGAAACACATATCGATGAAAAAAATGATACAAGTTCAAAAGGTGTCATTTGGGCACTGTTTTTACCCATATTTATTATGGTAACCGTTACATTCGGAATATTTACAGCTACTGAATCTGCTGCATTTGCAGTGGTATATGCATTCATTATTGTTACATTGATCTATAAAGAACTGGATTTGAAAAAATTGCCGGACATCGTTAGAAAAAGCATGGTATCAACAGGCGCTGTCATGGCCATTGTGGGAAGTGCCTCTGTTGTAGCATGGATATTAACTTATAACCGTGTGCCCCAGCAAATAACGGAATACTTACTGGAATATGCACATTCTGAGATGGCTTTTATGATCATTGTATTCTTTTTGCTTATTGTTGTGGGTATGATTATGGATTTAACACCTGCAATTTTAATATTATCACCTATTTTTATCGAACCTGTAAAACAATTTGGCATCGACCCCGTATATTTCGGTGTTATTTTCTTAGCCATATTAACCACAGGTTTAATTACGCCGCCCGTAGGAACGCTAATCTATACATCGTGCAGCATGACGGAGCGGCCCTTTAGTGAAGTGAGCAGAGAATTAATGCCTTATACAATTATAACGTTAGTGATTATATTTGCAGCGGTATTAGTTCCGGAAATTGTTACGTTCTTACCGAACTTACTATTCAAATAAAGGAGCAAAGAAAATGAGAAAAGAGCAGATTTTAGAAAAGATAAAAGAAAGTGGTCTTGTGGCAGTGGTTCGAGCAGAAACTGCCGATCAAGCAAAGAAAATCACAGAAGCGTGTATTAAAGGAGGATGTGCTGCGGTAGAAATTACATTTACAGTTCCAAAAGCACATAAGATTATTGAAGAATTAGCCAACACATATTCGGAAAATGAAATATTAATCGGTGCCGGTACGGTACTTGACTCTGAAACTGCTAGAATTGCTATTTTAAGCGGTGCACAATATATTGTGAGTTCAAGCTTTGACGAAGCAACCGCAAAACTATGTAATCGTTATCGTATACCTTATATGCCTGGCTGCATGACTTTAAAAGAGATTACAACAGCCATTGAATATGGCGTAGATGTTGTGAAAATTTTCCCCGGAAATGTTTTGAAAATAGATTTTATAAAAGCAGTAAAAGGCCCAATGCCTCAGGTTGAGATGATGCCGTCAGGTGGTGTCAGCGTGGACAATGTAAAAGAGTGGATCAAAGCAGGGTGTGTAGCAGTAGGCGCAGGCGGCAGTTTAATTGCAGGAGCCAAAACAGGTAACTATGAATTAATTACTGAAACAGCAAAAAAGTTTGTTGAAAAGATAAAAGAAGCAAGAGTATAAACGTTAAAGCCAGAGGTGAAGTAATGAAAGATAAAGTTCTAGCTGTAGATATTGGTACCTCAAGTGTAAGAGTGATTATTGTCGATGTAAACGGCAGAATTTTACACAAAGAGCAAATGAGCTATGATGTGATTATTGTCAATCAATATATGCAGGAACAAGACCCGGATATCCTTTGTAATACTGTATTTAAAACCATAAAAAACTGCATGATCAATTCAAAGGTGGATCAAAAATCCATTAAAGGGATAGGCTTTAGCTGCCAAATGTATAATATTTTTCCCATTGATCATGATGGCAATAAACTATTCAATATGATACTATGGTCCGACTCCAGAAGTGAAGAACAAGCCGAAAGGCTCCAAATGATCTATGGGAAACGCTATCTCTATGAAACAACCGGATGTCCGATGAACTCTCTATTTCCTATTTCAAAAATTATGTGGTTAAGAGAGAAGAAAGAGTCGATTTATAATAAGGCCCATAAGTTTATTTCCATAAAGGCATATATTTTAAATAAATTGGTTGGTAAATATGTTATCGACTATTCAATGGCGTCTGCTACAGGGCTATTTAACATTCATGATTTGAAATGGGACCAAAAAGCGTTATCGGTAATTGGATTAAGTGAAGATAAATTGTCTATCCCTATTTCCGGAACAGAAGTTTTAGAAGTATGTAACGATGAACTATTAAACGATTTAGGATTACCAAAGGATATAGAATTAATTTCAGGTGGAGGAGACGGTCCCCTTGCAAACATTGGAAGCGGCGCATATGAAGAAGGCATCATTAATGTAGATTTGGGAACAAGCGGTGCTGCAAGAGTCATAACAAAAAAACCCCTTATTGATATAGATGAGAGGCTTTGGAGTTTCGCCGTTACAAGAGAACATTGGGCATATGGCGGTATTCTCAGCAATGTTGGTAATGGCTATAAATGGCTGATTAGAAATATTGCTGAATTTGCTTGTACACAATCAGAAAAAGACTTTTTTCAAATTGTTGAGTCAGAATTAAAGCTTTTACCTTCAGCCGTAAATGATTTGATTTTTATTCCATATTTATTGAAAGCAAGAAGTCCATACTGGGACGATAAAACGAAAGCGACTATTTATGGTTTGACCCATGCGCATACTTTTGTGGATATGGTAAAGGCCTATATGGAAAGTATTGGGTACAATCTATTTTCATTGATTAATATTATCAACGAACAAATTAAAGTTGTCCCTTATATCATTTTAACAGGCGGGTTAGCTTCTTCGGAATATTTAGGACAATTACTTGCCGACATCCTTGGGAAAACTGTAGTGACCTTAAAATCTAATGAAGGTTCCATAATGGGTGCAGCAATTATGACCCTTTATGCAACCGGGCTGATTGACACGTTAACTATTGAAGGGATCAATGAGAAAAAAATGAATTTTAAACCCAAAATGAGTATGCACATTGAATACCAGAAAAAATATGTTAAATATTTGAAGCTAAGAACGGCGATACGCTCTTTAGAACTATAGGGAGGTGGCATATGTACGATATATTAGTAACATCCAAATCATTTGCAAGATATAATCCAGAACTAATAGATACGTTAAAGGGCAATGGTATTAATATAATTAGAGCAAGTAAAAGTAATATGAGTGCAGAGGATATAGCACAAATTATTCCACAATATGATGGTATTATATGTGGTATTGATTCAATCAATAAAGGGGTCATCCAAGCCGGCGATAAACTGAAAATTATACACATGCACGGAACCGGTGTGGATCACATTGACATTGATGAAGCTAATATAAAAGGTGTATATGTGGGCAATTGTCCCGGTGCTAACGCTACCGCAGTTGCCGAACTAAATTTAGCCATTCTTTTAGCAGAAGCCAGAGGCGTTGTAAAGCATTCTAAATCAATTTATGAAAAAAAGTGGGAAAGAAATCTGGGTGTCGAATTATCCAATAAAGTTATGGGTGTTATAGGCCTTGGTTATATAGGAAGAAAATTCGTTGAGCTGCTTAGAGGTTTTAATATGAGAGTGATTGCATACGAGCCGTACCCCAATTTAGATTGGGTTCAAAAAAATAATGTAGAGCTTCTTGAAGATATCAACCAAGTATTTTCTGAAAGTGATTTTATAAGTTTAAATTTGCCCTTAATAGAAAGCACAATGAATATTATTAATAAAGATACCATCGCTCTTATGAAGAAAGATGTGATTATAGTGAATACTTCAAGAGGGGGACTCATTAATACCAATGACCTGGTTGATGCCATTAAGAACAAAACCATCAAAGGGGCAGCCCTTGATGCATTTACCAATGAGCCCATTCACTGGGATTCAGAATTACTCAACATTGACATTACATTAACGCCTCACTTAGGCGCGTCATCCATTGAAACCGCTAAGAAGGTCAGCCAAATAGTATGTGATAACCTGATTGATGTTTTGATTCATAAAAAAGCAGATAATATGATCAATTATAAAGAAGTTAACATAGAGCATTCATCTGAAAAACCATATATACAATCCATGATAAGTGATTAATAAGCAACTAAAAAAGTATCTGCTTGAGTGGATGCTTTTTTATGTGATAGGAAACAATGAAGAAAGGATGATAATAGTGGAAAAATCAATTGAGTGGGGGCCCATACGTCCTGTTGCAGAAGCCAATAGTTTAATTATAAGGTTAACCAGAGGGTGCCCCTGGAATCGATGTGCCTTTTGTACCAGTTATAAATCAAAGAATATTGAATTCTCTATAAGAACAGTTGATGAAATAAAAAAGGATATTGATGCCATTTATGAAAGATATAAAGATTATGGGCATACAACCTGTTTTTTACAAGATGGTGATGTGTTTTGTATGGAGACAGAAACATTAATTGATATTCTATGCTACATTAAAAAGAAATTTCCCAATATAAAAAAAATAACAAGCTACGGCGTGGTACATCAAATGGCTAAAAAATCATATGAAGAATTGCAAAGTATTTATAAAGCCGGATTAAATCGGGTGTACTGCGGAATGGAATCAGGGTCAGATCATATTTTAAGGCTCATTCAGAAGGGATTAACCTCTAAAATGCTAATCCATGTAGGAAAACAGTTAAAAGATATAGGGATTGAACTCTCTTTTTTTATTGTTATGGGAATAGGAGGAAGAACATACAGCAAGGAAAATGCTTTGGAAACGGCCAGAGTGCTTAATGCAGTAAATCCCGATTTCATTCGAGTTAGAACCATAAGGGTTAAGCCGGATTCAAAACTAGAAAATATGGTAACTGAAGGGAAATTTATTATACCCACTGAAACAGAAATGGTTCAAGAACAGCTTGAGATGTTAAGATTATTAGATGTGGACAGCTACTATAGCAATGACCATAGTATGAACCTGCTGATGGAAGTAGAGGGGCAATTAGGAAAAGACAAAAATAAATTAATCCAACAATTAGAAGCATATTTGAACTTAGATGAATATGATCAAAAAGTATTTCATTATGGGATTCGATTGTTTATGATGAAAACTTTAAACGATCTAAATAATCAAAGTCGTTATCAACTGGTAGAAGAAAAAATAAAGGAAATCCATAATCAAGTTGAGGTAATAGATGACGCTCTGATAATGAATCATTTACGTGTTATTTATACGTCCAGTTAGCTGGCACTGTATAGTAAATCCCTCTGTAAGACAAAATGCTTTTGCAGGTGTATAAATATTTGTTTCTTGTGTTAATTTTTTTTCAAATTAATACTTAACGAATGTTGATGCACCTGCATTTAATTTACACTGATTTTTTGAAAAATTTAAAACACTGTTTTTATTGGTGATATTATTGTATATAATAAAAAAATAATATAATATTCAAAACTTAAACATAAATTATTCTTGGAAAGTGTTTTAGAATTTATTGATGATATACTTTATTGCAGTATTGGATGAGTATTATGCGTAAAAAATATAATAAAAAAATTCTTGGAGGGATAAAATGAGTATTAAGATAGGCATATGTCAGATGACGGTATCTGCTGATAAAGAAGAAAGCTTAAAAAAAGCTGAAGCAATGATTCGCAAAGCAGCATCCAATAACAGCCGGATTGTGGTATTACCGGAGATGTTCAATTGTCCGTATGAAAACAAATCTTTTCCTGTTTTTGCAGAAAAATGTCCGGGTAAGACAACCCAGATGCTTGCCAATTTAGCAAAGGAATTGGGCATTTATATGGTTGGTGGCTCTATTCCTGAACTGGATAATGATAAAATATATAACACAAGCTTTATCTTCAATCCAAAAGGACAGATAATAGGAAAGCATAGAAAAATGCATCTATTTGATATTGATATAGAAGGCGGTATACGGTTTAAGGAGTCAGACACACTGGGACCGGGTGAAGAAGTCACTGTAGTGGATACGGAATATGGTAAAATGGGTGTAGCGATTTGTTATGATATGCGATTCCCTGAACTCATGCGGCAAATGGTTTTAAAGGGTGCCAAGATTATTGTAGTGCCGGCAGCTTTTAATATGACGACTGGGCCTGCTCATTGGGATTTGACCATAAGAGCCAGGGCATTAGATAATCAAGTATACTTTGTTGCGGCTTCTCCGGCAAGAGATTTAAATGCATCCTACCATGCATACGGTCATTCGGCAGTGGTGAATCCATGGGGAGAAATAATGAGTCAAGCAGAAGAAAAGGAAACCATTATCTATGGAGAAATGGATATGGAATACTTAGAAAAAATAAGAAGGGAATTGCCTCTATTGCAGCATAGACGAGTAGATTTATATGATATTATTGAGAAAAAACAATAGAACGTAGGATTATCTGTGTTTAATTGAGATTTTGTGCAACAAAATCATCTTTAATTATTCACTATTAACTATTAATTATTGTATAGGAGGTATAAAAATATGAAGGGTGAGATTAAAAAGACCATACAGAGCTTAGAGGATAATGGTTTTAATGTAGAGTATTTTGAAGAAGGGAATAAAGCAGTTGATAAATTATTAGAAGAAATTCCAGCCCATGCGTCTGTAGGTATGGGCGGGTCAGTAACTTTGAATGAATTAGGCGTGTATGAAAAGCTCTCTCAAAGAGGCAATTCTGTTTATTGGCATCATAAATGTTCTCCGGAAGAAAAGCAAGCTATATTAAAAAAGGCCACAACGGCAGATGTTTATTTGTCCAGCACCAATGCATTAACCATGGATGGAAAACTCATCAATATAGATGGAACAGGTAATAGAGTAGCCCATATGTTTTGGGGACATGAAAAAATATTTATTGTAGCCGGTATCAACAAAATCGCAGAAGACTATGAAAAAGGAATACATAGAATAAAAACCATTGCCTGTCCTAAAAACGCTGAAAGATTAAACTTTGATGTACCTTGCAGGTACAAAGGTAAATGCATGGACTGCAAATCACCCCAAAGAATGTGCAGAATAGAAACTGTAATAGAAAGACAGCCGATGAATGGAAAGGTGTATGTTTACATTGTAAATGAATCATTGGGATATTAGAATAAACTTAAATTTAACAATAATCTCAATTGGACGATACTTGTATCGTCCAATTGGTTTTTTAGTTGACTTTTCAAAAAAATCAAATTTTTATTTCTACTTATTTTTTTCTTTTGTTTATCTTGTACATACTATAAACTATAGTAGGTATATCTTAACCCATATTATTCACGATAAACTACAAAAATCTACTGCGTCTTTTGGTTTTCTTGCTCCCATTTTTTTTCTACTGTACTAACCAAGTACAGCAAAAAAATAATACAATCAATAAATTCCAAAATACTTGTACCTTTTTAGCAGTTTCCGTGAATAATCTGGGCTTATCTATTTAATAGAAGGTGATGGAATGGACTTTTTACCAATTTCAAAGAAAGATATGAAAAAGAGAGGCTGGGAGCAGTTAGATTTTGTGTATATTGTGGGAGATGCTTATGTGGATCATCCTTCTTTTGGACATGCGATCATCAGCCGTCTACTGGAAGCTGAAGGATACAAGGTCGGTATTATTGCCCAGCCGGATTGGAAAGATATTGAAGCTTTCAAAAAATTAGGCAAACCTCGATTGGGGTTTTTGGTATCTTCAGGAAATGTAGACTCCATGGTAAATCACTACTCTGTATTTAAGAAAAAAAGAAAAAAAGATTTTTATTCTCCGGGAGGCAAAACAGGACTAAGACCCGATAGAGGGGTTGCAGTTTATTGTAATAAAATTAGAGAAGCTTATAAGGATGTTCCTATTATAATAGGTGGCATAGAAGCCAGCCTGCTTAGACTTGGGCATTACGATTATTGGGATGACAAAGTTAGACGGTCTATATTAATGGATTCAAGAGCCGATATGGCCATTTATGGAATGGGAGAGAAGCCTATTGTGGAAGTTGCAGATGCACTTCAAGCAGGCATTGATATAAAGGATATTACCTGGATTAAAGGCACGGTTTTTAAACAAAAAACTTTAGAGCATTTAGAAGATTATCTGCTTTTACCTTCTTTTGAAGACATTCAAACCTCAAAAGAAAAATATGCCAAAAGCTTTATCCAGCAGTATAAAAATCAAAATCATTATCACGGAAAAATACTGGTTGAACCGTATGATAAGCACATGTTTGTTGCTCAAAATCCTCCGCCTTTACCACTGACTAAAGAAGAAATGGACCGAGTATATCGTTTGCCGTATAAACGTGATGCGCATCCAATTTATAAGGCGTTGGGAGGGGTGCCGGCACTGGAAGAGGTTAAATTTAGTATAACCAGCAACAGAGGATGCTTTGGTGGATGCCATTTTTGTGCATTGAGCTTTCATCAAGGCAGAGTGATTCAGTGTAGAAGTGCCGAATCTATAATTGAAGAAGGAAAAAAGCTGGTTGACAACCAAGGGTTTAAAGGATATATACATGATGTGGGAGGGCCAACAGCTAACTTCAGACAGCCGGCATGTAAAAAACAATTGAAGGAAGGGGCTTGTCATCAAAAAGACTGTCTTCATCCTAAACCATGCAGCAATTTGAACATTGATCATAAAGAATATGTATCCATATTAAAACGCTTAAGAAGCATAAAAGGTGTAAAAAAAGTGTTTGTCAGGTCTGGTATTCGATATGACTATGCCATTTATGACAAAGACACCACTTTTTTAGATGAACTGGTTCAACACCATATCAGTGGATGCCTAAAAATTGCACCTGAGCATATTTCTGACGAAGTACTTTACAGAATGGGAAAACCATCAAAAGATGTTTACGAAAAATTTGTTACAAAATATAATCAATTCAATCAGAAACATGGCAAAAAGCAGTTTATCATTCCATATTTTATTTCTTCTCATCCTGGGTCAACCTTAAAACATGCTGTAGAATTGGCAGAGTATTTAAAGGAAACAGGATTTGTACCGGATCAAGTACAAGATTTTTATCCTACACCGGGTACCATATCGACCTGCATGTATTATACAGGTTACGATCCTTTAACCATGGAAAAAGTATATGTGTCCAAAAGCATGGAAGAAAAACAAATGCAGCGTGCATTGCTTCATTTTAATAAACCCGAAAACTACAATCTGGTAGTAAAAGCACTAAAAAAAGCCGGCAGACTTGACTTAATAGGCTATGGGAAAAAATGTTTGATACGTCCAAAGAAAAGGAGAAACGGAGATGAGTATACTAAAAAAACTTCCAAATATTATAGAAAAAAGTCAAAGAGAATATGAGGCCTGTTTAAAGGATGACGAACAAATTGAACCATCTGTTCAAGAAAGCTTAGGTATAAAAGACGGCAACTTCACCAACCAGTTGGTTTTTGGCGATAATATAAAATATATGAGACATCTTCTTAAAAATAAAGGGATGAAAGAAAAAATACAGCTTATTTATATAGACCCTCCCTTTTATAGTAAAGCAGATTATAAAGTCAATATTAAAAAACAATCGGATAAAATTAAAATCCCTGTCATCGAGCAAATTGCTTATAAGGATACGTGGGAAAATGGTATGGAAGATTACTTGAGTATGTTATGCACAAGGCTTTTTTTCATGAAGGATTTGTTGAAAGAAAATGGCAGTATCTTTATTCATTTGGATTGGCATAGCGTTCATTACGTGAAAGTTATAATGGATGACATCTTTGGACAAGACCATTTTAACAATGAAATCATATGGAGTTATAAATCCGGAGGGGTAAGTACCCGGTATTTTGCCAGAAAGCACGATACCATTCTATTTTATTCAAAAAGCAATCAATACTTTTTTAATCCATTAAAAGAAAAATCATATAATCGTCAGTACAAACCCTATAAATTTAAAGGGGTAAAGGAATACCAAGATGAATTAGGCTGGTATACCATGGTGAATATGAAAGATGTATGGCAAATGGATATGGTGGGAAGAACATCCAAAGAAAGAGTGGGGTATGCGACTCAAAAACCAGAGGCTTTAATAGGAAATATGATACAAGCGTGTACTCAAGAGGGCGATATATGTGCTGATTTTTTTGGTGGATCGGGAACCTTAGCAGCAGCATCATCAAAGCTAAATCGTAAATGGGTAATATGCGATATGGGTAAAATAGCTTGCATGACAGCGCATAAAAGGCTTGCGGCAAATAAAGATGCCTATGAATTTATTGCAATAGAGCATGAAAAAGTTGAGACAATTATTGAATTTGACCAATTTACATTAGAAGACAATATGGTTAAAATAGTTTTAGGAGATTATAGATATCAAAATATGGACGACATTCCATGTCATCCAAAATATAAAGAAACCATATTAGATGTATTAAAACATGATTCACTGCAATTTATAGAATATTGGAGTGTGGATACACAGTATAATGGTAAAGTATTTCAACCGAACTGGCACAGTGCTCGAACCGAAAAAGGTCTGGAAAGCCAAGTGGTTTTAAATTACGACCATCATATAGACCATATTGCGGTTAGAGTATTGGATATATTCGGAAATCATACATTGTTAGTTAAAAAAGGGGGCAAATAAAAATTGAAAAAATTAAAAAAAATAATTACTGATTTTGTTTTTATTCTTACAGGGTCGTCCCTAATGGCTTTTTCAGTGACGGGGATTATGCTTCCTAACCAATTAAGTTCTGGAGGGATTACAGGTATATCAAGAATTATAGAAAGTATTGTGCCTGTAGACTATGCGGTTATTTTTTATCTGTTGGCTTTAACGGTTTTGGTGTCTTGCTGGATCATATTAGGGTGGCGAGAAGCAAGGAAGATTATAGCAATGTCTATTATTTTCCCTGCCGTACTAATGATTTTTCAGCAGACGAATTTTTACCTTTTAGAAAGAAAAGACATGTTTTTAGCGGCTGTTTACTTTGGAGTTCTCAATGGGATAGGTATGGGATTGCTCTTTAAAAGAGGATATTCTTTCGGGGGAACAGATACCATTGCCAAAATCATCTACAGAAAAGTGCTGCCTTTTGTGAGTATCAGTCAGATTTTAATGTTTATTGATGCGGTCATCATTATTATTTCCGGCGTGATATTTGGTCGACAAGTTGCTATGTATGCTTTAATCGCACAATTGGTTTTTACTAAAACCATTGATTTTGTATTGTACGGTCTTGGCTCACAAAAAATTAAAATTGAGATTATCAGTACCTTCTATAAAGATATAGAAAGCTATATTATTCATCAAATAGGAAGAGGCGTCAGTATATATGAAGTAACAGGCGGGTATACAGGAGAGAAAAAAATCATGATTTCCAGTATTTGTACGCCAAGGGAAAGTATATTGATTAAATCATATATTGCCAAAACAGATATCAATGCATTTGTAACGGTACAGCCAATCAACTCTGTATGGGGCAAAGGTTTAGGTTTTGACAGTATTGCGGAAGAATAAAATGAAACAATGAATAATAATAGTCCCTTGTAAAACTATGAGATAGGAGGAAAAAAGTCCAATGAATTACAAAGCGGATATTGGTGTTTTTGGAGGTTCAGGATTCTATGAATTGTTGGATCATGTAAAAGAAATTGAACTGGAAACACCCTATGGAAAACCCAGCGATAAAATAGCCATCGCTGAAATAAGCGGCAAAAAGGTGGCATTTTTGCCCAGACATGGAAAAGGTCATACACTACCACCCCATAAGCTGCCCTATAGGGCTAATATTTATGCTATGAAGATGTTGGGGGTCAAAGCTTTAATATCACCTTGCTCTTGTGGAAGTCTGCAAAAAGGCATTAAGCCCGGTGACTTTGTTATCACAGACCAGTTTATTGACAGAACTTATGGCAGAGCCTTTACTTTTTTTGACGGACCTGAAGTAAAGCATATCAGTGCAGCCGAGACCTATGATAGTGGGTTGAGAAGTATTGCCATTGCTTCTGCACGGGAGCTGGATATTCGTGTCCATGAAAAAGGCACCATAGTCGTCATACAAGGCCCAAGGTTTTCAACTAAAGCAGAAAGTAAGTGGTTTACGGATATGGGATGGGATGTTGTGAATATGACACAATTTCCGGAAGGCTATCTTGCCCTTGAGCAGGATATACCTGTCGTCAATGTAGCGCTGGTAACAGATTATGATGCAGGATTAGTCGCAGAAGAAAATATAGAACCCGTAACTATGGATGAAGTCTTAAGGGTTTTAGGAGAAAACATAGATAAAGTCAAATCATTGATTTTTAAAATGATAGAAAAAATCCAGGTATAATGCCACCTATTTGGGAATAGCTGGATAATAAAAAACTTTTATTTTTAAATAGGTTAGTATATAATAGAGAAGAAAAAAACATTTGAGGGGAGAAAAAAAATGTTAAAAAAAGCTTTATCAGTGTTAATTGTATTAGTAATGGTATTTGCTTTGGTAGGTTGCGGTGGACAAGAAGCGCCTGCAGAAGAAGGCGGTGAGCCATCAGGTGAAGCATTACCCGGCGAAGGTATGATTGTTACAATGATCACTGACACTGGTGGATTAGGTGACAAATCCTTCAATGATTTAGCTTGGAAAGGCCTTGAAGATGGGGAAGCAGAATTTGGATATGAGCTAAAACTTCTTCAATCAACTTCAGAAGATGACTTTGCACCCAATATTCAAGCGGCATTAGAAGAAAACGCTGATTTGATTGTATGTGTTGGATTTATGATGGAAAAAGCGATTACTGCAGCGGCTGCTGAAAATCCAGATGTTAACTTTGCTCTTGTAGATGGTGTTGGTGACTTGGATTTTGACGGCAATCAAGATGTAGATAACTTATTAGGACTTAAATTTAAAGAACATGAAGGTTCTTTCCTAGTAGGTGTAGTAGCAGGTATGGCAACTGAAACAGATAAGATTGGTTACATAGGTGGAATGGAATTCCCATCCATTATTGTATTTGAAAGTGGATTTCTTGCCGGCGTTAAGACTGCGAATCCAGACGCAGAAGTATTTGTTGAGTATGCAGATTCTTTCGGTGATGTAGCAAAAGGTAAAGAGATTGCAACGGCACAACATAAGCAGGGTGCAGATGTTATCTATCATGTTGCAGGCGGTGTTGGCCTAGGATTATTCCAAGCTGCTACAGAAAATGGATTCTGGGCTATTGGAGTAGATGCAGACCAAGCATTGACTTCTCCGGAAAATGCGCCAAATATCCTTTGCTCAATGTTAAAGCGTGTGGATACGGCAACCTATACAGCTGCTAAGAACGTTGTAGAGGGAACCTTTAAAGGTGAAGTTATGATTTTTGGATTGTCTGATGATGGTATTGGTGTAGGAGATGGTAGTGCAGAAGCAGGTTTAGGTCAAAATTTGACGGATGAAATGAAAGCTGAAATTGAAAAATGGGAAGCTGCAATCATCGATGGAAAATTCGCTCCTCCTACAACAAGAGAAGAGGTAGAGGTATTTGAAGTACCTGAAATCTAAAAGAGAATATTGATTCTATAATAAAAGTTGAGGTGAGTAAAAACTCGTCTCAACTTTTTTATGATCTTACTCATTCATAAAGAAGAATGGTTAGGTCTAAAAGGTTCGATAGATTATGTATTGACTTTTAATATGCAAGACCGTATAATAAATGGCGTAAGGTGTCATATTATACGTTTTTAAATAAGATGAAATGTAGCCATTTATTTATATGAATGCTACACTTATTCAAGTCTAAATTATTGTTTCATGCAATCAAATTGAAAAGCAAATGTGAAAATGAAATTGAAAATAATTCATTACGCAGCTTTTCTCGCTAAAAGTAGATGTAATCAATGCAAATCTGTATCTAATATAAAAAAAGTCCCGTTAAAATAGTATCTGTATAATGATAGTTACAGCTCAACAGTGTTAAAATTAATACGTCTATTTGACGATGTCATGTAGACATTAATATTTATATTTATTGACGAGTGAATTAACAATAGAGGTTTCATTTTGTTTTGTAACTGGAATTTGCGGAAGGGATGATTGTAATTATGTCAAAAAAAGAAAATACAAAATATTTAATAGCTGAGTCTATTATGAACTTGATGTTAACGAAATCAATTGATCATATAACCATACTGGAAATTGCTCGAAACTGTGGTGTTTCAAAGCAAACATTCTACAATCATTTTACTGACAAATATGCCCTAGTAGATTGGATTTATAAAACTGAAGCGGTGAACTATATTACTCTGGTTGGAGAAGGTTGTACTTGGTATGATGCCGTTATCAGCAAATTAAATATTATTAAAAGAAACCCTAGTTTTTACAAAAAAGTTTACCGTCAGGAATGGTTTCTAAATTCCTTTTTTAATATTACCAAACAATTGTATATAGATGTTATTAAAAAGAAGATGTCCGGTGAGATTACGCCTCATATGCAATTTTTAGTAGAATTCTATTGTTATGCATGTGTTAAAGAAACATCTTGCTGGGTATTAAGCGGTTTTCAAAAAACGCCGGAAGAGCTGGTTGAGTCTTTTCTTGCTTGTATTCCTGATGAAATGAAAGAGTATTTAATCTAAACCATTAGTTTTCAACATGATGCTTTATGATTTGGAAATTTAACATGTGTTTTGTCTTATATCGGTAACAATGCTCGATATAAAACAAAATACATGTTTATTTTGTTTTAAACTAAATTTGCCCTTACCCTTATTCTAATCATTTCTTATAATCAAAATGAAAGTTAAAAATGATTCAATTAAAAAAATATATTAATTTGATATCTTTACTATATTCCTTCTATTATTCAATTCTTCTTCAATCAAAGATCTTTTGTGTAAGCGTTCTTAATCTTTTTAAATTTTTGCTTCAATCCAGTTTATTTACTTATGTCACATCAATAGTACGCTTTGTTTGTTTCTTTGCTCTTATTTCATTGTGTTCGTTAAAGTTGAAACAAGTTATTTCTTGACTTGTATAGTTAATAAAAAGAGAAAGCATTAAAATTAAATCAAAAATTTGACTTTTTCTAAAAATTGTAAAGGTTTAAGAATCAGAAATTTGACTTTTTCTTAAAACTGTAAATTGTTTCAATATTCAAATTATAATAAGCTTATTTTAATAAAAAAACTATTCATACTATCTAATTAACAACAGCGTCAGCTAATCAAGTTATCCGGATAACTATGCTGAGTACTCTATTCATTAAAAAAAGTTTATCGGTATTTGTATTCCAAATAAAAGAGGAAAATTCGAGGAGGAAAAAATGAAGATTAAAAAAATTAATTTTAATGGTCCCTATAGTATGTTGATTGATGGAAAGCTGGTTACGTCCAAGAAAACTTTCCCGGTCTACAATCCTGCTAACAATAAAGTGATTGCCAGCGCACCCTTAGGAACAAAAAAGGATCTGGAAAACGCTGTTGGAAGTGCGAATAGAGCGTTTAAGTCTTGGGCAGCTTTGTCTTGGGATGAGCGTGAAGTATATATAACACGTTTCGCAGATGCTTTAGAGGCGAATAAGGAAGAGTTGATTACATTGCTCACGTTGGAGCAGGGTAAGCCACGTCATTCAATGGCAACAGTAGAAACAGAAGCATCTATTTACTGGATGAGAGAAATTGCAAAGCGTCGAATTCCATTAGAAACCATTGAGGATACTGATAACCCAGTTGATCATGAGGTAATAGTAGATCATGTGCCTCTGGGTGTAGTTGGTGCAATAACACCGTGGAACTTCCCTACACTATTGTTTCTTTGGAAAGTTGCCCCTTGCCTAATGACCGGTAATACCATGGTTGTCAGGCCGTCAAGCAGTACACCCCTTTGCACCTTGCGTTGTGGTGAAATAGCCCAATCTGTATTGCCGCCAGGTGTGTTTAATATCATATCGGCAAGATCGGATATAGGTCAAATGATGATAGAACATCCGGATATTGCAAAAATGAGTTTTACTGGTTCTACTGAAACTGGCAAGATAGTCGTTTCAGGTTCGGCAAACACTCTCAAGCGCGTTACGCTTGAACTTGGGGGAAACGATGCTTGTATTATAATGCCGGATGCAGATATAAAAAAAGTTTTGTCTCCAATTCTTTGGGCGGCTTATGGTAATTCTGGACAATGGTGTATCGGTATAAAGCGAATTTATGTACATTCAAGCATGCATGAAAAATTTGTAAAAGAATTCGTTAACATGGCAAAGACCTTGAAAGTTGGAGATGGAATGGACCCCACAACGGATTTTGGCCCTATGCAGAACAGGACACAATATAATCTGGTGGTCGACTTGTTTGAGGACGTTAAGAAAAAAGGTTACAAAGTTCCTCTGGGCGGTACTATCGATACAAGCCTTGAAGGTAACTTTATCCCTCTTACGGTAGTTGACAATCCACCAGATGATAGCAGAATCGTTAAAGAAGAGCCTTTCGGACCTATCGTGCCTATCCTTTCTTATGAGACTGTAGATGAGGCTGTTGAAAGGGCAAATGATACTAAATTTGGTTTGGCCGGTTCTGTCTGGGGTGAGGATAGAGAGAAAGCAATTGCTGTTGCAAAGCGTCTTGAAACTGGAACGGTATGGGTAAATGAAATCCATCTTCACGGTATTGATGCTCCATTTGGAGGGCATAAAGAATCAGGATTGGGTGTTGAAAATGGGCATGAAGGTCTTTGCTCATTTACCAACACAAAGACTTATATGTTTAAAAAATAGCTTTGGGACACCTCGTATGTCCGCAGAGGTTATATTTAAGCATTCCACAAGATATATCCTCTGGAAGGTGTTTACTTTATCAACATTGGAGCAAATATACAGCATGATTTAAAGTGACTTGGAAAGAGAGTGCCATGTTATGAAAGAGATAGTTGGAGAGAAACTTTTAGAAGCATTTAAGTTAATTTCTCCTTATTTAGGAGAAATATTGAATATTAATATGTTTGTTTCTATAACTGATATAGAGAAGGTCATCGCTCATATACCGGGGGATACCATTGATACACATGCCAAAGTTGGGGATATGATTGCGCAAGGAGCATCATCTGCACAAGCTATGAAAAAAGGTGAAAGAATCATCATTAATGTTTCTAAAGAGGTCTATGGTGTTCCTTATAAAGCAATTGCAACGCCAGTATTTGATGAACGAAATGACATTATGGGTGCTATTGTATTAGGAATCAGTAAAGAGAGTGAAGAAAAATTTATGGAAATCGTCAATCAATTTGGAGCTGCCTTTGAGCAAAACAACAGCAGTATTCAAGAGATTTCAAATGGTGCACAAGATCTTGCCCGGATTAGCGAGAAGCTTTCCATTCTAAGCCATCGGACGCATGAAAGCATTCAAAGAACTGATAAAATCATCGGCATGATCAGGTGTGTTGCCGATCAAACAAAAATGCTGAGCCTTAATGCAGCTATTGAAGCGGCACATGCAGGTATACATGGAAGAGGTTTTGCCGTTGTAGTGAACGAGATCAATAAACTATCTCAGCAAAGTAGTATTTCGGCAAAACAAGTCGTTGAAATTCTGGATGAAATCGGTATGGCAGTTGAAAGCATCAAGACACAGTCACAACTAACCAGTGCTGTCAGCGAAGAGCAAGCTGCATCGACACAAGAAATGGCTGCTTCCATGCAGGAATTATCTGCACAACTTGAAACCTTGACAACCTTTGGTAAACACTTATGATTCAGCGGAACAATTCACTGCATTTAAATATTTGGTGCCAAGTAAAGGAGAGCCTTTTGAAAGAATGACACCGATTATGAACTTTGGAAGACAATGATCTAATGAATCTTTATTATCGGGTGCAATAAAAGAGCATATCAATCAATAGAACAGTATGAAGCTGTTTTGAATGACGGCAGTAAGAAAGAGTACAGCCAACGCTGTGTTTTTTCTAAAGAGTATTTCAATTTTAAGAGGATAAAAATGGAGGTTTAAAATGAGTACAAGTGATATTGATCATGTAAAGTATGTTGGAGAAATTATGGCGAGAGCACGCAATGCTCAGAAGATAGCAGAGCAGTTTGACCAAAAAAAAGTTGATGAATTGGCAACGGCAATAGTTTATGAGATAGCTGCCAATGATTCGGTTATAAAAGAACTTGCTGAATATGCTTATGAAGAAACCAAACTTGGGGACGTAAAATCAAAAATGATTAAGGTCAGTGTAAAATGCCGTGGTGTCTTATACGATGTTAAGAATGAAAAGACGGTAGGGATTGTAGAAGAAATTCCCCTAAAGGGGCTTGCCAGAATAACCAAACCGGTTGGCGTAATAGGATCACTGGTACCAAGTACTCAGCCTGAAATGCACCCGCTCATCCAAGGAATTTTTGCAATGAAAGCAAGAGATGCTATTGTTTTTGCGCCACATCCCCGTGGGAAGAAAACAACTACAAAAACAGTCAATCTTATGAGAGCGGTACTGAAAAAATACGGAGCCCCAGAAGATTTATTTATTTCTGTACCAAATCCTTCTGTTGAAATAACAAATGAAATAATGAAACAGACTGATTTAGTAATAGCTACCGGTGGACAGCCTATGGTCAAAGCTGCTTATAGTTCTGGAACTCCGGCTTATGGGGTAGGAGCTGGAAATGCGGTTATCATAGTTGATAAAACTGCTGATTTAGAGGATGCTGCCACCAAGATAAAGAGTAGTAAAACATTTGATTTGGCCGCCGGATGCTCATGCGACAATTCGGTTATTATACATGAGGATATATATGAAGATATGATTGATGCTTTTAAAAAAGTAGGCGCATACATGCTTAATGAGGAAGAAAAAGCTAGGCTGCAAAAAGCAATCTGGCCCGACTGGCCAAATGATCATGCCATTAACCGTGACATTGTTGCTAGTCCTGTTAAAAGTATTGCTGTCACAGCCAAAATTGAAATTCCAGAGAATACTTCCATTCTTTTGGTAGAAGAAACAGGGTCAGGGGAAAAGTTTCCTTTCAGTGGTGAAAAAATGTCATTGGTCATCGCAATATACAAAGCCGAAGATATTGATGAATCCATAAAGATTCTCAACGCAAATCAAGCATATTCAGGAGCCGGACATTCTTGTGGTATTTATTCTAATACCCCTGAGAATATTGATAAGGCTGCTTTAAAAACCTATACAACCAGAGTAGTAGTCAACCAGCCGCAAGCTGCCACCAATACAGGTAACTGGGTAAGCGGAATGCCCTTCACAAGTTCATTAGGCTGCGGCACATGGGGTGGAAACATAGCTTCAGAAAATATAGCATTGAAGCATTATATGAATAATACATGGATTATCAGAGAAATTCCCTTTTATGGTCCTACGGATGAAGAACTATTCTCAGGGTTTACACCGAAATAAATATATATCATAAGACAGTTGGTACTTATAAGAAATCTATTTCATATTTGAGGGGTCGAGTAACCATGGAGAGTAGAATTGAGAATGTACAGCTGCGTTCCAGGACAGCAACTGTTGAAGAAGCAGCTTTTACAATTAAGGATGGTATGACAGTGGCAATGGGAGGATATACATCTTCAGGATATCCAAAGGTGATTGTCCATGAACTGGCAAAAAGAAAAGAAGAAGGAGAAGAGTTCAAAATAAATTTAATAACTGGTGCAAATGTTGGACCGATTGACACAATTTTAGCTGAAGTAAATATGGTTGAACGCCGAGCTCCAATGATTGAAAGCAAGGCGTTGGCTGATTTGGTAAACCGTGGCGAAGTATGCTATATAGAGCAGCAGATGAATAGGATGCCAATGCTTGTAAGTAATGAAAAATTCGGCAAAATAGATATTGTCGTAATAGAAGCCATTAGAATAACAAAGGAAGGCTATGTTGTGCCAAGTTCTTCTGTTGGAATGATTCAGTATTTTGTAGATGCGGCTGAGATGGTCATCATTGAGATGAATATTGCGCAACCCATTGAATTAGATGGTTTGCATGATATTTATAGGGATACAGCCTATCCTGACAGAAAGCCCATTCCGCTTACTCATACCAATCAAAGGATAGGAGAGCCATATGTAAAGGTGGATCCGAAAAAAATAAAATATATAGTCAAGTCTGATATTTTGGATTCAACTTTCACAGCAGTTAAAAATAAAACGACATCAAAAAAAATTGCAATGAATCTATTTAATTTTCTGGAAATGGAATTTCCTTCTAATAACAACAGGCAGTTACCCCCAATTCAAACCGGATTTGGCAATCTGGCCAGTGAAATAGTCTATGCTTTTGAAGATTCAAATTTTAATGATATCGAGTTTTTCTGCGGAGGCCTCCAAGAAGCAAACATGGAATTGATCGTCAAAGGAAGGGTAAAAGCAGCCTCTGCCGGTTCAATCCAGATGACACCTAAAGTCATTGAAATGATGAAAAAGTATCCGGAGATTATTAAAGAGACTTTGGTTATAAGGAATACGGATATTACCAATAATGCAGAGGTAATCGGAAGGTTTGCGTTGATAGCTCTAACCAGCGGAATAGAAATCGATATATATGGCAATGTCAATTCAAGCCATATATTTGGAACAAAAGTGGTTAACGGTATAGGTGGAGGCGCAAATTTTGTGCAGAACGCAGGGCTTTCTATCATGCTGATTTCCTCAGAAAATAAGGGGGGAGATATTTCCACCATTGTACCAATGGTACCTCATCAAGATATTTGTGAACACGATATTGATGTAGTTATTACTGAAAATGGGGTTGCTGATTTAAGGGGGAAAGGCGAAGTTGAAAGAGCAATTTGTATCATCAATAACTGTGCAGGCTCTTACAAACATCAGTTAAGTGACTATTTAGAAAGAGCTATTATTACGGTTGGAGGTCATCATCCTCAAATTCTGTCAGAAGCTTTTTCATGGCATACCAGACTAAAAGAAACAGGCTCAATGAGAGAAAAATAAGCTTATTAAAAGGGAGGAAATATAATGTCTAGCAACTCATTTAAATTTCATAGTCCAACAACTCTTATTTTAGAAAACAATGCTTCTTTGAAGCTGGGTGAATATTTAAGAAAATTGGGAGTCAAAAAAGCCTTGGTTGTTACAGATGCGATGATGACAAAACTTGGTGTTGATCAAAAAATCATAGAACAGGCAAAAAGGGATGGTGTAGAGTGTGAAGTCTATAATAAAGTATTGCCTGAACCTCCAGTGGACAATGCAAATACAGCCTTAGACATTTATAAAGATACAGGCTGCAACGGAGTTGTAGGTCTAGGAGGTGGAAGTCCCATAGATGTTGCAAAGGCGGTTGCCATGCTGGCCACAAATCGGGGGAAATATGAGGATTTTGCCGGTATAGGCAAAGTCCCCGGTAGATGTGCCCCATTAATCCTTATGCCAACCACTTCGGGTACAGGATCAGAAGTTTCAATATTCTCCATCATGCTGGTAAATGGATCCAAAATGGGAGTGGTGGATGAGAATATTACCGCAGATGTTGCACTGGTTGATCCAATGTTAACATTCAGTGTTCCAAGAAATGTAACTGCAGCAACGGGATTGGATGCACTTTGTCACCATATGGAAAGCTTTATGTCGGTAAACAGCTCCCCACTTTGTGATACCATTTGTCTTGAGGGAATCAGAGTAATAACAAAAAATCTCCGCAAAGCTGTCGGGCATGGTCAAAATGCTGAGGCACGTTATTGGATGAGCTATGGCAGTGTATTGGGAGGATTTGCAATGAACCTTACGGAAGGTGCTGCAGCAAATCATGGCCTTGCATTTGCATTGGGGGCCAAATTCCATATCAGTCATGGGTTGTCTAATGCAGTTATGCTTCCATATGTATTTCCTTTGGTTGCCCGTACAGAGTGTGAGAAGGCACGGCTGATTGGAAGAGCTATGGGAGAAGATGTTGACGGACTTTCTGACAGAAACGCTCTTGAGGTTACAGCTGCAGCTGTCAAAACTTTGGTAAGTGACGTAGGCTGTTTAATTCCGCTGAGTGAATTAAAAGTAACAGAAGCAGATATTGATAAACTTGTAAGAGAAACTGAGAAACAGAGGCGTGTGTTGGAACACTCAACCTACGAATTAACAACTGCTGAGATAAAAGAAATATTTGTTGAAGCACTGCAGATTTAATAAAGGGCTGAAACTGTGTAAAGTTTTTTGATCAATACTTAAAAAAAAATGGAGGATATTTATGGCTTGGAAACAAATGTACGCCCATAAAATAGTGACAGCAGAAGAAGCTGTAAAGCATATTAAATCCAACGATAGGCTTGTTTTAGGTCATGCGGCTGCAGAACCCTTACCTCTTACAGATGCAATGGTTGCAAATAAAGATCAATATGAAAATGTTGAGATTATTCATTTTGTACCTATGGGAAAATCAGAATATTGTAAACCTGAAATGGAAAATTACTTCACACATAATTCATTCTTTCTGGGTGGGAATACAAGAGAGGCTATTGCAAGCGGACGCGGCAGATTTACGCCTGCATTTTTACATGAGTCGGTAAACTTCTTTAAAACGACGCTGCAACCTGATGTTGCGCTCTTTCAGGTTTCGCCACCAGATGAACACGGATATTGCAGCTTTGGAATATCTGTTGATTTTACAAAACCTGCAGCTGAGAGTGCTAGGTTAAAAATTGCAGAGATCAATGATATATTTCCGCGTACTTTGGGAGATACTTTTATACATATTTCTGATATTGATTATTTGGTGCCCACCTCACGCCCTTTAATTGAAATTATGCCTACAGATATCGGAGAGGTTGAGCGTGCCATCGGCGAAAATTGTGCTTCAATTATTGAAGATGGTTCTGCAATTCAGATGGGGATAGGTGCTATTCCTGATGCAGTTTTATTGTTTTTGGACAATAAAAAAGATCTGGGAATCCATACGGAAATGCTTTCTACAGGTGTTGTAAGATTGGTAAAACAGGGTGTGATCAACAACCGATTGAAAACAACTCACTCAGGAAAAATAACGGCAACTTTTGTTATGGGGACACAAGAGCTTTATGATTTTGCGGAAAACAATCCAATGGTTGAGCTTTACCCGGCTGACTATATCAATGATCCGGTATTGATAAGCAGAAATGATAAAGTGGTATCGATTTGTTCATGCATACAGATTGATTTTACGGGACAAGTCTGTGCTGAAAGTATTGGACCAAAGCAGTTCAGCGGCACAGGAGGTCAAGTTGACTTTTTTCGCGGAGCCAATATGAGTAAAGGTGGGAAAGCAATAACGGCTATTTCATCCACAACGGCTAATGGAAAAATATCAAGAATCGTTCCGTTTCTTGACTATGGTTCTGTTGTGACATCAACAAGAAATGATGTGAACTATGTTGTCACAGAATACGGAATTGCTCAGCTCAAGGGAAAAACGACCCGCAACAGAGCAAGAGCATTAATTAATATTGCACATCCTAAATTCCGTCCTGAGCTAATAAGTCAATTTGAAGAAATATTTAAGTGTGTATTTTAACAATTGCATGATTGAAATTATGTTAAAACGGAGGTTGATATAGTTGATAAAAACTGAAATCAAAAATCATATTGGAGTACTGACCCTTGACAACCCAAAGACGCTAAATGCTATTGATTTTGAAGTCTTGTACAAATTTAACGAAGAGTTGGAAAAAATCAAAAAAAGCAAAGATATTAAGTGTTTGATTATCACTGGAGCAGGTGACAAAGCGTTTGTTGCAGGGGGAGATATTATAGTTCAAAATACCTTTGATGTTATTAAAGCATACAATTGGGCTTGTTTGGGGCACAGTACCTTGAGAAAGCTAGAGACCCTTCATATTCCAGTGATTGGTGCTATAAACGGTTATGCTTTGGGCGGCGGTACGGAAGTTGCATTAGCCTGTGACATCTTGATAGCATCAGAAAAAGCAGTTTTTGGTCAACCGGAAGTATGCCTTGGTATTATTCCCGGATTTGGAGGTACACAAAGGCTGCCAAGGAAAGTTGGAACCAATAAAGCGAAGGAGCTTATATTAACCGGCAGAAAGTTTAATGCAGAAGAAGCGATGCGAATTGGACTTGTTAATAAAGTTGTTCAGCACAAAGACCTGATAACAGAATCAATAAAAATGGCAGAAGAAATAATAAAGAATTCAACAATGGCAGTAAGATTTGCTAAAGCCGCTGTTGAGGACGGTATAGAGTGTGATTTAGATAGAGGTTTATCATTGGAAAGAGGTCTTTTTTCTCAGTGTTTTGATACGGAAGAACAAAAAAAAGCAATGTCAGCTTTTATTGAGGAAAGAAGAAGAAAAAGAGAACCAGTCTAAAGTTTCATAATGATATTCACGCTGGTAAACAATAATATTCAGAGAAGAGTTGATGAAATAGTGAAAAAAATACATATTTATGAGGTAGGACCCAGAGATGGTTTTCAAAATTTAACCGTATATATACCTTTAGAAAAGAAACTAGAAATTATTGAAAAATTAATAGATTCAGGAATTAGGCATATCCAGCATACATCTTTTGTCAGTTCTAAAGCTATACCTCAGCTTAGGGATTCAAAAGAGTTGACACTTGCCTGTCTCGAAAAATACTCTGAGATAGTTTTTTTTGCACTGGTTCCGAATCTGTTTGGAGCAAAAACAGCTTGGGAGTTGGGGATCAAAAAAATCTCGTATGTTATTTCATTAAGTGAAAGACATAATAAGGCAAATATTAATAGAACCCATGAAGAATCTTTAGATGAACTAAATAAAATCATAGAATGCTATCCTGAGATGGATGTGTGCTTGGACTTAGCTACAACATTTGGCTGTCCTTTTGATGGAAAATACAGTGTTGAAGCTGTAATCGCTTTTGTAAAGAAATTTGTTGAAATTGGAATAACGACAGTAAATCTTTGCGATACAATCGGTATTGCAAATCCCAAACATGTAAGAGAGGTTATTGCTGCTGTAAAGGCGTCTTTTCCAATGTTAGATCTAATGGTACATATCCATGATACAAGAAATATGGGAATGGTGAATACTCTTGCCGCAATTGAATCCGGAGTAGATAAGATTCAATCTACACTTGGAGGGTTGGGAGGCTGCCCCTTTGCTCCTGGAGCTTCAGGTAATTTGGCAACGGAGGATATGGTATATATGCTCAATGAAATGGGATATGAGACAGGTGTTGATTTTAATAAAGTACTGGATGCAGCAAAATTTGAAGGTGCTTTAATTACTGATGGTATATTCAGCGGGCATCAAATCAATATTAAATCAAACAAATGACTATAAAGCACATTGATAATCAGTGGATGAAAATGAGAAAAGTATTGTATAACACATCTTTAATACTTTAGAAGAAAAGAGGTGATGGTGATTATGTAAAAAAATTATTAAATATAATAGAGGCGTGGAATTTAAGCAACCAACCAAGTTATAAGATCAGTAGAAAATTAAAAGGAGGCTAATCAATGACAGATAATAGTTTGGTTTTAAAGAAAATGGTAGGTGAATTCCTGGGCTGTTTTTTCCTTGGATCCATTGGACTGTTTACCATTTATCAGGGTATAGTATACGGCGCTGCTACTGTCGCGGAAATTGGCATTATGTTCGGTATTTGTATTATGTTTGCAGTAGTTGTGGCCGCACCTCTTAGCGGTGCTGTTCTAAATCCTGCTATTACCATTGCGCAGGCCCTATTTAAAAGAATACCGTGGAAACAGGTTTTACCGTTAATAATTGCTCAGGTTTTAGGCTGGTTCCTAGGATGTCTGCTGCTAATAGCAATGACAAACAGTTCTCTTTTAATTTGGGAGCAAGCATTAAGTATTACAAGAGGAAATGCGACAGATGTATACTCGGCACAGATATTTATGTGTAATATGCCGAATATGCTAATGGCACTGGGTTTGGGGGCTGGATTAGACACTGGATTGGTATCATGGCCTTTATGGGCCTGTATTGCAAATGAAATAATGTGCTCTATACTGTTGACACTAGCTGTACTGGTTTTTACAGATCCAAGAATCAGATTGAGACCTGAATTGAAGAATCTGTCACTATATCTGGGGCTTATAGTAGCTCTGGCTATTGGAGCTATGCTTGCAGGATCAACTGCTTGTATGAATCCTGCCCGTGATTTGGGACCTAGAATAGCACTGCATATCTTTGGATGGGAATCTGCATTTCCGGGCTTAGGATGGAATTCAGGAGGTTATTGGTGGATATGGTGGATTGTACCTGTATTGGGAGCTACTCTTGCTGCAGTAATACATTACTATATGATTGGAAAAAACATTGTGGATGATGAAATGGAAGATGCTAAATAAACCAGAAATCAAAACTGCATAATACTATTTAATAAAAATAAAACTAACTACAATAACATATCAGTGTAAACAAAAAATTAGAGGAGGAAAATCAATGGAAATTTCAACTTATTCTCAAACCTGTCCAACCATTATGGGCACAGGGGCAGTAAAACTTATTGGTGAAAAAGTAAAAGAATTAGGAATGAAAAAGGTACTGTTGGTAACAGATGAGGGTCTTGTTAAAGTCGGTGTTGTTGCTAAAGTTGAAAAAATATTGAAAGAGGCCGGTTTAACAGTGGTTGTATTTGATAAAGTAAATCCTGATCCTTTGGATACTGTTTGTGAAGAAGGCGGACAGATTGCCAGAAAAGAAAAAGTTGACGGCATTGTAGGTTTAGGAGGGGGTAGTGTCATGGATGCATCCAAAGCCATCAATATATTAGCTTGTAATCCCTCGCCGCTGGCCCAATACTACGAAAGCTGGGAATATAAAACGTGCTTACCACTTGTTTGCTGTCCTACAACCTCAGGAACAGGTAGTGAAAATACTATTTATGGAGTTATTACGGACTCAAATACACATGCGAAGAAAGTAGTTCTAAGCACTGCTTCACTTGCCCTTGTTGATCCGGAATTAACTTATGATTTACCTGCACACCTAACTGCAGCTACAGGTATGGATGTATTTGCACATGCTGCTGAAGCTATGACAGTCAATATGACGAATCCTATGACTACGATGCTGGCATTTGATGCCATAGGCAAAGTAGTCAAATATTTGCCGACAGCCGTAGCAGAACCACATAATATTGAAGCAAGAGAGAACATGGCGATTGCCAGCAATTTTGCAGGGATTGCTTTTAGCAATACCTGCTGCCATCTTGGTCATGCTGTATCACAATGTATGGGTGCTGCGTTCCACGTTCCCCATGGTATTTCTTGCGCTTGGGCATTACCTGAAACCATGGCATTTGCTGCTATTAACAAATCTGATGAGGTTAAAGGCGTTGCAGATGCACTGGGTGTTCAATACAGCAAAGATGAACCGGCTGTAGAGATTGGTAAAAAAGTTGCCGATAATATGCGTGCTTTTATGAGGAAGATGAAAATCAAGTCCATTGCAGATTATGGGATTAGCAGAGAGCAAATGCTGGGTATCGTTGATATGGTCATGGCTGATAACTGCTTCCCATTTATTCCAAGTCCGCTTAACAGAGACGAAACATTGGAGATTCTGGGTAAGATGTATGACAGCTACAAATAGAATCGGCTATATAAGATAATTATTTAAAAGCTAAACCAGAAGGTAAGATGATTATAAAAAACAATTCCCGTTAGTAGATACTAGCGGGAGTTTTATTGTGGGTCCACCATGAAGTAATGGGTGAAAGCTCCCAACATGCCTAGTGACAGGACTGTATAGCTGAAGGCAAGGGTGTTCATGGTGACATGGAATCTGAAGGAACCCATAAGCAACAGAAAATTTGAATGAAATATTCTTGCAAGTCAAAAGTTAAATTAAGATATTAAACCTTGTATTAAATTAATATAGAACCGTGGACTAAAATAGTATATAATAAGGTCAAATGTCCTATCTGGCTTTTTAAAATATAGACATCCTATGTTTTTTCCATTAGGTAAGCAAATTAAAACCAAATAAATTGTATTTATAATGTTACATCATTAATTATTAGGAGAATAAGTTTTACTAATTATTTTGCAAAGGAGTGAATAACTTTGTCTTATGTCGTTGAGATGAGGAATATTACAAAACAGTTTCCCGGAGTTTTGGCAAATGACAAAGTGAATTTTGCTTTAAAGGAAGGCGAAATTCATGTTTTACTAGGTGAAAATGGTGCTGGGAAAACGACTTTAATGAATATGCTATATGGATTATATCAACCCACGTCGGGTGATATTTTTATTAAAGGCTCAAAAATTGGTGTGAAGGATCCTAATGTTGCCATCCAACATGGCGTTGGTATGGTCCATCAGCATTTCATGCTGGTTCCACCATTTACAATTGCAGAGAACATTATTTTAGGAAATGAGCCTTCTAACTATGGTAAATTGGACATGAAAAAAGCAATCCAAGATGTTCAACTAATTTCGGATGATTTTGGACTGGAAGTAGATCCTTTTGCAAAAATACAAGACATTTCTGTAGGCCTACAACAACGGGTAGAAATATTAAAGGCACTTTATAGGGGTGCTGACATTTTAATATTGGACGAACCTACGGCTGTATTAACGCCTCAAGAAATTGATGAGTTGGGTGTGATCATTAGAAATCTATCCAAAGAAGGTAAATCAATCATCCTAATCACCCATAAGCTGAAAGAAGTTATGTCTATGAGTGACCGGGTAACCGTTATTAGAAAAGGAAATATTGTAGATACACTTAATACAAAAGATACCAACACTGAAGCGTTAGCAGAGATGATGGTAGGCAGAAAAGTTAATCTGGTGACAACAAAAGAAGAAAAACAACCCGGTGAAGTGATATTTTCTGTTAAAAATCTTAAAGTTAAAGACAATAGAGGATACGATGCTGTAAAAGGCGTAAGCTTTAATGTACATGCATCAGAAGTCTTAGCTGTGGCAGGTGTGGATGGTAATGGACAAACAGAGCTGATTGAAGCCATTACCGGTTTAAGAGAAACAGAAAGCGGTCAAGTCTTATTAGATGAAAATGATATAACCAAATCATCAGCAAAGCAAATTATTAACTATGGCTTGGGACATATACCTCAGGACCGACATAAAAGAGGGCTTGTATTGTCTCACAGCATAGCTGAAAATATGATATTAGGCTATCATTATAAAGAGCCTTTTAGTAAAAATGGTGTTATGAATTATGATAAAATTCACGAGCACGCAAAGGTATTAATTGAAGAATTTGATGTGCGAACTCCGGATGAAAATGTTAAAGCTTCTTCTTTGTCAGGTGGGAATCAGCAAAAAGCCATTATCGCTCGAGAATTATATAAAGAACCTAGATTATTGATTGCAGCCCAACCAACAAGAGGGCTGGATGTAGGGGCTATCGAATTTGTACATAAAAAGATTATAGAATGTCGAGACAGTGGTGAGGCTGTATTATTGGTATCTTTAGAATTAGACGAAGTTATGAATCTTGCGGACCGTATAGCTGTTATTTATGATGGCAGAATATTGGATATTGTAGATGCTAAGAGTGCTACTGAAAAACAATTGGGTATTCTTATGGCCGGCGGAGAAGAAAAAAATAAGAACAGTGAGGTGATGGATGATGACATCAAAGAAGGCTGATGGTGTATTGAAGCAACTTTGGACTGTACTAAAATTCCCACTCCTCTCCATTGCAGCAGGATTTGTTATCGGAGCTATTTTGATTATAATTGCGGGGAAAAATCCATTAGTAGCCTACACGGCGTTATTTAAAGGCAGCTTAGGTGGAGTGGATAAACTGGGGGAAACTCTTTTTAAGATGACACCGATTCTGCTAACAGGATTGTCTTTTTCTATTGCCTTTAGAACCGGCTTATTTAATATAGGCGGAGAAGGTCAATTTTTGTCCGGTGCTATTACAGCTATAGCTGTAGGATGGTTTGGACAGGGATTACCCCAATTAATATTAATACCCTTAATGTTGATTTGTGGTATTGCAGCCGGTGCTTTTTGGGCATCTATAGCAGGTGTGCTGAAAGCCAAGATGGGTATCCATGAAGTTATCACTACGATTATGCTAAATTATATTGCATTGTATTTGATCAACTATATTGTCCGTGCGGTATTGAATCCCTCTATTCTAATGGGCGTAAGGACAGAGGCACATACTGTCTCTTTGCCTGATGTAGCACGTTTAACAAAATTAAAAACCGTATTCGAAATATTTGGACGCTCTAGTGTGCATACAGGCATATTCATTGCTATAGGCTGTGCACTTCTGATGTATTTTGTATTGTTTAAAACAACCTTAGGTTATGAATTAAGATCCGGAGGATTAAGTCCGGATGCAGCAGAATACGGCGGCATAAAAAAATCAAAAAATATTATTATGGCTATGTGTATTTCAGGAGGGATAGCAGGCCTTGCCGGAGCAGTCAATGTAATGGGTATTACTTATTATGTTGCCCAATCTTCACATACACCGGGCTATGGTTTTGACGGCATTGCCGTAGGACTGGTAGGAGGCTTACACCCTATTGGGATTATTGCCAGCTCTTTCTTGTTTGGTGTACTTTCCAATGGTGCCAGAAAAATGCAGCTTTCAGGTATTCCTAAAGAAGTTATAGCCATCATACAAGGTGTTATTATTGTATTTATTGCAAGTCAATATATTATTAAATTAATATACAGTTATAGAGAAAAGAGAGCTTTAGAAAAGCAAAACCTAATGTTTGATAAGGGCAAGAAAGGGGAGGTGAAGTAAATGTGGATTATTATTATACCGATTTTAGCTTCAGCTGTTCGATTGGCCACGCCTCTTATTTTTTCAGCTATCGGGGGTACATTTTCAGAGAGAAGTGGTGTTGTTAATATTGCATTAGAAGGTATTATGGTTATGGGCGCCTTTTTTTCAATTCTGTTTGCCGATATTTCAGGTAATCCATGGATAGGCGTACTGGGTGCCATAATAGCAGGAATGTTAACAGCTTTATTGTTGGCTTTTGTCTCCATTCATTTAAAAGGCAATCAAGTGGTTATGGGAACAGCAATCAATATTTTAGCTGTAGGGTTTACTTCCTATTTACTTCAAATTATATATAAGCGCTTTGGCCAAACCGATGCCATTCAAGGCGCATTGACATCCAATCCTGAAATATTTGCTTTCTTAGAAAAAATACCTGTAGTGGGAGAATTGTTTTTTAAAGGATTAACACCTTTTGTATATATCGCTTTCTTTACTGTAGGTTTAGCCTACTACGTGATGTTTAAAACACCTTTTGGGTTAAGAATCAGGGCAGTTGGAGAGCATCCTAAGGCAGCAGATACGGTAGGGATAAATGTTTATAAAATCCGCTACATATGTGTGCTGATATCAGGTGCTTGCGCCGGTATTGCAGGTGCCAGTCTTACGGTGGGGTATACGGCTATATTCAGAGAACACATGATATCAGGAAGAGGCTTCATTGCACTGGCTGCTATGGTTTTTGGTAAATGGCACCCTGTGGGGGCAATGTTTGCCTGTCTTTTCTTTGGTCTGGCGGAAGCCATTTCTATACAGGGTTCCATGCTGGGTATAAAAATACCAACAGAATTCATGCGCATGTTACCTTATGTGGCTACTATTCTTGTGTTAATTGGTTTTGTAGGAAAAGCAGTAGGTCCTGCAGCTAATGGTACGCCATATAATAAGGGTGAAAAGTAGGAGAAGTATGGTAATAATTTCTTATTTCTGTACCAATTTATTACAAAATATATTATAATAAGGTTAATTAACTAATATAATATATTTTGTAAAAGGAGGACGACAAATGGCAGATGCAAAAGGGATAATGAATTGGACCTTTATATCTGAGACAGATGTTCCCGATGATGTTAAAGAGATTTTAATTGACGGAGAAGAAGTTGAAGTGGCGTATAAGACAATACGCGACGTTGCTGTTGTAACCAATAAGAGGATTATAATAGCGGACAAACAAGGCATCACCGGAAAAAAAGTAGAAGTCTATACCATTCCATTTAAGTCAATCAACATGTACTCAAGTGAAAATGCCGGAACCATAGACATCAATGCAGAGATACAATTATGGACCAGAGCCGGTACATTTAAACTCAACTTAAAAAAAGGTGTTGATATCCGCAAATTAGACAAAATAATAGGCAGCCATATTTTATAAAAATTAAGAGATACATACATGAAGGTTTTGCAATTGCAAAACCTTCTGCATTAGAATACTAAAGTAAAAAATTCTCTATTACCTCAAGAGAATTTTTTATTTATTTTAGGAAAAAATATTTAATTGTAATAGAAAAATATTTTGAAAGTTTTGCTTTATAATAGGAGAAATAAAAATGAATGATTTGTGGGTAATTGTTATCACTTCTATCGTTATGGGAATGACTGCAAGAATATATATGATGCGAGTGGATACCAGACAGTATCCGACACATCCTCAAGGTGTTATATCTCACTTAACACTTGGGCTGATAGCTGCTTTTTTAGGGTCGTTAGCTTTACCTTCCTTAGCACAAAAGGAGTTTAGTGCAGTGACCTTTCTTGCATTGGCAGCCCAGCAATTTAGAGATGTTAGAAACTTAGAAAGACAGAGTTTGGACAAAATAGAAGTCACAGAGCTGGTGCCCAGAGGAACGGCTTACATAGAAGATATTGCAAAAGCTTTTGAGGCTCGTAATTATATGGTCATTATATCAGCCCTGATGACAAGTATTGGAGCATATATTGCGAATCAGTTTAATCAGCCCATTCAGTTCCAAATAATAGCCGCTGTTATAGTAGGCGGATTATCCATGATAACATTAAAGCAGGTATTAAAAAGAACACTGCTTTATGAAATTGCAGATGTAAAACCGGCTGAGATTGCTTTTGATGGACCTCTTTTACAAGTGAATGGCGTTATCATAATGAATATTGGGCTTAAAAAATCAAGAGAAATTTTTTTAAATAATGGAATAGCCATTGAAATCATTCCAAAGAACTCAAGCGCAAATGCAACCTTAGCCAATATAGGACAGAGACAAGCCATTCAGCACAATGCTGCAGTCCAATTGGGTATTAGAAAAGATGTAGATGAGCCTGATTTTACCCCTATTGCGAGGAGAAATGCTGATAATGGGAATGTTGTTATGGCCATGATACCTATGTATGCAGATGTTAACAAGCTGGTGGAGGTTATAAACAGCACACCTGTTTTGGAGAGTGCTAAAAGAATGACAGCTATTTCAAAACCTAAAGAAGGAGATGAAGTATAAGTATGGATGTAGGGATAAAAAATAGTATACTGGCTATAGTAACAACCAATAAAGACCGAGTTTCATCTTCAACCGTACCGGTATTTTTTGTAGATGATTCGGAACAACAGGAATATATGTCACTGCTGATATCCAAGATAACCATGGGTATGGTTCATGATTTAGGAGATGGCGTTTATGTGATTGTGAAACATTGAATTTAACAGTTTTACGATTGACACGGCGCTTGAAAAAATGATACCATAGAGCAGGCATAAGTGGATGTATTCGAAATTATATACCAAATATCTCCTGTAGCAAATAATACGTATTCGTTTAGCAAGTAAAATTAAGAGGCAAAAAATATACATATTCAGATATATTAACCTTGGAATGGGGGAAAGAAATGAGCAAGCCTATTGTAGCAGTGGTTGGACGGCCTAATGTGGGTAAGTCAACCTTTTTTAATAAAATTGTTGGTAAGCGTATATCCATTGTAGAGGATACACCCGGCGTTACCCGTGATCGAATTTATGCTGAAAGCGAATGGAGCGGGCGGGAGTTTGTTCTAATTGATACAGGCGGGATTGAGCCGGATTCAGATGATATTATATTGTCTCAGATGAGAAATCAGGCGCAAATTGCTATTGAGACTGCAGACGTTATTGTGTTTATGGTGGATGCCAAAGGCGGGATAACAGCTGCAGATATTGAAGTGGCTTCCATGCTGATGAAAACAGGTAAAGAAATTTTGCTGACCGTCAATAAAGTAGATGGCAAGGAATTACCGGAGAATTACTATGATTTTTATGAATTGGGTTTGGGAGAACCTATTCCCATCTCATCTTCCAACATGTTAGGGTTAGGAGATTTGTTAGATGAAATCATTAATAGATTCCCTAGTGCAGAGCATTTTGAAGAAGAAGATGATTCTATAAAAATAGCTATTATTGGAAAACCCAATGTTGGCAAGTCATCTCTTATTAATGCCATCTTAGGTGAAGAACGCGTTATTGTAAGCGATATCGCAGGAACCACTCGCGATTCTATTGATACACCATTTACAGATGGCGAAGACAAATATGTGTTGATCGATACTGCGGGCATAAGAAGAAAAAGTAAGGTTTTAGAAAATATTGAGCGGTACAGTGTTTTAAGAGCGGTTAGTGCTATTGAACGTTCTAATGTCTGCTTATTAATGATAGATGCTGAGCAAGGTGTAACGGAACAAGATAAAAAAATAGCAGGAATTGCTCACGAATCCGGTAAAGGTATTGTTGTTGTTGTCAATAAATGGGATGCGATAGAAAAGGAAACCAAAACCCATAATGAATTTATTAAACAGATCAGAAATGAGTTATCCTTTATGCTATATGCCCCTATCCTATTTATTTCTGCTCTTACAAAGCAAAGACTTAATAAGGTGCTCCCAATGGTAAAATATGTAGCCAATCAGTGCTCGCTGCGTGTTTCTACGGGGCAGCTAAACGATTTAATATCTGATGCCGTTATGCTGAATCAGCCGCCATCGGACAAAGGAAAACGACTAAAAATATACTATGCATCACAAGTAGGCATTCAGCCGCCTTTATTTGCAGTATTCGTTAACTCAAGAGAGTTGACACACTTCTCATATTCCAGATACCTAGAAAATAAAATTAGAGAAGGGTTTGGATTTGAAGGCACCTCTATTAAAATAGTATACCGAGAAAAGGGGGAGAAAAATGATCGCTAATATTATATGGGTTGTTATCAGTTATTTCATAGGCAATGTTTCTTCTGCTATTCTTATAGGAAAAGTAACGGCAGGTATTGATATCAGAGACCATGGCAGCGGTAATGCAGGGACCACTAATGTACTGCGAACATTGGGAAAAAAAGCGGCAGCGGCAACTCTGGTATGTGATGTGCTAAAAGGTGTTATAGCTGTCCTCATAGGAAGATTTTTTGGAAATGAAACCCTTGCAATGATTTGTGGATTAGCTGCAATTTTAGGGCATATCTGGCCTGCTTTGTTTGGATTTAGAGGTGGAAAAGGAATTGCTACCGGAATAGGAGTCATTTTTGCAACCGTTCCAATCCCTGCTTTTGTTTGTTTAGGCATAGGGGTAGTGCTTATTGTCATAACTCGATTTGTATCTTTAGGCTCTATTTGTGGAGCAGTGCTTCTGCCCATAGTGATTTATTTTTATAATGAAACTTATTTTATATGGGCATTGTGTATGGCCGTTATTGTTATATATACGCACAGAAGCAACATTAAAAGACTCCTCAATGGTAATGAGTCTAAAATCAGCTTTAATAAATAGAAGAAAGTTATTCATTTCTTTTGAAAGGATGATATTTATGTCAATATGTTGTGTATTAGGCTCTGGAAGTTGGGGGACAGCATTGGCTATAGCCTTATCTAAAAATAATAATCCGGTGAAACTTTGGGGAAGGAACAAAGAACAAATAAATGCCATTAATCTAAAAAGAGAAAACACAAAATATTTACCCAACATTACACTGCCGGATGATATAAAGGTGACGAACAACGTATCGGAGGCTGCTGGTGATGCTGAGGTTATCATTGTATCAACTGCATCTCAGAGCGTTAGACAGGTATTGAATAGTGTGAGAGATTATGTAAAAAAAGATAGTATTATTGTTAATACGGCAAAAGGAATAGAAAAAGATACGCTTCTTCCTATATCTCAAGTTGTTGAAGAAGTGCTGCCGGATAATCCGTATGTGGTTTTATCAGGCCCTTCTCATGCTGAAGAAGTGAGTAACGGACTGCCCACTACTTTGGTAGCAGCTTCTCACAGCCAAAAGACGGCGGAGATCATCCAGGATTTATTTATGTCGCCTTCATTAAGAGTATATACCAATCCGGATGTTATAGGTGTAGAACTGGGAGGTGCCCTTAAGAATATTATTGCTTTAGGTGCGGGTATAAGCGACGGATTAGGGTATGGCGACAATGCCAAAGCAGCTCTAATGACTCGAGGGATTGTGGAAATATCCAGGCTGGGTACCAAAATGGGTGCATACGAAAGCACTTTTTCCGGACTGACAGGCATTGGGGATTTAATCGTTACGTGTACCAGTATGCATAGCAGAAACAGAAGGTGCGGTATTTTGATTGGTCAAGGGATGAAGCCGGAGGATGCCGTTAAAGAAATTGGTATGGTTGTAGAAGGGATGTATGCTACAGATGCAGCTTATCGACTCTCTAAAAAATATGATGTTGAGATGCCCATAACCGAAGAACTATATCATTTGTTTGACCTTGGAGGAGATGTTAGGACCTCGGTTGAAAAACTCATGACAAGGCAAAAGAAACACGAAATTGAGCAAACAGCGGAAAATATAGAGTGGCATGTATAAAATGTTTTAAGTCTGTCCAAAAAGGACAGACTTTTTTATTGATTTCAAGAATATTAAAGTCAATTGATTCATAAGATGTAATGTTAAAAACTCATTTGAAAAGGAGGTTTAGAATGGATCACCTAAATATATATGAAAGCATTGCAGAAAGAACCGATGGAGACATCTACATAGGAGTAGTAGGACCTGTCCGCACGGGAAAGTCTACTTTTATTAAAAGATTCATGGATTTATTAGTCATTCCAAACGTAGAAAATGTATATGCAAAAGAGAGAGTAAAAGATGAAATGCCTCAAAGCGGGGCTGGAAAAACAATTATGACAACTGAGCCTAAATTTGTGCCTAATGAGGCTGTGGAAGTAACATTGTCTGAAAATTCAAAGCTCAAGGTTCGCCTTGTTGATTGTGTAGGATATATGGTACCTGGAGCACTTGGACATATGGAAGACGGAAAGCCAAGAATGGTCAATACACCATGGTCAAATTCAGATATTCCGTTTGAAGAAGCAGCTGAAATAGGAACAAAAAAAGTAATTGCCGATCATTCCACTATTGGCTTATTGATTACAACCGACGGATCAATTGCTGAAATTGAAAGAAACAACTATATTCAAGCTGAAGAAAGAGTCGTAAAAGAGCTTAAGGAACTCAACAAACCTTTTATTATTGTTTTAAATTCCATATTTCCTGAATCAGAAAGAGCAGTAGAACTCAAAAAAGATATTGAAGAAAAATACGGCGTACCTGTTATTGCAGCCAATTGTGCTCGAATGAATATCAGTACCATTAACAGCATATTAGAAAGCATTCTTTTTGAATTCCCTATCAGCCAAATCAATTTCCGATTACCGGGATGGGTGGATGGACTCAGCAAAGAACATTGGATAAAAGCTAAAATGATAGAAAAGATAAAAGATTGGAGTAAAGATATTGCAAGCATTCGAGATGTTAAAAGCTCAGTAGATGATTTTAAAGAAATGGATATTGTAAAAGAAAGCCAAATCAATAATGTGGATTTGGGCGAAGGAACAGTTGAAATAGCGGTCGATACAGTGGAGGACTTATTCTATAATGTACTGGAAGAACTAACTGGCTATGAAGTAAAAGGAGATTATCAATTCTTTGAAATGATCAAGGACTTTGCCTATGCCAAAAAAGAATATGATAAAATTAAAACAGCTTTAATGCAAGTAAAAGAAACAGGATATGGTACAGTTCCACCGGATTTTGCAGACATGGAATTAGAAGACCCAGAAATATTTAAACAAGGCAGCAGATTTGGAGTCAGATTAAAAGCCAGAGCACCATCATTGCATATGATACGAACAGATATTTTTACAGAAGTAGCACCGGTAGTTGGTAGTGAAAAGCAGAGTGAAGATCTTGTAAAATATTTATTAGACGAGTTTGAATCAGATCCGTCAAAAATTTGGGGCACCAATATTTTTGGAAAATCATTAGATGATTTGGTTAGTGAACAGATGCAAAGCAAACTAGTAGGACTTCCGGAAAATGTTAGATATAAAATGCAAAAAACACTTCAAAAAATAACCAACGAAGGAAAAGGGAATTTTATTTGTATTATAATATAGATATAGTAGTTGATAAAAGACCTGTATAAAATGTATAATGGTAAGTACAAAATGTTCTAGGAGAGGTTGTATGCATTTAGATTATATAATTATTCTCTTAACGGTTGTATTTATTATCAGCATTTTAGGATATATTGCAGCAACGTTAAAAGAAAAAATATATCTATCCAATAACATGGTAGTTCTTAGTGATAAAAATATTTCTCAACAAACTATAGATAACGTTGAAACACGCCGCTTTTCAATAGGAAATATTGAAATGATGACCGGCGATGAAGTTAAAATATATAAAAAGAATTTTTCTATTGTAAAAGGCATGATTATTGGAGCAAATATAAAAAGAAAGACGATATTGTTATCTGTTTATAAATCTGAACCTGTTGAAGTTGGGATTAATGGTATTAGGAAGATTAAAGTAATTAGTCGATATGGAAAATTTTTAAGAAGCTTTTAGACTACAATTGTAGTCTGTTTTTTTGCCTTTTTTTTCAAAGTTTTTTAATTGTTTGAAGGATTACAAAGTCATATACAGAATTATAATTAAGCAATGGTATTCTTAAAACCAAATAGTTAAACGATAGTTAAACAATAGGGAAACGATAGTTAAACGGTAGTGGAACAATTGCTTAACCATTGTTCAACCATTGTTTAACCACTGTTCAACCATTGTTACGGGGGATAAATATGAATAAAAAACAAAAAAGGAAAAGAAGATTTAAAAGGTTTGTCATGACATTGTTTTTTACTGCCCTTGTTGTACTATTTATCTTAATATATTTTGTCCCTAATGTTGGAGAAACTTTTCATAAAACTCGTGTAGCAACTTATGATAATATTCAAATAATGGACAACCTAGACTGCTATATTATTCGAGATGAAACGGTGTTTTTTTCTGAGCGAGAAGGGGCATTGAAATATTCTGTGGATGAAGGCGAGCGTGTAAAAAGGGGAAGTGAAGTCTTAAAAATACACATTGAAGATATTGATCCTACTACTGAGAGTAAGTTAGAAGTGATTAACCAGAGAATCGATAGACTTCAAAGCGGAGAAAATCTTTTTCAAAATGACATTACTAAAATAGATGAGCTCATTCAATTAAATATTGATGATTTAAGATTATTAAAAGATGAAAGCAATATTAAAGAGGCAAGAAAAATTGAAGAAAAGATTCAAAGATATATGGATAAAAAGAATATTATTATCAATAATACAGGTTTAAAAAACAGTAATATTGAAGTACTGGAGCAGGAAAGAAATTCTCTTCAAAATGTGATTAACCAATCGGTTATCTCTTGCAGGACCAATTATTCAGGTATCATCAGCTATTATATAGATGCTTATGAGAATGAACTGACCACTATGAATATGTACTTGTTAGACAAACAGGAGCTTGAAAAAATAGATGGACAGGTACAAGATACGGCTCGTGATAAAACCATGGCAAATGAGCCCATTTATAAAGTTGTGAATAGTTCTGTATGGTTTGCAGCCGGATGGGTAGAATTAGATAAAGTTGAAAATTACATAAAAGGCAATTCAGTTTCCCTAAATTTACCTAATGGGCAGACGAAAGGCGTAATTTATGATATTATTATGGATGAAGAATATGCGTTGGTTTTAATCAAAATGAATCACTATTATCCCGAATTTTGGAAAATCAGGAAAATAAACACAGACATCATTGTAGCAGATTATGAAGGTTTAAAAATTGATAATGACAGCATCGTAGAATTAGATGGACAGATAGGTGTATATATTGTAGATATTAATGGAGATTATAATTTTAAACCCATTAAAATAGTCGGTACCGACGGCAATAAAACAATTGTTGAAAGCGGCTACTATTATACGCAAACTGAAAATGGCTTGGATAAGGTTAGAACCCTTAATCTATATGATGAAGTTTTAAGGAATGCCGATAAAAATACGCTTTAAACAGTAGATTTTTGTAATTTATCGTGAATAATCCGGGTTTAAATAAGGCAGGTAGAAGATGAGTACAATAGAAAATAATTTCAAAAGAATACAAAACCAAATTCATCAATGTTGTGAAAAAAACGGAATAGATTATAATAATATTAAGTTAATTGCTGTAACCAAGACAAGAAATGCCGATGAAATAAATAGGGCCGTACAAGCGGGTGCTTTAGATATCGGTGAAAATAAAGTACAAGAAATAATGGACAAACACCAAGACGTATTACCCGTTCAATGGCATATGATAGGACATTTGCAAACCAATAAAGTTAAGTATATTATAGATAAAGTACATATGATTCATTCTTTGGACAGCTTGAAGCTGGCAGAAGAGATCAACAAAAGAGCAAAACAGCATCATAAAGTCATGGATGTTTTAGTACAAGTGAATGCGGCAGAAGAAGAAAGCAAGTATGGGTTGACCATAAAAGATAGCAGGTCATTTATTGAAACCCTTCAGCGATATGAGAATATTCACGTAAAAGGTCTCATGACCATAGCTCCTTTTGTGGAAAATTCAGAAAATGTAAGAAAATATTTTAGGCAAATGAAGCAGCTGTTTGATGATTGCAAAGATTTAGTGTCTGGTAATGTTACCATGCAATATTTATCTATGGGGATGACCAATGATTTTGAAGTAGCAATTGAAGAAGGTGCAAATATGATTCGTATTGGTACTGCAGTATTTGGGCCAAGAAATTATTAGGGATGGAGGAATAAATGTGGGAGACGGATTCTTTGATAAAATGAAGTACCTGGTAGGATTAGACGGTGAAGAGATAGAAGAAGAGTCACACAAAGATCAGAGAAGAAATGAAAAACAATATGGCGCACCTATTATGCCAAAGGATAATAATCGAGTGATTAACTTACATCAATCCAAAAAGCAGATGAAACTTATTTTACTGGAACCTCAGAGCTTTGATGAGTGTCCTAAGATTGTGGATAATCTTAAAAACAGAAAACCTGTTATACTCAATCTTGAGAAGTTAGATGCCGACTTAGCAAGAAAAGTTTTTGACTTTATTAGCGGGGCTGTATATGCGTTGGATGGGAATGTTCAAAAGGTGGCAAATAATATATTTCTTTTTGCTCCTGATAATGTTGATGTTTTAGGTAATATAGAAAATGTATTAACAAAAGACGAATTTAGTCCTTGGAGGTAAACAATATGTGGATGATATTAAGAACTGTAGACATGCTTTTTGAAGTGCTGTATTGGTTAATTATTATAAGAATTATACTGTCATGGGTTATAAGAGATCCTTATAACAAGTATTATGCAATGCTTGGGCAAATTACAGAACCAATACTGGCGCCGTTTAGGAATTTGTTAAACAGATTTGGAGCAGGGAGAACAGGTTTGGATTTCTCACCTATAGTAGCACTTTTGGCTTTAAGATTTTTGAAATCCATTATCATTAATTTGCTGATTACAATAGGATATTAAGCATGCCAAAAAATGCCGACAAAGAAATAATAGATAAAATAAAAGGTAAAGCAACTTTGTGCGAAAAAAAAGGGATTGTTGCTTTTACTGATTTTTTAGATCCGATTCAATTAGAAACGGGAAAAGCATTGGCAAAACCCTTAATGGACACTTCTTGCTTTTCTTTTGGAGGATATGAAGATTCAGAACGAAACATTTTAATCTTTCATCCTTATTATGTGGAAAGAGAAAAAATAGAATACCCTATAAAAGCCATAAGTATTCACAACAAGACTTCATCTTTTCAACATAGAAGTGTACTTGGGGCTATTTTAGGTTTAGGATTAAAAAGAGAAAAAATTGGAGATATTCTTATTGACAATCATCGTGCAGATGTTATTTTATATAAAGAGGCTGCTGAGGTTGTTTTACTTTTTTTAAATAAAGTGGGCAATCAAAATGTAACCTGCCAAGAAATATCTTTTGAGCAGATGAATACCAAAAGTATTCAGTATAAATGGATTCATGCAACCGTGGCTTCATTAAGAGTAGATGCTATAATAAGCTGTGGCTTTGGACAATCAAGACGTAACTCAAGTGAGTTTTTAAAATCAGGACGTGTAAAGGTCAATTACAAAGAAATAGACAGCCCGGGATATCTGTTAAAGGAAGGTGATCAGGTTTCTGTAAGAGGAAAAGGAAGAGTTCTGCTTGAGAAAGTGGATGGCTTAACAAAAAAAGAACGCATTAAAGTGGTGATAAGAAGGGTATTATAATAGTAAGTTAAACTTATGAAAGGATGATGATACTGTGATTATGCCTTTGGATATACAAAACAAACAATTCAGCAAAAGCATGAGAGGGTATAAAGAAGAAGATGTCGATCAGTTTTTGGATTTATTGACATTGGATTATGAGAAAGTCATTGAAGAAAACCATGGATTAAAAGAAAAACTTGTTGAAATGAAGAAGGAGCTGCAAACCTATAAAGAGCAAGAAGAGTCTATTAAGGAAACATTGGAAACCGCAAAGCAAATGATGAGTGATATCTCTGAAAGTGCTGAAAAAAGAGCAGAATTGATTTTAAAAAATGCGGAGTTGGATGCCGAACGTATGATTAAAGAAGCCAAAGCAACCACTGCAAAAATATTTGAAGAACATGAGGATGCTAAAAATAGAATCCATATTTTTACCACCAGATATAAAAACCTTCTGGAATCAGAGCTTGAAAGATTTAATACAATCGGTTCAGAATTGTTTGATGAGCATACGTTATAATCAATATAGTGATCGTCATCGATGAGGTGAATTTATGCCATTTTTTTTAATTATTGTACTTATTGTGCTAGACCAAATAACAAAATATATTGTTGTTGATAATATGGAGTTATATGAATCTATTCCAATCATTAAAGGGATTTTTCATATTACATATGCTCAGAATACAGGTGCTGCATTTAGTATTTTGCAGGATAAAGTGAGCTTTTTTATCATCGTAACGGTTATTGTGTCCATTGTCATTTTTTTTACTATGATTCGGTACTATAATCGCTTTGATAAAGTTTTGCTGTACAGCCTTGCCTTAATTCTTGCCGGAGCTATTGGTAATTTAATAGATCGAGTTCGCCTGCAGCATGTTACTGATTTTCTTGATTTTAGAATTTGGCCTATTTTTAATGTCGCAGATATGAGCGTTGTTTCAGGTGCATTCTTAATGGCATGGTATATGTTCTTTATAGAGCCCAAAAAAGAAAAAGCTAAAAAGGATGATCCCCTTGGATAAACATGAGCTGATAATAGATCAGGAAGAAGACGGCACTCGGCTGGACCGTTTGCTGTCATTGAATATTGAGGAATTATCAAGAAACTATATTCAAAAGCTTATTGAAAAAGGCTCAGTGATGATTAATGGCGCCATAGAGCAATCAAAAAAATATAAGGTAAAAGCCAATGATCATATTGTTATTAGCATACCGGAGCCTGAGAAACTTGAGATAGATCCTGAGAACATTCCTCTTGAAATCATATATGAAGATACGGATTTAGTCGTTGTGAATAAGCCAAAGGGTATGGTGGTACATCCTGCACCGGGTAATTATTCAAGCACAATGGTAAATGCATTGCTATATCATTGTGATAACCTGTCCACGATTAATGGTGTTATTCGTCCGGGTATCGTTCATCGTATTGATAAGGATACCAGTGGATTGCTGGTGGTTGCTAAAAATAATAAAGCCCATCATTCATTAGCAGAACAGCTAAAGGAGCATTCTATTAACCGTGTCTATCATGCTATTGCTTATGGTAACATAAAAAATGATGAAGGGACTATTCATTTACCTATTGGCAGACATCCTGTTAATCGATTAAAGATGGCTGTAACCCGTCAAAATTCTAAAGAAGCGGTAACACACTACAAGGTGATTAAACGTTTTGGAGATTTTACATATATACAAGCAAAACTGGAAACAGGCCGGACCCATCAAATACGAGTCCACATGGCTTATATGCAGCATCCATTGTTAGGGGACATGGTATATGGACCTAAAAAACCTAAGTTTAAAATAGAAGGTCAATTATTACATGCAAAAGTATTAGGATTTAACCATCCTTCTACCCATAAATACTTAGAATTTGATAGCCGCTTACCCAAGCATTTTCTTGATGCAATAAATAAAATTACTAGATTGTAGAGAAGGTGAAGCAATTGAAATTTAAGACTAAGATTATGGATGATGAATCTATAAGACGGGCTATAACTAGAATATCACATGAAATTCTAGAAAGAAATAAAGGAACCAATGATTTAGTTCTTGTTGGTATCAAAACAAGAGGTGTTCCTATTGCCAGAAGAATTGCATCTAAAATAGAAGAGTTTGAAGGCGTATCTTTGGATGTTGGTATTTTAGATATAACACTGTATCGTGATGACTTAGAAAAAGTAGATTATAATCCCATTATTAATAATACCATATTGAATTCCGATATTAATGGTAAAGTCGTGATTCTTGTAGATGATGTTATTTATACAGGACGTACAGTAAGAGCGGCTATGGATGCTATTATTGATTATGGCAGACCCAGTGCCATTTTACTGGCAGTATTGGTGGATAGAGGGCACAAAGAACTGCCTATTCGACCGGATTTTGTTGGGAAAAATGTCCCTACTTCTAAATCCGAAGTAGTAGATGTTCATTTTGAAGAAACGGATGGCTTAGATGAAGTCATTATCAGTGAATTAGAAATGTAATTATAAAATCTTCGCTAATGGGTGCTGTGCTATCGGTTACAACGTGTTTAAAGTTAAATCAATATAGAAATAGGTGATATCAAAAAGTTGCATGTAGATGCAATTTTTTTAATTTTGATTATAGACAAATATTTACACACCTGCATTCAATTGCAATGTATCATGTCTTTAGTATGAAGCGGAGGAAAATAATAAATTTTTCTCCGCTTTATGTTTTTATGATTCAAATAACGGTAAATATTCTAAGAAAATAATATCATCTCTTTTTGCAGCTTCACCTTCTGCTAAAATAGCTGCCTTTGCTGCAACGATTCCACCTGCCGCCTCTACAAGACGTTCTATGGCCAGGAGTGATTCGCCTGTGCTAATGACATCGTCAATGATGGCCACACGTTTTCCTTTTATATAGGCGGCATCTTTTTGATCAAGACATAATAATTGCTTTTTTTGTGTGGTGATGGATGCCACTTCATCAATGATGGGGGTATCCATATAAGGCTTTATACTTTTTCGAGCTACTATATAATTTTTCATCTCCAACAGCCTTGATATTTCAAATACCAGCGGAATACCTTTGGCTTCTGCCGTTATTAAAACATCCACTTTTGGCAGCTTTTTCACCAATGCGTCTGCTGTAGCACATACTAACTCTGTATCACCGAGGATAACAAAACTGGCAATGCTTAAAGCGTCAGTGATTTTAATAATAGGAAGCTCCCGTGTAATATTTCCAATTTCTAATGTATATGTTTTATCCATTTTAAAACCTCCAATAGGTTACATACCTAGCGCTGCAGCTAATATTTTAATGATCAAGCCGGATAACATACCTAAAAATGGATCCGTAATAGCGGTTACGACCATCGTAACACCACCTACAATTGAGCCGCCGGGAATATTGCCGCCGGCCATTGCAGCAGCAGCGTTAATGGGTACCGTTACAATAGCTCCTAATACAAATAAAAATCCAGCTATAGACTCACTGGGGATGTATTTGGCTATCTTAGGCAGTAAGCCTGCAAACAATATGATGGCCATGATACTCATCATCAATACACCAGATAACACCGGATTCGGTGCACTTCCGGTAGCTGAAATAATAGATTCAACAGGTGCTCCGCCAAAAAGTGAAGATGCCATGTCAGCTAAACTGCTGTAGATAGATAAATGATCTATGTTGACATCACTTTGTGCGATTGATCCTGTGATCTTTCCAAAAGCAATATTTGCGCCTATGTTAAGGCACACCATGGCAAGAGCACCTCTAAGAATATTGATGGTCATGGTAGGTTTTTGAAGGACTATTTTTTCCCGTTCCGGAATCTGAATATCAGACTTGTGTTTAAGTATCATAGATGTAATGCTGGATAGGATAACGGATAGAACGATGGTATATACCAAATCTGTAGTCAGCATGTAAGTAATGAATGCGGTGCATAAGGAAACAGCACCTACTATTTTATTTTTCCTTGCCATATCAATTGAAACCCTTGCAAGCATAATACCTACACCTGCCATCATGCCGTTGGTAATAACAGGTCCAATAAATGCGACAATTTGCTCCAATAGTCCTAATATACCGATTATTGCCATTATGGCTGCACCAAAGAAAATCATCGAAAGACGTTCTTTCATATTTTTTCCCATAGTACCTGCAAGTGTAATGGTTTCTGCTTGAAAAGATATGGGTGCTACCGAGTTAAATAATAGACAACCAATTGCACCTACAATAAATGCAAAAGCTGTAGGTACGGAAGCAAATCCAAATGATAGTGCTAATAATCCTTGTGGCAATCCGTTAAGAATGACACCTAATGCTGCGAGTAAGTCTTTTAAAATATCCATTTGCTATTCTCCTTTTCTTGGTACTCTCATAACAAGATAGCAGAAATATTAAGTTTTCTTAGGTGAGATTAAAGGTTGATATTTTGGTATTAAATAAAGAATAGATAGGTTTCACCTGAAATGTTCACCCATAGTTAGGTAATTTACGGTTACCTTGTAGAGACTCTCGGGCCATATTACCGAGAATATATGAGAGTAAGTTTACGAGAAAAATATAACAGAAAAAACGATATATATCAACAAAAATTTTATTTTTTTTAATTGGAGTAGTAGTGAATTTTCCGACAAATTCTGTTTTTTGATTTACCCAGTACTTATTTTTATATATAATTATTTATATTAATAACATTTTTTACTAAAGCTCATGTAAAAGGGGTGGTGGGTTGAAAAAATTGTTCATGTTCTTTTCAGTTCCAATGCTTGTCTTATTTTTTTTGTTTTCTTTTAATCTGAATATTTCCTATGGGAAATTTAAGGATGAAAAAATTACTGTTGTAATAGACGAGAATTATCCACCGTATTCTTTTTACAAGGGAGAAGGAGAGTTACAAGGGATATGCGTTGATTTATGGCATTTATATGAAGATAAAACCGGAATAGAAGTTGAACTGGTAAGCGAGAGTTGGAATGATGCACTAAATGCCATGAAAAACAGACAATATGATGTGATTGATACGCCTACATATTGCGAAGAGAGAGATCAATATTTGGATTTTTCCATGCCTTATGCAAGCGTCAATGTACTGATTTTTTTTTATGATAATATTTCAGGTATAACCGATGTGAAATCTCTGGAGGGATTTACGGTTGGTGTTATTGAAGGTGCCCATATCATCCACGTACTTGAAAAGAATGGGATAACAAATCTTAAGACCTTTAGAAACCCTGAAGAATTGATCTTAGCTGCAAAAGAACAAAAAATTGTTACTTTTGTTATGGAGGAAGCACCGGCATTCTATTATTTATATAAATATAATCTAAATGACCAATACAATTACACCAAGCCGCTTTTTAAAATGCAGTTGTTCAGAGCTGTTCAAAGTGGTGAAAAAAGGCTGCTTAAAAAGATCAATGATGGATTTGATTTAATCTCTCAAGAAGAAAATCAAGCCATTATGGAAAAATGGCACGGCATAAATTACAATACCAAAGTCAATAAAAAGCTATTAAAGATCATTTTTTATTCTATGATTATAACGTGCACGGTTTTGATCTTTTTATTTGTGTGGAATCGGGCATTAAGCATTAAAGTCAAGAAAAAAACAAAAGAACTATCGGATACCATACAGGTTTTAAAAGAGAGCGAGGCCAAGAACAAAGCTCTAATCAAAGCTTTTCCCGATACCTTTGTTATACTCAATAATCAGCATAGCCTTTTAGATTATCATGTTCCGGACCATCAAGACAATTATGCTATCATCGACCTTAAACAGCGTCTTGAAAAAAGTGTGGATGATGAATTAGCAGATAAGTTTAAGTCTGGTATTAATGAGGCTTTTAAGAGCGGTGAGGTTGTCTCACTGGAATATAATTTCTTATATGAAAGAGAAAAAAGACATTACGAAGCAAGAATTGCACCTATTAATGATGATCGAATGATTATTGTTAATAGGGATATAACCGAAAGGAAAAAAGCAGAAGAAAGATTTTATTACGCAAGCATACATGACTCCTTAACAGGTGTGTATAACCGCTATTATTATGAGTCCGAAATAAAAAGAATTGAAGAAAATGGTGTGAATACATTTTGTGCGGTAGTTGTCGACGTAGATGGTTTAAAATTGATTAATGATACCCTGGGACATTATATGGGTGATCTGTATCTTAAAAAGGTCAGTAAGCTGTTAATGAGAGCATTTCCGGACGATAGTATTATATGCAGAATAGGAGGAGATGAATTTTGTGTTATCCTGAAAGATAAACTGGAGAAAGAAATAGAATTATATATAAAGATTTTTAAATATAAAGCAGGCACCGGTAATCAAGATAATGAACTGCCTATCAGTATTTCTTTAGGATATTCATATAGTGATGAAAAGAATATAGATTGTAACGAAAGAATTAAAGAAGCAGATAATAGAATGTATAGAGAAAAACTTCATCGAAAACAAAGTACCCGAAGTGAGATTGTACAAGCCATGAAGCATATGTTTGAGGCGAGAGATTTTATTTCTGAAGGACATGCCACCAGGATGCAAGAATTAGTTGAGCAATTATCCAAAGCAGCGGGCATACCGGAAAGCGAAACAGCAGATATAAAGCTTTTGGCTCAGTTTCATGACATAGGAAAAGTGGGTATTCCGGATTATGTTTTATTTAAAACATCAGAACTAACAAAAGATGAATATGAACTCATGAAAAGGCATACGGAAATAGGCCATAGAATAGCAATATCGTCAGCAGATCTTCTGCCTATTGCCGAAGGGATTTTAAAGCATCATGAACATTGGGATGGCTCAGGATATCCTTTTGGTTTAAAAAGAGAAGAAATTCCTTTAGAATGTCGAATACTCTCCATTGCAGATGCTTTTGATGCCATGACCAACGACAGACCTTATCGAAAAGCCATCGATCAAAAAGATGCTATATCAGAACTTAAAAGGTGTGCCGGCACTCAATTTGATCCGGTACTTGTTGAAAAATTTATTCAAATTATAGAAAATGAGAGCATAAAAAAAGATTTTGCGTAATGCAAAACCTTTTTTAAAGACTTAGATTTTCCGGTTCTTTTGGATTAACATAGAGTGTATTGTAATAGTCATAAATAACCATACCAGGCTTAGCACCATTGGGTTTTTTCACATTTTTCACAAACGTATAATCGACAGGTACATTATCTGAAAGCTTACCTTTACTATAATAGGCAGCCAGACCGGCGGCTTCAAATAGAGTTTTTTCCGGAACCGTTTTACCTTGAGCTAAAATGATCACATGAGATCCGGGTATTTCCTTGGTATGCATCCAAATATCATTTTTAGAGGCTGTTTTTAGGGTCAAATCATCATTTTGATGATTATTTTTACCTACCATGATTAGAAAACCTTCTGACGAAGTATATTCGTAAGGTTTGGATTGTGATTTTTTAACTTTTATCTTTTTACTGTATCTTTTTCGAATATAACCCTCATCGATAAGCTCTTGTCTGATTTCTTCAATGTCATCGGAAGATGAGGCACTTTCGATATTTTGAAGGACTGATTCAAAATAAGTCGCTTCCTTATTGGTTTCTTTTAACTGATGGTTTTTTTCTTTTACAGCTGTTTTAGCTTTGTTATATTTTTTAAAATAGGCTTGAGCATTATCAGAAGGAGATTTTTGATCATCTAATGGAATCTCAATCCATTCACCCGGTTGATAATAGTTTTCCAATCGTATGGTTTTTAGGCCGGGTTGTATACGATATATATTTGCATTAATGAGTTCTCCATAGAGTCTATACGCATCCGAGGCTTCTGCTTGTATCAATTCATCCATAAGCTTTTGCTTCTTTTTGTAAAGCTTATCCAGTATGCCGTGAATATGTTTATCCAAATCAGAAGATTTCTGTTTTAGACGATTTTGCATATCACGACTACAATAAAAAGCTTGGATCACTTCACTGATACTATCTGAGTATTGTACATTGTAATATTTGTCAATCCATGGTGTGCTGAAAGCATAAAAATCCACAATACCCCCCTGTTCATCTGTGAGGATGCACGGTTCATAGCTATTGGACGTAATAATGGTATTAAACTGAGAAAAGTAATCATATAGTTTTTCAATGTTTTCAAATGACAAAGCAGGAATAGGAAAATCTTCGTCAATACCTGCCAGCTCACAAATTTGTCTGGCTATAAAAGGACTAAAACCTTGAATAGACTGATAAATAGATTTGATAGCAGGTCCGCTTGTTTCTTTGATTTTTTCAATAAAAGTTTGTTGATTGATGTGAGCCGGCGGTACTTTGTCCTGACCTGGAGGCAGGACATACGTTTTCCCAGGTAATATTTGTCTGTACCGATTGACATCACTGGAAATCTTTTTAATACTGTCCAATATCTTATTGGAAGCAGCATCTAGCAAAATGATATTGCTATGTTTCCCCATGATTTCTACAATTAATTTTTTAGTAGAAGGGTCGCCTAACTCGTTAAATGTTTCAACATTGATTTGTATAATACGCTCAAAATCTATCTGAGATACAGAAGATATTTTACCGCCGCTTAGATGCTTTCGTAGAAACATGCAAAAGTTTGGGGGTGAAGTTGGATTGGATTTGGTTTCGGTAGTAATGTGAATTCTTGGATAATGGCTGCTGGAAGAAATTAATAATTTATATTTACTTGCATGGGATCGAATGTGGATAATAATTTCATCTTTTTCCGGCTGATATATTTTTTCTATTCTTCCATTGGATAACAATGTATTTAATTCCCATACAATATTCGATGTAACAATTCCGTCAAATGGCATTTTATTCACTCCTACATTTTAATCTTTACTATTGTATCATTAAAAAAAAGATTGTGGAAATATTTTACCCTATTATATAATATATAGTGGAACTTTGTTTAGATTGAAATAAAAAGTATTTTGAAATGCAGAAATCTGCTAATTATTGGATAAAATATAACATTAGATATTTTCTAGACTAGGCTTTATAACACAAAAAGGTTATAATATTTTTTAATGGAAAGGAGTCATTTTTATGAAAAGTTTTGCTAAGATGCACGGTGCAGGAAATGACTTTATTATTGTAGACAATAGACAAAATGATATCATAAATCCATCACAAATGGCTGTAAAAGTCTGTGATCGACACTTTGGCGTCGGTGCAGACGGTTTTATGCTTGTTGGGTTGTCAAAAATCAGTGACATTAAAATGGCTTTTTATAACTCAGACGGTAGTGAAGCGACCATGTGCGGCAATGGAATAAGATGCTTTGCAAAATTTGTTTATGATGAAGGTATTGTAAAAAAAGAATCATTTCATGTGGAAACAGGAGATGGTATAAAACAAATTTCTATGGTTCAATCAGAAGAGACAGAGTCTATTGTGAAAGTTGATATGGGGAAATGGACATTTTCTGCACTTACTATCAACCAGAATAGTGAGGAAGTAATCAATAAAAAAATAGCTGTGGGTGATGACACAATAGAAATATCTTGCGTTCACATGGGTGTACCTCATGGCGTCATATTTGTGGACGAAATTGATGAAAACAAAACCATTCGATATGGCCCCATTATTGAAAAGAATAGCAGTTTCCCTCAAGGCATCAATGTTAACTTTTCAAAAGTAATCAACCAACAAAGTATGCATGTAGATACGTGGGAAAGAGGAGCTGGAAAAACATTAGCTTGCGGAACGGGTGTCTGTTCATCTGTCATAGTTGCAAATCGTTTAGGTAAAGTAGATCAAGAAGTGGTTGTGAATGTAGCTGGAGGTCAGCTTAAAATAAATCTTATTAATGAAGATCAAATAACTATGGAAGGAAAAGCCGTTACAATTTGCAAAGGTATGTTATACCTATAGGAGGATAAAATGATAAAAAGTATGACAGGTTTTGGCAGAAGTGAATATTGTGATGGGAAACGGAATATTATTGTGGAGATAAAATCCGTTAACCATCGATATAACGATATATCTATACGAATGCCAAAAAAGTATTCTTTTACGGAAGAAAAAATAAAGGCTGCTATCAAGAAGGTTGTTAAAAGAGGAAAAGTAGACGTTTCAATCATTATTGAAAACTTAAGTGACAGCGATTCAAGTGTTGAATTGAATACCGACCTTGCAAGACAGTATTATAACAGTCTTAATGTATTAAAAAACGAGTTTCAGCTCGATCAAGAGATTTCTGTTTCTTTATTAGCATCCATGCCGGATGTACTAAAACTGAAGCCTGATATTAATGATGAAGATGAGATTTTGAAAAACATACTGGTTCCGGTTGAGGATGCGTCAAACAAGCTGAATACCATGAGAGGCATGGAAGGTAAAAAACTGGCTGAAGATATCAATTCGAGAAGTCAAAAAATTTCAGATCACGTTAAAGAAATTGAAAAGAGAGCCCCTAATGTAGTAGTGGAATACAAAGAAAAGCTTCAAGAAAGAATCGGTGAATTATTGGGAGAGCATGCTGTTTTAGATGAAGAAAGACTTGCTTTGGAGACGGCTGTTTTTGCAGATAAATGCAGCATAGCAGAAGAATTGGTTCGATTGGACAGCCATATTCATCAGCTGGAAAAAAATGTTCAAAACAATGAACCCTCCGGTAGAAAATTAGATTTTTTAGTTCAAGAAATGAACCGGGAAATTAATACCATTGGTTCTAAGGCAAATGATTTAGAAATTACCAACTTTGTCGTTGACATAAAAAGTGAAATTGAAAAAATAAGAGAACAAATACAAAATATAGAATAAAATTATGTTATTCATGATAAACTACAAAAAATATTTTATGCAGCTTTATAAATAATTTGGGTAAATAAAATATTACTATTGAAAAAATGTGTGTAATACATTATTTTATATATAATAATATTTTTACCGAAGGGTGGTAAAATAAAATGGGTGTAAAACTCGCTAACATAGGATTTGGAAATATAGTATCGGCTAATCGAGTAATAGCCATTGTTAGCCCGGAATCGGCTCCTATAAAAAGAATGATCCAAGAAGCCAGAGATCGAGGACTTTTAATTGATGCAACTTATGGAAGACGTACCAGAGCAGTTATAGTTGCTGACAGTGAGCATATTATTCTATCTGCTATGCAGCCTGAAACGGTTGCTAACAGACTTACGGACCGGAGCGAGTAGCTTTTGAGAGGAGAAATTAATGGATAAAGGATTGTTGATAGTCATTTCCGGACCATCAGGAGCAGGTAAAGGCACCATATGCAGAGAACTGATTAAAGTGTCTGATATTGAGATGTCAGTTTCAGAAACAACTAGAGCGCCCAGAAAAGGTGAAGTACATGGTAAAAATTATTTCTTTGTAAAAAAAGAAAATTTTTTAAAAAAAGTGAAACAAGAGGGTTATCTGGAATATGCTGAAGTGTACGGAAATTATTATGGCACTCCAAAAGAATTCATTATGAATAAAATAGAAAATGGGAGAAGTGTCATTTTAGAAATAGACTTTCAAGGTGCTTTACAAGTAAAAGAAAAATATACCGAGGCAATATTCATTTTTATATTGCCGCCTTCAATGAAGGAACTAAAAAAGAGAATTGTTAACAGAGGATCTGAAACAGAAGAATCTTTTAATAAAAGATTTGGAAATGCATTAGAAGAAATATCCTATATTGACAAATACGATTATTGTGTGGTGAATGATAAGGTAGATGTTGCAGTTAAGAAAGTAAAAACAATCATTGAAGCTGAACATTACAGAGTAACAAAAGAAATTTACAATCAAATCGAAAAGTACAAGGAGGAAATTAAATGCTCTACCCCTCAATAAATAAATTATCAGAAAAAGTAGATAGTAAATACTCATTAGTCATCATGACAGCAAAGCGCGCTAGACAAATTATCGACGGGCAGCCAAAGCTCACAGATACAGATAAAGAAAAACCTGTTTCTATTGCGACAGATGAGATAGCAGAAGGTCTTATAGATTATTCAAGAGAAGACAGATACGATATCGGTGTATAAAGATGAAAAAACATTTGATTATTGGAGTTACAGGAGGCATTGCTTCATATAAAGCTTTAGATGTGGTAAGCAGATTTAAGAAAAACGGGTTTGATATCAGTGTCGTGATGACAAAGAATGCGTGTGAGTTTGTTACACCTCTTTCTTTTCAAACCATTTCTCAAAATCGAGTGATTACGGACATGTTTGAAGAACCTAAGACTTGGGAAGTGGAACATATTGAGTTGACTAAAAAAGCAGATGCTTTTCTTATCGTTCCTGCCACTGCAAATTTTATAGGAAAAGTAGCTTCAGGAATCGCAGATGATATGTTAACAACCACTGTCATGGCATCCAAGACGCCTATTATTTGTGTTCCTTCTATGAATACAAATATGTATGAAAACCCAATTTTTCAACAAAATGTTACTAAATTAAGGGATTTAGGATATTATTTTATGGATCCGGACAGCGGTTTGCTTGCTTGTGGCGATGTTGGAAAAGGAAAATTACCGGATCCACAAGAGATTGTGGATCAGACAATAGCCATACTGGACAAGGTGCAGACAAAAAAAGATTATATAGGAAAAAAAGTACTGGTTACAGCCGGGCCTACTATTGAGGCTATTGACCCGGTCAGATACATAACCAATCATTCATCGGGTAAAATGGGATTTGCTCTGGCCCAAGAGGCATCACAAAGAGGTGCGGAAGTGGTTTTGATAGCCGGACCTGTTAATTTAGAGTGTTCTGAAGATATAAAACGGGTCAATGTATTAAGCACTCGCGACATGTATGATTCTGTTCATCAATATTTTGAATGGGCAGATGTGGTTATAAAGGCTGCGGCCCCTTCCGATTATAGGCCTGAAACTGCACTGGGACAAAAATTAAAGAAAAATAATGAGCAGGTGAGCATACACCTGACTCAAAATCCAGATATATTAAAATCTTTAGGAGAGAAAAAAGGCAATAAAATATTAGTTGGATTTGCTGCCGAGACCGATAATTTACTGGAGTATGCCCAAGATAAAATTGAAAAAAAGAACTTGGACTTTATTGTTGCTAATAATGTAAAAGATGAAGGTGCGGGTTTTAAATCAGATACGAATATCGTTATCATAATCGATCATCAAGGTGAAATGATTCAATATGAGAAAAAAACCAAACCAGAGGTGTCCGGTATTATATTAGATAAAGTTAAACAATATATGTAATCATGCGTTTTTAATAAAGTATTAAGAGTAGTAATTGTTCTACTCTTTTTTTTCAATAATTATTAATTTCTATGGTGGGTGAATGTGGTGAAGTATGTTCAAATTGTTATTAATAATAAAAGCAGACAGACCGATCGCTTATATACATATGGATGTGATGATGATTCGGTAAGCGTCGGGGATAGGGTGATTGTTCCTTTTGGAAAAGGTAATCGTAGAACGGAAGGGTATGTTTTTTATATTGAAGAAGATACGGATATTGAAAAAGATACTATTAAATCGGTTATCAAAATCCTTAATGATGATATTGTATTAAATGAAGAAAGTGTTTGGCTTTGTGAATGGATGAAGCAAGCATATTTCTGCAAATATATAGATGCTGTTCAGTGTTTTATTCCAGCCGGTGCATCCATACAAAAACAAAAATACGTTGAATTGCTGGACAATGATATGAATTTTGACACTGAAACCTTAGAATACCAAATCATTCAAGCTTTAAAAGATAAAAAAAAGATTTCCTTAAAAAAGCTAAATGAGATGTTTGAAAATGCAGAAGGAAGAATAAAATATTTAAAGAACAAAGGTGTCGTTAAAATATCGGAAGTCATGAAAAGCAAAGTGCAGCCCGTTTATAAAAAATATGTTAGGATAAAAGATGAAGCAGCAGTCAAAGCTTACATAGGCCATAAAAAAAATGCACCCAAACAAATAAAAGTACTTAACAGCCTTTTGCAAGAAGGTGAAATGTCATGGGAACTTCTAAAAAATCAACATTCAATAGAGATGAATACTCTGAAAAGCTTAAATGAAAAAGGATTAGTGGAAATACTTCAAATCCAAAATCGGCGTATTCCATGTACAGAAATTGAAGAAGAAAAAAATAATGTGATTCATTTGACACATGAACAAAAAACGGCGATCCATGAAATAGAATCTTATCTTCATAGAGATGTTCATAAAACCTGTTTGATTCATGGCGTAACCGGAAGCGGGAAAACAGAAATATATATGCAGCTGATTCAAAAAGCATTACAATCCGATAAAACTGCCATACTATTGGTACCGGAAATATCTCTTACCTTACAGATGATAGAAAGGTTTAAAGGCCGTTTTGGTGAAGATATCATTGCGGTATTGCATAGCAAGCTGTCTGTAGGTGAAAGATATGATGAATGGCTGCGTATTAAAAGAGGTCAGGTTAAAATTGTGATTGGTGCTCGATCATCACTTTTTGCACCACTCAATAATATTGGAATTATAATATTAGATGAGGAACACGAATCGTCGTATAAATCCGATTACACACCCAAATATGATGCAGTAGAACTGGCAAGAAAGAGAGCCGAGATCAATGACGCCGTATTGGTGTTGGGAAGTGCTACCCCCACGGTAGTATCTTACTGTAGAAGTGAACTGGGAGAATATCATCGTATACAGCTGACCAAAAGATACAATGAGAATCTCATGCCTGCAATAGAGATTGTAGACATGCGGGAAGAACTAAAATCAGGCAATAAGAGCATTTTCAGCCGAAAGCTTTATGAGCAGATGGAAAATTCTCTTAAAGCCCATAAACAAGTTATTTTGTTTTTAAACCGTAGAGGATATGCTTCATTTATATCTTGCAGAAGCTGTGGTTATGTTTTAAAGTGTCCTAAATGTGGTATTTCCTTGACTTATCATGCTAATAGCAAAAGAGCAGTCTGTCATTATTGTGGTTTAGAAAAAAAAGTACCGGTGATGTGTCCGGAATGCAGCAGTAAATATATTAAGTATTTTGGAGTAGGTACGGAGCAAATAGAAAAAATTGTTAAAGAAACATTTCCGGATTATTCATGTGCCCGATTGGATTTAGATACGGCCAAAGTGAAAGGGAATACTCAAAAGATTTTAAAAGACTTTAAAAAAGGAAAAACAGATATCTTAATAGGAACTCAGATTGTAGCCAAAGGCTTAGATTTTCCAAATGTAAAGCTGGTTGGGATTTTAGCAGCGGATATTTCACTCAATATAGCGGATTATAGAGCCAGTGAGAGAACCTTTCAGCTGGTTACTCAAGCAGCCGGAAGAGCAGGCAGAGGCGACGAACAAGGGCATGTCATTGTCCAAACCTATAAGCCGGAGCATTATGCTGTAACAACAGCTTGTGATCATAGCTATAAGACATTTTATAATAATGAAATCATTATGAGAAAGCAGTTGGATTACCCACCTTATTCAGACATTATTCAAATCATCGTTGCAGGTGTAAAAGAATCAGATACTTGCAGGCTATCTCATAAAGTTTCTGAAGTGTTGACCAAAAAAATAGGTGAAGGTGCGAAGCAGAAAATATTAGGGCCGCATCTTGCGCCGAGGCAGAAAATCAATGGAAAATATCGTTTTCAAATATTAATTAAATGCAAACAGGTTGACCAAATAAGATACAGAGGTATAATAAACAGTATAAAAAACTCATTTACCAAGTTGGAACCAAAAGGCTACAGTTTAATGATAGATTTTAATCCATATAGCTTTATGTAAGTAGGAGGGAAAATATGGCAATTAGGAAGATCGTATTAAAGGGTGATGATATTCTAACAAAGAAAGCAAGAGTCGTGGATGTTATTAATAATAGAATTATTGATTTACTAGAAGATATGGCTGAAACCATGCATGAAAATAACGGAGTCGGCCTTGCTGCGCCCCAAGTTGGTATATTAAAAAGAGTGGTGGTTGTAGATGTAGGCGATGGCGTTATCGAACTCATTAATCCGGAAATAATAGAAACAAGCGGAGAAGTATTAGATGAAGAAGGCTGCTTAAGTGTGCCCGGAATTTTAGGCGAAGTGAAACGTCCAAAAACGGTAAAGGTCAAAGCATTGAACAGAAAAGGTGAAGCAATAGAAATCGAAGGCAGTGACCTTTTGGCCAGAGCATTTTGTCATGAAATCGATCATTTAAATGGTGTACTGTTCGACGAGCGGGCAGACAAAATTGTATATACTGAGTAAAAAGAAGGTGAAGAAGCAAACATGAGAATCATATTTATGGGAACACCTGACTTTGCTGTTGCGGCATTAGAAGAAATAATAAAAAATAAAATAGAAGTAATAGGGGTTGTCACACAGCCTGATAGAGCAAAGGGCAGAGGCAAGAAAGTCCAATATACCCCTGTTAAACAAGTTGCTTTAGACCATAATATTCCTGTGTTTCAGCCTGAATCAGCAAAAGATAAAGACTTTATTCAAGAGCTGCGCCTATTAAACCCCGACTGCATTGTTGTTGCTGCTTATGGTAATATCCTTTCTAAAGACCTTTTAGACATACCTCGATATGGATGTGTCAACATTCATGCTTCGTTATTGCCTCAGTATAGAGGTGCTGCTCCGATACACTGGGCGGTTATAAATGGAGATGAAAAAACAGGTATTACCATTATGCAAATGGATGAAGGGTTAGATACAGGTGATATGCTGTTAAAAGACGAAGTTCAAATTGGAAATAAAACCACCGGACAGCTTCACGACATTTTAGCTGAGATGGGTGGAAGGCTTATTGTAGAAGCTTTGGAAAAAATACAATCCAAAACCACTCAACCTATAAAGCAAAACAATGAGGCGGCATCATATGCCGGTATGATTCATAAGAAAATGGGAAAAATTGAGTGGAACAAGACAGCAGATGAAATTGAACGTTTAATTCGAGGATTAAATCCGTGGCCAATAGCTTATACTATATATGACCATACCATTATGAAAATATGGGAAGCAGAAGTGTTAGATGAGATATCCAATGCACCTTATGGGACCATCGTATCTATTTCAAAAAGTGGGCTGAATGTTGTTGCGGGGGATAAAATATTGCAAATTAATAAGCTCCAGTTTCCTAACAAAAAAGCTGTAACTGTAGATGAATATTTAAGGGGTAACCAAATTAAACAAAATATCCGATTAGGTTTGGAGGGATAAAATATGGGATATGGATTTATGGGTTATTACACTAGTATGGTAATATTGATTCCGGCGATTATTTTTGCAATGTATGCACAAGTCAGGGTCAAATCAACTTTTTCAAAATATCTAAAAGTCAGAAACAGTAGAGGGATAACAGGTGCACAAGCTGCAAGGAGAATTCTTGATCAAAATGATCTTTATGATGTCCCTATTGAATTATCCAAAGGGTCTTTGTCTGATCACTATGATCCAAGAAAAAGAGTATTGAGACTATCTCCTGAGGTACATAATGGGACATCCGTAGCTTCTGTGAGTGTTGCTGCTCACGAATCCGGTCATGCTCTACAGCATGCTCATTCATATGCACCTCTAAGCATTAGAAATTCTATAGCCCCAACAGTTGGCTTTGCCTCTCAAGCCGCTATGCCCTTGGTTCTTTTGGGTCTTTTTATGGGTAGAAGCGGTGGCCTGTTGATGGATATCGGTATTTATCTTTATGCTTTTGCTGTGTTTTTTCAGGTGATCACTTTACCGGTTGAATTTAATGCAAGCAGTAGAGCCATTTTACAGCTGGAAGCCAATGGACTCATCAATAACGAAGAAAAACCAAGAGCCAAGCGTGTATTAAATGCAGCCGCTTTAACCTATGTTGCCGCAATGGCAGTAGCTATAGCCAACCTGCTGCGTCTGATTATACTAAGAAACAGAGACTAAAAGATTAAATTGTAAGCGTCGGGTCCCCGTGCCCGACTTACTGATTGTTAAAATATTCACATGGTGGTGTATTCATGCAAAACCCAAGACAAGTAGCTTTAGAAGTTTTAATCCACGTCTATAAGAACAAAGCCTATTCCAATTTGGCTGTAAATAAAATGATAAAAAAATATAAAATCGAAGAGACCGGCCTGATTCGAGAAATCGTATATGGGGTCATAGAAAACCAAATCTATTTGGATTATATCATTGGCAAATTAGTCAAAACAGGTTTAAAAAAATTGAAAAGCGAAGTACATATTATCTTAAGGATGGGGTTATATCAAATGATCTTCTTAGATCATACACCGCCTTATGCAGTCGTCAATGAAAGTGTTAAACTTACTAAAAAATATTCCTATCGTCATGTAGGGTTTGTTAATGCTGTTCTAAGAAACTATGAACGAAACAAAGAAGAAATGACACTGCCGGACAAAAAAAAAGATATCGTTCAATACCTTTCCGTAAAATATTCCTATGAGCCATGGTTGGTAAAACAATGGCTAAAAACATTTGATGCCGATTTTACCGAAGACTTGCTTCAAGCAGGCAATAGTACACCGGAGCTGACCATAAGGGTAAATACTTTAAAAACAAATGTAGATTTCATCACAAAGGAACTGGAAAATCAAGATGTAAAAGTCAGTAAAGGCAAATATATGGATGAAGCATTGATTGTCAAGGGCAGTAACTTAATTGATCACAATAAATGGTACAATTCCGGTTACTATCAGGTACAGGATGAAAGCTCTATGCTGGCAGTGAGAGCCTTGGATCCTCAGCCTAATGATACGATGATTGATATATGTTCGGCGCCGGGTGGAAAAACCATTTATGCGGCTGAGCTCATGAAAAATAAAGGCAAAATCATTGCAAGAGATATACATGAGCACAAACTGAAATTATTAAATGATCGTGCTGAAAAACACGGCATTCATATTATTGAGACCCAAGTATTCGATGGGTTGAATTATGACCCAAACCTAAGCCAAAAAGCAGATAAAGTATTGGTAGATGTCCCTTGTTCAGGATATGGTGTTATTCGAAGAAAGCCTGAAATAAAATATAATCGGTCAAAAGAAGATTTTAAAGAACTGGCTAAAATACAATATCAAATTCTTGAGCAAGCTTCAAAATATGTGAAAAATAAAGGAACACTTTTATATAGTACATGCACCATATCGTCACAAGAAAATATGGATGTTATTAGAAAGTTTTTGAATCATAATAGTGATTTTAAAATAGATTTATTAGAAAAAGAACCTTTTGAAAATTTTAATGCTGAAGAAGGAGCGGTTCAGTTATTTCCAAATTTAGACGGAACTGACGGATTTTTTATTTGTAAAATGAAAAAAATGAATGACAATTGAGTCATATTTTATATATAATTATAGGTGGCAGGTGGTATGTCGTATAGGACACCTATACGACATACCATTTATAGTATCACAGGAAGTTATTAATATCACCTATATAACTTATTAATATCACCTATAGTAGGTCGTTTTTGTAGGAGGATTCATTATGGAAATTGGAGCTAAATCTGATATTGGGTTTGAAAGGCGTATCAATGAAGATGCGTATTATATTTCTAAAGATCATCACTTTTTTATAATTGCCGATGGGGTTGGCGGCAATAATGCAGGTGAAATAGCAAGTAAAAATGCGGTTGAAACAGCTGCTTTATTTATAGAAAACAAACCCTTTGATGAAATAGATAATGAAGAAACGGCATATGAATATCTTCGTGCATGTATAGAATCCGTTAATCGGTATATTGTTAATTTGGCACAAAACAATGAATCTTACCAAGGAATGGGAACAACCATGATTGTTTCTATTGTATTGTCTAATAATATATATTTAGCTCATTTAGGAGACAGCCGTGGATACTTAATTAGGGGAAAAAAGATCCTTCAGATTACAGACGATCATACAGTTCCTGCAGAGCTATATAGAGAAGGGAAAATTTCATACGATGAGGCCCAAAATCATCCTCAGCGTCATATGATCACAAAAGCAATAGGCATGTTAGATGAAATTAAAGCAGATATATATAAGATAGAATTGGAAGAAGGAGACATTATTATTCTTTGTACAGATGGGCTTTATGGAGAAGTCAATCCAAAAGAATTACATAAAGTCTTTACAAACAGTCAAAAGATGCAAGATGGTTGTGATGATTTGGTACGTCTTGCTATCTCAAGAAAAAGTAAGGACAATATTACTGTTCTTGCCTTGAAAAATGGAGGCGATTATTAAGCATGATTGGAAAAATATTAAGTGGTAGATATGAAATCATTGAAAAAGTTGGGGAAGGCGGTATGGCAGTCGTATTTAAGGCTAGATGCAGGTTATTAAAAAGATATGTAGCCGTTAAAATTCTAAAGCCTGAATTTACCAAGGACGAAAAATTTATTGCCAGCTTTCGAAGAGAATCTCAAGCAGCAGCCAGCTTATCTCATGCCAATATTGTCAATGTATATGATGTAGGAGTGGAAGCAAAAAAAATCCACTTCATCGTCATGGAATTGGTAGAAGGACAGGTACTCAGTGATTTAATAAAAGACAGTAATCCAATGCCGATAGATAAGGCCATTTATATAGCAAAACAAATTACTTCAGCATTGATCCATGCCCATAAAAACCATATTATTCATAGAGATATTAAGCCGCATAATATATTGATTACCAAAGAAGGACGCGCAAAGGTTACCGATTTTGGTATTGCAAGGGCTGTAACACAAACTACAATAGTGAGCAACAAAGAAGATGTTATGGGATCTGTTCACTATTTTTCACCGGAGCAAGCAAGAGGTGGATACGTAGACGAAAAATCAGATATCTATTCTATGGGGATTGTGTTATATGAAATGCTTACCGGAAAAGTGCCTTTTGAAGCTGAAAGTCCGGTGTCTGTTGCTATGAAGCACATCAGTGAACCAATGGTTCTACCTTCAAAAATAAATGCCAAGGTGCCAAAGTATTTAGAAAATATTATTTTAAAAGCCACAGAAAAGATTCAAGTCAAAAGATATTCAAATGCATCAGAGATGTATAATGATCTAGAGAAAGCTTCATCCAATATGTATATGAATCCATCTTTAAATTATAATGACCATGATGATAAAAATGCAACTCGGGTAGTACCGGTTATAAATGATTCCGGAGAAAAATCAGACTCTATCATGAAAAAGAAAAAAACGACGAAAAAAAAGCAAAAGAAAAATTTAAAAAATATTATATTACATAGAAATACATTCATTAAACTCGGTGCCATTACTTTAGCAATCTTTTTTGCCTTTTTTATCAGTAATACCATTATGTTTTTAAAAGGTTTATTTTTTGTTAAAGAAATACCGGTACCGGATATTATGCATATCGATTCTACTCAAGCCGTTTCTAATTTAGAGGAACTGGGATTACAATTTGAAAAAGAAATGCAATACAGTAACGTCTTACAGGAAGGACAAGTGATATCACAGGAGCCGGAACCGGGAACCGTCGTCAAAGAAGGTGCAGTAGTCCGAGTAACTGTAAGCAAAGGAGAGAAGCTGATTGCCATGCCTTCTCTCATCAATAAAAAATTAAATGATGCACTTTTCTTACTGGATAAAAACAATTTAGCAGAAGGGATTGTTGTAAAAGAAACCAGTGAGCTGCCGGTTGGTGTTGTAATCAGGCAAGATCCTGACCCTGACGAAGAAGTACCGGAAAATACGGAAGTCAATTTAGTCGTAAGCGATGGTGTTAAAATTAAAACCATTCTGATGATTAATGTCATGGGAAAAGGAATTGAAAATGCAAAATCGGATATAGAAGAAGCAGGGCTTAAAATCGGCCAGATTGAATATATTGATAGTGAAGAATATGAAAAAGACCAAGTTGTTTCTCAAAGCATTGATGCAGGAAAAGAAATTAAAGAAAATACTGCTATCAGCCTGCAGGTGAGTAAAGGCAGCAATGGGACTGAACCCAGTGAGCCTGTAGACGGTGATACGGATGCATTGATTGAAGTGCCTCTTAAACTGTATTATGATCAGGCTGAAAGTGATATTTTTACCATTAAAATATTTAAAATTCAAGATGGAAATATTGAAATGGTGTACAATAACGTTCACAATAAAGAAAACAGCGGAAAAGAAGAAATTGTGATTAGCGGATACGGTAAAGCACGTATTGCTATCTATTACGATGAGGTACTAATTGCTGAGAAAAATTTAGATTTTGAAACGGGGCAGTTTTATGATTAATGGTACTATCGTAAAAGGCATTGGGGGCTTTTACTATGTCAAAACTGAAAAAGGTATCTTAGAATGCAAAGCCAGAGGATTATTTAGAAAAGATAAAATCCTGCCCATGGTGGGAGATCGAGTTTGCGTTGAACCAAAGAAAAATGATGCAACCAATATCATCAAAAAAATTGAAGAAAGAGATAATTTTTTAGTTCGCCCTCCCGTTGCCAACATCGATATGGCCATTATTGTATTTTCAATAACCAGACCGGAACCGAATCTTTATTTATTGGACCGATTCTTAACCATTATTGAACAAAATGATATACACATATGCATTTGCTTTAATAAAGTAGACATTGCAGATGAGAACAAAAAAAATGATATTATATCCATATATGAAAAAACCGGCTATCCCATTATTTGTTCAAGTGCTAAAACCGGTGAGGGTCTTAAGGAACTGAAAGAGATCCTCAAAGACCATACCAGTATTTTTTCAGGGCCTTCCGGGGTAGGCAAGTCGTCTTTACTCAATAAAATGCAATCCAATTTAGACTTGAAAACAGGTGAAATCAGTTCAAAATCCGAAAGAGGCAAACATACCACCCGCCACGTAGAACTGCTGGAGTTAGAATTTGGCGGATATGTATTGGATACACCGGGTTTTACATCCCTAGAGATAAAGGATGTAGAAGAAGCAGACCTGCAATACTTTTTTCCTGAGTTCATACCACATATTGATGAATGTAAATTTAATGGCTGCCGACATATGCAGGAGCCTAAATGTGCCATTAAAGAAAAAGTGTTATCCAAAGATATTTCTGAATCAAGATATGATTCTTATTTATCCATATTAAAAGAGATACAAGAACAAAGGAGATATAAATATGATTAAATTAGCACCATCTATATTATCAGCTGACTTCGCCAAACTCTACGAAGATATCCAACAAATAGAAAAGGGCGGCGCACAATTATTACATGTAGATGTAATGGACGGGCATTTTGTTCCTAATATTACCTTAGGACCTCCAATCGTAAAAAGCCTTAATGACCGAGTGCAAATACCCCTTGATGTGCATTTAATGATAGAGAATCCGGATCAATACATAGAGAAATTTAATGTTAGTAAAACAGAGATTATAACGGTACATGCAGAAGCATGTGTTCATCTGCATAGAACCGTTGAAAAGATAAAGTCTTTAGGTATCAAAGCCGGTGTTGCATTGAACCCTGCCACATCTTTGGATGGTTTGGATTATATATTAGACGATATTGATATGGTACTGATTATGACTGTCAATCCCGGATTCGGCGGACAAAGCTTCATACCTGTTATGTATAAAAAAATCAACCAATTAAAGCAAAAAATTCAAGAAAAAAACCTATCCATAGACATACAGGTGGATGGTGGTATTAACCTGGATAATGTAGGACAAGCCATTGATGCAGGCGCAAATATTATTGTGGCGGGTTCGGCAGTTTTTAAAGCAGAAGACATCTGTGAGCAAACTAAAAAAATGCTGCAAACAATGAACGGTTAGGGTATAGGAATAAGTAGGTGTGTCAATGAAGATAGCAGTTGTGTCTAATGGCGAGATTAATAATTATCCATATATTCAAGAGTGGATGCAAAAATTTGATTATATCATATGTGCTGACGGCGGCATTAAGCATATGTACAACATGGGGCTTAAACCCAATTTAATTGTTGGAGATTTTGATTCTGCACCTAAAGAAATGCTGGAGCACTTTAAAAGACTCAATGTTGAAATCCGAGATTTCCCGCCTGAAAAAGATCTTACAGATACCCATTTAGCCATAGATATGGCTCTTGAAAAAGAAGCAGATACTATTGGTCTTTTCGGAGCTACAGGTAATAGGCTGGATCATACCCTTTCTTGTATACATCATCTCTTTTATATAAGGGAAAAGCAGGTTAAGGGAATATTAATAGATGACTATAATGAAATATTCTTAGCAAACGATACGAAAACAATCTTTAAAGGCAGCAAAGGGGATATCGTATCCTTCATCTCAATAAGCAAAGAGACAGAAGGTATTACACTGGAAGGCTTCAAGTATCCTTTACACAATAGAGTATTAGAGATAGGCGATTCCTTATGCATCAGCAATGAAATGGAAGGACCGGCTGCAACCTTATATAAAGGCAAAGGCGATTTATTAGTCATTAAAAGTAAAGATAAGTAAATTTTACTTATCCTCCTCCCAATAAAGGATAAATGCTAATAGAATCACCATCATTTAAATAAGTTTTAGTAATTTTTTTACTGCTTATTAAATGTCCATTTACTTTAATCAAAACACCTCTTCCGGTCATACAGGTGTTTTCTTCACTTTCTTTGAGTGTTTTCAGATATTCATCCAGCTTGATAGGCTCACTGGATACCACAATCCTATTAAAAACTTCCATTGACATCACCCAATAAATCTTCTAAACCCAGTTCCTTAATTTTTTCAGAGGTAGGGAGGCCTTCCCGGCTCCAACCCCGTTCTTCATAATATCGATCCAAAGCTTCCTCAAATGCATCTTTGGGAATAACCACTGCATCTCTGTCGTAAACGCCTTTTGGTAATTTTAAGCTTTCTTCAAACATCCTAGGTGGTAAAGTATCATCTTTTCTCCCAAACCCTTCTCGGATATTGAATAGCCGAATCAAATTCCAGATTCTTTCACCTGCCTGAAGATATTCCTCTTCGGTAAGAGGTATTCCTGTTACGGCTTCCCATGCAGCAACAATACTTTCTTGCTTAAAAGGCATAAAATCACACACCAGCATGGAAAAAGCTGCCGCTCTTTCGTTTTGAACATCCATTACGAATGAGGGTTTATCCTCAAAAGAAAACATTTTCAATCCCCCAGCCCTTTCGGTATTCACCGTCCAACATCTTTGATGACAAGCCCCTCTATCTGAAGTGGCATATGCTAAGGCCATTCCCCATGAAGTTCGCGGTTCATATCCCGCCATTTCTAAACCTTTAACATGAATTGAAAACTTGTGGCTATCCCTCCCAATCCTTTCAGATGCGCGTTTTACCCCATCAGAAAATATGGCACCTAAATCTCTCTTATACGCCATATCTTCAAGCAATTTAAGTTGCTGCCGGATATCTCCAAATCCGGGTCCTTCATCAATGAGCCCCTTTTCTTTGCATTCCATTGCAAATCCAATGGTTACACCTGCTGACATGGTGTCTATACCTAACTCATTGCATAATAGACATGCCTCAGCCACATTTAAAAAATCAGTTATGCCATTATTACTACCCAGTAATGCGATGCTTTCGTATTCCACCTTGACTTCACTTTCATTTTTGGTTTTAATGACTTGACCGCAGGCGATAGGACAGTTAAAACAGGTTGCATTTCTGCTTTTATAACGATTCATGTTTTCGCAGTATAGGCTTTCTCCATCTTTAATAAACCCATCTTGAAAATTGCGTGTGGGTAAAAACCCTGCTTCATTCATGGGTCCGATTAGATTCGCACTGCCATAATTTCGTCTTACTTTCATAAAATCATTGGATTGGATCACCTTTTTGGTTGCTTGACTGCTTTGGTTGATGAGTGCATTGTCCTCATATGTTAGTGGACGGTTTCCTTTTATAGCAACGGCTTTTAAATTTTTTGATCCCATAACAGCGCCTAATCCAGTTCTCCCGGCGATGCCGGCTCTCTTTTTGTCACTATCCTTATCAATCATGATGGAAGAAATGCGTGAGATATTTTCTCCGGCTGGTCCGATGCAAGCGACTTTTGCCTTAGAATCCGTTTCTTTTCGAAGTAATTCAACCGTATCTGAAACCTGCTTTCCCCAGATATGCTCACTATCTTTGAATTCAACTTTTTTATCTTCAATCCACAGGTATTTTTTAGCGGCACTTTTTCCTGTAATGATAATGCCGTCATACCCTGCTTTTCTGATTTCCGGTCCTAAATGTCCGCCCACATGTGAATCCGTATAGGTGCTTGTTAATGGGGATTTGCTGACAATTACCATTCTTCCGGAGGTAGGAAATAAACTCCCTGTTAAAGGACCGGTAAGAAATAATAATGGATTTTCAGGCGCTAATGCATCTGTTCCTTTTTTAAAATACTTGAATAACAAATAGGCCCCCAACCCTTTTCCGCCTATAAACTTTTTATAAACATCTTTTTCTAGGCCGATTTCTTTTATTGTTTCCTTTGTTAAATTGATTGCTAACAATTTATTTAACATAAATTTAGTACCCCCCGGTTATTATACAGTACAGTATCTTTAAAACAATACCACTAATCATATGATGAGTAGCAATTTAATTATACATGACACAATAGTTTAAAGTCAATAGAAACGTTTAGAAAATTGAGAATAATAAGAATTGTCGGAAAAATTGTTGACAAGACGGACAGAGGCGTAGTATCATAAAAATAACAACTCATCACATGATGAGCAATGAGGTAAGCAGATATGAAGAAATATGATGTCGTTATTATTGGCGGGGGTGTTATGGGTCTTTCTTGTTCTTATTTTTTACTTAAAAAAGGTAAAAAGGTAGCGCTGATAGAAAAGAATGAGATTGGTGCAGGTGCGTCAGGGGCTTGTGATGACATGATACTCCTACAATCAAAAAAACCCGGTAAAACGCTTGAAATGGCAATTGAAAGCTTAGAGATCTACAAAAGTTTTTCTCATGAGCTGGGAATGGACATAGGTTTTCATACACGAGGAGGAATGATATTAATTGATAAAGAGAAATATCTTGGCTTAATGGAAGACTATGTTGAGAAGCAAAGGCATTTTGGCTTAGATATTGAATTGATAGATAAAAAAGAGGTTAAGAAAAAACATCCATATGTAAAAGAGGGGATTATTGCTTCTACTCATGGAACAAAAGATTCTCAAGTTGACCCATTACGCCTTATGAAGGCATTGCTGAATAAAAGCCTGGACATGAATATGGATATCTTTAGAAAAAAACATATCTGTGAAATAAATCGTAAGAGCAGTTGGTGGGAAATCTTATTGGATGATGGAAACCGTATAGAAACTGAAAACATTGTGAATGCAGCCGGGGCCTGGGCTTCGGAAGTAGGCCGACTGGTTGATGTAGAAATACCAATAACATCACTAAAAGGACAAATTCTTGTAACCGAGCAACTGCCATCTCTGGGGAAGGAGAATATTTGGAGTTCAGATTACATCATATCCAAGTTAAACCCGGATTTGATTGAGGAAAATTCTATTAACAGAAAATTAGGCATCGGGCTTGCGTTTTCACAGACAGGGGATGGGAATTACCTAATCGGAAGTACAAGAGAGAAAGGCAGCTTTGATAAAAATACTACATACGAAGCCATCCATATACTAATAAAACAAATTACTGATTTTTTTCCGATCTTTAAAAATATACATATAATAAGGACCTTTGCAGGGTTTAGACCCTCTTCTCAAGATGGAAGCCCAATCATTTGCGAAGTTAAAGACAAAGAAGGATTCTTTATCGCTTCAGGTCATGGCGGAGACGGGATTGCGTTGGCGCCCATAACGGGAAAACTAGTGTCACAATTGGTATGCAGAGAAAAAACTTCAATGGTTATTGATGAGTTAGATATCAGTAGATTTGGATAAAAAGGAGGGAAGCATATACGGATCCAAATCTTCAATATAATTTAAAAAAGGTGGGGGTTGTTTTGACATTAGGGACTACTTTATGGATTATCACAATCATAATGTGTGGCGTTTTTCTTTTTATATCTTTAAAATTTAGAAATGAAGCAGGTCAGAGTTTTACAAACTATGCAATTGGCGGGAAGTCATTCCCCATTTATCTTATCTTTTTTACACAATTTGCAACCATCATGGGCGTAGGTAATTTTGTAGGGCATGCCGGGAAAGGATATACGATCGGATTACCATGGATGGCATTTATATTAGGTGAACAAGGATCAAAAATAATATTTGCATTATTTATTGCCGGATTTGCAGGAAAGTTTACCTATAATACTTTTCCTGAACTGTTGGATGATTTAATCACAAAGGACAAAGTAACGAGAGCATTGGCTGGCGTGTTAGCTGCAATGATTATGATCGCTTGGGTAGGTGGACAAGGCAAAGCATTAGGTGGTATATTTAATGTTATAACAGGCGTCAATCCTATTCCTATCATCATTTTCTTCTCAGCCGTATTTATATTATATACCACACTGGGCGGTATTTATTCGGTAGCTTGGACCGACTTACTACAGGGAATATTAGTGGTTATTTTCGGAATCGTATTTTATGTATACGCCTTTAAACCGGTAGATTTTTCAGTTGCAGAAATAGGGTTGAGATTGGAAGCCCTTGGAAAAACCGAAATGTGGTCTATGGCAGGAACAGACACTTTGGGATTAATCACCAAATTTGTCACCGGATGTATCGGTATATTAGTGGCTCAAATCTATTGGCAAAGATGTTTTGCCTCTAAAGATGCTAAAACCGCAAAGAATGGATTATTATACAGCGGCATAATAGCCATACTGGCAGTTATGCTGACGGCTCTCGTGGGCATGATTATTTATACAATGAATCAAGATTTAAGCCCGGACGCCGCAATGCCTTGGTTTATGATGAACTATGTACCCGTTGGGGTGGCGGCAATGATATTTGCATTGGTTTTGGCAGCAGGGATGTCCTCGGCGGACTCTAACCTAAATTCAGCTTCAGTTTTAGTTGTTAACGATCTGATCAGACCTTTCAGAGCGGATTCAACCGATGCTGATTTAGTAAGATATGCTAAGATTTTTACGGTTATAATAGGAATATTTGCAGCTTTTGCAGCCATCTATGCAAGCTCAATATTAAGCCTATTTTCCAAAGCGTATCAAATGGCCGGAGGCGGGTTGGTACCTTTACTGATTGTGGGGCTGCTATGGAAAGAAAGACCAAGCGAAGCACATGAAAAAGGTAAGAAAAACAGCAAAGTAACGCCATGGGGGGCAAGAGTAGGCATAGTTGTTGGAGCTATTCTTACTCAAATAACAGCCTTGGGTAATTATAGAGTCCTAATCGCTTTAGGAATATCAGCAATATTAATTCTAGTAATTTCAATCATGACAGGACAAAAACAATCAGAAGTAGAGAAATAAGTATTATTAATTTATCTAGGGTTTATTGCTAGAAATGATTCCATGAGATAGCTCTTTGAATAATACATATGATTAAGAAAGGTTAATAGGGTGATTTTGATGCAACAAATCCTAGATAAATATGAAATAGCAGTTTTGAAGATTATATTATGTTCCAACAAACCATTGGGTTCGTGGATCATCGAAAATAAACTAAAAGAGGAAAACATAGATATTAGTACGGCAACGGTTGGCAGAGTATTGGCTAAGTTGGAAAATAATCATTATCTGAAAAAAGAAAAAAACAAAGGCAGAGTCATTACTAAAGAAGGCAAAGAGGCTATAAAAAAAGCTGAAACCATTAATAAAATTAATGTTCATAAAGAAAAAATGGACGAAATCATAACCAGTCAATTGCTTGAAAATTTTTCTATGGTCATTCAAGCCAGAAAAGCCATCGAAAGGGAAACCGTTGTGCTGGCCACTCGATATATTACAGAAGACGAGTTAAATCATCTGGAAGAAGTCATGCAATTACAAGAAGAAAAATCTAAAAGAAGTGAGAGCATTGCCGATGAAGACATAGAATTTCATCGGACCATCGCAAAAGCTTCAAGAAATGTTGTCTTAGAGTCAATGTATAATATTATCGCTACACTTAAGCAGCAATCAAGCCTTTTTGAAGACCTAAGATTACAAGTTAACTCACCGTACAGTAAATATCATAAAATGATTTTTAATGCCATTAAGGAAGGCGACGAAATAGGGGCCAAAGAACTAATGGAAGAACATTTGGATAATTTAATGAAAGATGTCTTGGCTTACTGGAGTAAGTATGAAAGCAGTTTACACAAGCATGATGAATTAGGAAGTGAATAATATAATGAATAAAATCATTTGTAGGTGCGAAGAAGTCACAGAAGAAGAGATTGTTCAAGCTATTAAAAGTGGGGCCAATTCTGTGGATGAGATAAAAAAATTTACAAGAGCCAGTATGGGTCTGTGCCAAGGAAGAACGTGCAGAAAGGCGGTTGAAAAAATATTGGCGAGAGAAACAGGAAGAAAATTAGAAGATATCGGGGTTTCAAGCTATAGAAAACCGGTTCGTCCCATAAAGCTTAATGTGATGAAATAAATGGATGGAGGTTAGAAGTTCGATGATTAAATGGGGGAGAATAATTACAGCTATGGTTACGCCTTTCGATGACCAACTCAATATAAATTACGATAAAGCAGCAGAATTTGCAAAAAAATTAGAAAACGAAGGGAGTGACGCAATTCTAGTCAATGGGACCACAGGAGAGTCCCCAACTCTAAAAAGCGATGAAGTAGGACCGTTATTAAAAACCGTGAAAGAAAACATAACAATACCTGTAATTGCAGGTGTTGGCACCAACTGTACTCAGAAAACCATTGATAATATAAACAACATACGACCTTACAATGTAGATGGTTTGCTGGTCATTGTCCCGTACTATAACAAACCCAATCAAGATTCCATATATGCACATTTCTCTGAAGTTGCCAAGAATACTGATCTACCCATAATGATGTATAATGTTCCGGGTAGAACGGGGGCCAATATGCTGCCCGACACCGTATCCAAACTATCTAAGATCGAAAATATTGTTGCGGTGAAAGAAGCCAGTGGTGATATAGCACAACTAACAAGAATCATCCAATCCACACCCCATGACTTCCTGGCATATACAGGCGACGATATTTTAACACTGCCCAGTCTATCCGTTGGGGCCTATGGTGTTGTCAGTGTTGCGACGAATATTGCCGGGACCAAAGTGAAAAAAATGATCCATGAATTTTTAGATGGCAACTATGATGAAGCGATGCGTCTTAACTTGGCGTTAACTCAACTTTATGACGGTCTTTTTGCGACGACAAATCCAGTTGCGGTTAAAAGTGCATTGAATCTAATTGGTGAGGATGTAGGCGGGTGCAGATTACCATTGACAGATGCATCCGAAGAAATAAAAGTATTGCTAAAAAAATGTCTGTCAGAATTAAATCAGAAAGGGTTAACCTATGCATAGAATTGAAGAGCACCCTATTTTAGGAGATGAGGACAAAGCAAAAAAGAAAGTAACCATTCAAGTTGATGGCCAACCAATGAAAGTCTATGAAGGTGAAATGATTGCATCGGCATTGATAGCCAATGGCGTTCATACCTTCAGATATACCAAGAAATTGAAACAACCAAGAGGTCTATATTGTGGTATCGGACGATGTACAGACTGCGTCATGATTGTTAACGGCATACCCAATGTAAGAACCTGCATCACACCGGTTGAGGATGGGATGACTGTAAGAACCCAGAAGGGTCTGGGCCATTGGGAAAGAAGTGATAACAGTGAATAAATATCAAGTCGTAATTATCGGTGCAGGTCCTGCAGGGTTGTCGGCTGCTATAGAGTGTGCAAAAACCGGTATAAAAGTATTGGTTATAGATGAAAATAGCAAGCCCGGAGGACAACTGTTTAAACAGATTCATAAATTCTTTGGGTCCAGAGAACATAAAGCCGGTGTTCGAGGGTTGAATATTGGATATGAGTTACTACAGGAAACTGAAAAGCTGGGAATAGAAGTATGGTTGGATTCAGAAGTATGCAGTATAGATCCCGACAAATCAATTTGGGTGGTAAAAAATAAGGAAAAATCAGAATATATAATGGCCGACAGAATTATCATTGCAACCGGAGCCACAGAAAATTCAGTTCAATTTGAAAATTGGACACTGCCCGGCGTCATGGGAGCAGGTGCCGCACAAACTATGATCAACTGCCACAGAGTGCTTCCGGGAAAAAAAATCCTCATGATTGGTTCCGGAAATGTTGGTGTCATTGTATCTTATCAACTCCTTCAAGCCGGCGCTGAGGTGGCAGGCATTATTGAAGCTTCACCAAGACTTGGAGGCTATGGTGTTCACACAGCAAAAGTAAGAAGAGCAGGCGTCCCTTTCTATACCGGATATACAGTCAAACAAGCTTTTGGAGAAATCCAGGTAGAAGCTGCTGAGATTGTTGGACTGGATTCAAATTGGAACTTTATTGAAGGCAGTGAAAAGAGGATAGAGGTGGATACCATTTGTATAGCGGTTGGTCTAACGCCGCTGATAGAACTGGTATGGCTGGCCGGATGCAGGTTTACCTATTTGAACCAATTAGGCGGGCATATACCCCTTCATAATCAATTCATGGAAACCACTGCAAAAGGGATATATATTGCCGGTGATGTATCCGGAATTGAAGAAGCCAGTACGGCTATGGAAGAGGGAAAATTAGCAGGTATCGGTGCGGCTTATTCACTGGGCTTTTATAACAAAGAATGTGCTGAAGAATTGGTGAATGATGCGTGGAGAAGGCTGGATTTATTGAGATGCGGCCAGTTCGGAGAAAATAGAAAGATTTCAAAGAATGAAATTTTAAATAAGAGGGAGGAAATGCAAAATGAAGGAATCGTTAAAAGTAACAGGAGCACCAACGATAAAAGAATTGAATTGCTCCCCAGCATTTCCTAAAACCAAAGATTATGAACGAGGCTCTATTGCTGTCATCGAGTGCATTGAGGAAATACCATGTAATCCCTGTGAGACATCTTGTCCCAAAGGAGCCATAAAAGTTGGAAACCCAATCACAAATCTTCCAACCATTGATTTTGATCTATGCTCCGGATGCGGAACCTGTGCGGTAAAGTGCCCCGGATTGGCCATCTACATATTGGATATTAACTACAATGACCATGAAGCTTTGATTACTTTTCCATTTGAATACTTACCTTTACCGGAGAAGGGCCAGAGTGTAACCCTTGTAAATCGATTAGGAAAAAGTGTTTGCTTTGGAAATGTTGTCCGAGTCATCCAATCGGCCCAGTTCGATTGTACAACATTAATTGCCGTATCATTTTCAAAAAAGTATTATGAAGATGTGGTCTCTATGAAAAGGCTGGGTTAACCAGCTTTACGCTTCATATCATTACAGAATAAAAAAAGATAAAAAAGTAGAATTAAATAGAGAATTCTTTTTTTAAAAAGCTTCGCATAAGATTATAAAAGGCGGAGCCTTTTTTATTAATCACTTGTTCACTTTTTCCTGTAACCTATATAGCGGTCACATAATATAATAAAGTAACGCCCTTTATATTTCTTTTTACAGGGGTATAGAGGTAGAGTGGTGGTTCTTTGAAAGAAAGACGAGTATTAAAAAAATTTGTAGGTGTGGTATTGGCTGTTATCGGAGCGATCCTTATTATAGAAGCAATACCGTTAATCGGATGGTATTTTATTTTAGGGGGTTTGTTTGTTGGATTAATTATATTCCTAATCTTGTAGTGGAGGTGGTGGTGTGAGAAGAGGAAGAACATCATTTTGGAGGGGAGATTGCAAGATCATTGGTCTAATCCTAGTCATTCTGGGAATTTCAATTGTAGGCTTACTTTTATTTCCCTATAAATTATGGCTGATTATTATTGGATTAATGCTTATTTTTGTAGGATATCGCTTATTCTGCTAAAAAAGGACGGCTCTTTTTAACTTTCAATAAAAGCTAAAAAGGACCGTCCTTTTAATCCTTTAATGTCCTAATTAAATTGCTCTTGTTACTTTGTTTGATCTTATGCATCTTGTACATACAGTCTTTCTCATTACAGAACCGTTTTCAATAACTCTTATTTTTTGTACGTTTGCATTCCATTTTCTCTTTGTGTGTCGATTTGAGTGGCTTACTTGGTTACCTGAAATCTGACCTTTTCCACATATTTCACATGTTCTAGACAAATGAATACACCTCCTCTTACTATATAGCTGGTATCTTGTATAGGAATACAGCCTCAATCATGTACTTTTTCCAGTGAGGCGTTGTTACATTCGTCGTAGGTACTTACCAGTACCTGCTCCTCACGATGCCTATCCTCACAGAAAAAATTACACGATTTAGGTGCAAGGCAGTTTTACAAGGATTGATTTTTTCATAGACAAGGAAGAATCCTTTGTAATACTTCTGCTATTATAATGGATTCTAACGCAGTATATGGGAAAATCAACCTTCTAAAACCTGTATTCCTATACAAGATACCAGCTAGCCAATATATTTAATTTCAAAGAAATTATTTTACGTGAAACAAAAAACATTATAACATATATTTTGCATAGAGTACAAT